>NZ_JACJEO010000019.1:0-106863 GCF_014164115.1 Pseudoalteromonas sp. SG45-2
CCGCCGTATACTTTTGCAAGTACGTTAGTGATTGCTGCAGTTAGTGTAGTTTTACCGTGGTCAACGTGGCCGATTGTACCAACGTTTACGTGCGGTTTTACGCGTTCAAACTTTTCTTTTGCCATGACGGAACCTATCAGTTTTGTGTATCTAAATTACATATGAAAATAATCCACCAAAGGTAGATTAAGTTAATCTTTTTCAAATAGTATTTTCTGACAGATAAAGGAAGTAATCAAGGAGATTCTTAGGACTGGTGCTGATAGGCAGAGTCGAACTGCCGACCTCACCCTTACCAAGGGTGCGCTCTACCAACTGAGCTATATCAGCAACACAAGAACTGGAGCGGGCAGCGGGAATCGAACCCGCATCATCAGCTTGGAAGGCTGAGGTAATAGCCATTATACGATGCCCGCATAAAAATCTGTTCTTAAACTACCTCTAACCGTCAAGAATAAAGTGGTGGAGGGAGCTGGATTCGAACCAGCGAAGGCTGAGCCGTCAGATTTACAGTCTGATCCCTTTGGCCGCTCGGGAACCCCTCCACGATAATTCTCTACTAATTCACTTCCGGTAAAAGGAAAGTGGTGCCGACTAACCGAGTCGAACGGTTGACCTACTGATTACAAGTCAGTTGCTCTACCAGCTGAGCTAAGTCGGCACTGCTTTAGTACGGGGCGAGATATTAGAGTAAGGTTTATTGGGATGCAACTATAAAATTAAAAAAAGTGTAAATTTTTAGTTTAAATGCTCAATATTCACGCGAAAACACGTTTTTTGCACTTTTTTATGTTGTTTTGCTTAGCTGGTGCCAGTAATTTAACCCCTTCATTACGAGTAATGAATCAAAAATACTTCCCTCAAATTGCTGTTGTAAAAGCAAGCCATAGCCACCAGCAAAAATTATTTGTACTTTTTGCTCTGTTTTTTTATCCGTTAAGTGCAACTTAGCTTGCTCAATTGCTCCAATGGTTGCCACTAAAGCACCATTTTTTAAACCATTAGGCGTATTTTTACCCAGTTCATTGGTAAATGGAGTTTTACCATCATCAAAAACACGTTGAGTATTTTGTGTAAGTGATGAGGTCATTAAATCAAGCCCAGGTAAAATCCAGCCACCTAAATGCAACCCTTCACTACTAAGCACATCAATTGTTGTCGCAGTTCCCGCATCAACAACAATGCATGCTGTGTTTGGATATAACGTAAATCCAGCAATAAGCGCAAGCCACCTGTCTATGCCTAAGTTAGCTACATGCTCGTAAGCGCATACAAGATCTCCAAGCGTTTTGGTTACCTTGGCTTCAAAACAAATAATATTATTGCTAGCCGCTTGCGCGAGAATATCGTTTAGTAAATCACTGCGCCCTACACATGCATAAATCACTTCGGTTATTTGTAACCAAGGCAGGTTATTTATATCTGCCGGTTGTGCTTGCTCGTTATGCCACAACACAGCTTTTAATGATGTATTTCCTACGTCGATCAATAATCTCATAATTGCGCCTTTCTAAGGGAGACTTCCCCGCCGTAATAACTTTTTACTTCCCCGTCTTGGCGAATTCGTATTCCACCTTGTGCGTCAATACCTTCACATATTCCACGCCAACTTCGGTGCCCTGTGTTTAGTTCAACATATTCACCAGCAAACGCATTGAGCGAATTCCATTGCTCATACATAGCTTGCAAACCCGTTTGACGATACTGCGCTAAACGCTGCTCCAAATGATGAGTAAGAGAAGCCACAAGTTGGTTTTTATCAAGCTTTTGAGTATGTTGATTTAAGTCGGTCCACGCTTGATCTATATGTTGGCTAAAGCTGTCTGGCATTTGTAAGTTGATACCTATACCAATCACAAGCTGACAAGGACCTTGCGGCTGTCCGTCGAGCTCAACTAATACACCTGCAAGCTTTTGCTTATTTATATAAATATCGTTAGGCCATTTAAGCTCTACCTCAATTTGGTATAAAGCTTTAATTGCATCATAAACTGCAAGGCCTACTGCAATTGATACACCCATTGCAGCTTGAAGCCCGTCATCTAAACGCCAAAAGTAACTGTAATACAAATTAGCGCCGAATGGGGATTGCCAAACACGGCCGCGTCGGCCGCGCCCTGCTTGCTGCATTTCAGCAACAATAACAGTGCCAGACTCAAGCGCTGTTTTAGCCTGTATACGGCGCATAAGCTCACTGTTGGTCGAATCTATAATAGGGTGTACTTCTACATTGGCCGTATTATCACCTAGCGCTTTGTAGTGTTGATCAATTTGCGTTTTATTTAAAAGGCCCACCTGACTATTCAAACAATAGCCTTTGCCAGTCACTTTAAAAATATCCAAGCCCATTTCTTGTAACGTTTTAATATGTTTACTAACCGCAGCTCGGCTAATTCCTAGCTTTTCACCCAAGGCTTGCCCAGATACAAAGCCTCCTTGGTTGAGTGCATTTAAAATAGCGAGTTTGTTTCCATCAGGTGCTTTCATTGCTCAGGCTCCGCGTTAATATGACATTCGCTGCACGAATCTATCAAACGTACTTCGTGCTCAAGCATAATGTTGTAGCGCATATAAACCACTTGCTGAATGTGTTTAATCATTTTTATTAGGTCACTACCTTCACTATTTCCGTGATTAACAAGCACTAGCGCTTGTTGTTCATGCACTTCTACACCGGCCTCGCGGTGCCCTTTTAAACCACTTTTATCGATTAGCCAACCTGCTGCGACCTTGTGATGGCTTTGCCCATATTCGTAATGAGGTAAATCTGCAAACTGCTTTAATAGCTCAGCTAACTGCTGGTTAGTAATTATTGGGTTTTTAAAAAAGCTACCCGCATTGGCAAGTGTATATGGGTTAGGTAATTTGCTATTGCGCGTTTTTATAACCTGATCGAATACTGCTTGCGGGGTAATGCTTGAGAGCTGCTGCAGGGGGCCATAACTTAATACTGGTTGCCACTTTTTTGGAAGCGCTAAATGCACTTGCGTGATCACCGCTTTATTTTTAAGGGCATGTTTAAATATTGAGTCTCTGTAAGCAAATTCACATTGCTCGTTATTTAGTGAGTGCATAGTTTTAGTGGTTATATCAAAGTATTCTACCAACTCAATAAATTTAGCTATCTCAACGCCATAAGCACCAATATTTTGTACCGGCGATGCACCCACTGTGCCCGGTATAAGTGCTAGATTTTCAAGCCCTGGTATATTTTTCTCTAATAAATAACTGACTAGTTGATGCCAGTTTTCGCCTGCGGCAATAGTTATTAGTGTGTCGTTCTCACGATCAGTAATTTTAATCCCTTTTAAGGCTATTTTTATAACCGTACCCATGTAGTCATTTAAAAATACGGTATTACTGCCCTCGCCTAGCAAACAAAACGGTGTACTAAAACTTTGCGTTTTAAGTTGCTCAAGCTGAGTAATTTCAACAAAATTTTGGCATTGGCTGTTTAATGCGAATGTATGTAAGGAGTGTAATGAATGCGCCACAAAGCTCTCTAAAAATACCGGTAACTAATCGCAATAGTTTACCTCATCGTCGCAAATGTGGCACTAGATTGTAAAAATCACTCAACCCACCGTGCCAATCGTGATATAAAACCAGCACTTTTTTATTTGTGTTCAGAGTAATGATGAAAATTAAACCTCTTTTTTTAAGCCTCGCTATGGCGGGTATGTGTTCGCAAGCAATGGCTAATGCGATTGACCAAAACTCGTATGCTAACCTTGATGATGTTGTTACTACTCACTTAAACCTTGATTTAGATGTCGATTTTGCCGACAAGCAATTAGAAGGTTTTGTAGAGCATACTCTTCAGTGGAACAACAGCAAAAGTAGAACTCTCGTACTTGATACCCGCGACTTAGACATTGATAAAGTAATGTACAAAGATCAAAGCGGTAACTGGAAAAAAGCGACTTTTGATTTAGCTAAGCGAGATGACGTTAAAGGTTCAAAGCTTACTATTGTGTTTAAAAACCAAGCTGAAGTAGTTCGTATTTATTACAACAGTCGTCCAGAAGCTTCAGGCCTGCAATGGTTAACACCAGAGCAAACGGCAAGTAAAACGCATCCATTTATGTACAGCCAATCGCAAGCAATTCATGCACGTAGTTGGATCCCAGTGCAAGATACACCCGCAATGCGTGTAACTTACTCTGCACGAATTCATACACCAAAAGATATACGTGCTGTAATGAGTGCCGATAACAAAGATGCGCTTTATAAAGATGGCGACTACATTTTTGATATGCCACAAGCAATTTCACCTTACCTAATTGCTATTGGCGCAGGTAACTTAGAATTTAAAGCAATGTCGCATCAAACAGGCATATTTGCTGAACCGACAATTTTAGATGCCTCAGTTGCTGAATTTGACGACACCCAAGCCATGATCGATAAAACAAACGCGATGTACGGCGAATATGCATGGGGTCGCTACGACTTATTAATGCTACCACCAAGTTTTCCGTTTGGTGGCATGGAAAACCCACGCTTATCATTTATTACTCCAACGGTTGTTGCCGGTGATAAAAGCTTAGTTAACCTTATTGCTCATGAGCTTGCTCATTCTTGGTCAGGTAACTTAGTAACTAACGCAACGTGGGAAGATTTATGGTTAAACGAAGGTTTTACCTCGTACGTTGAAAACCGCATTATGGAAGAAGTATTTGGCCGTGACCGTGCGGTTATGGAACAAGCACTTGATTCAGCGTCTTTACGCGCACAACTTAAAACAATTGATGCACCAGATACACGCCTTAATTTAAAACTTAACGGCCGCGACCCAGACGATGCATTCAGCTCAGTGCCTTACACTAAAGGTCAATTATTTTTAATTTACCTAGAAAACAAATATGGTCGCGATAAGTTTGACCCGTTTGTAAAAGCGTACTTTAAAGAGTTTTCGTTTAAATCACTTACTACCGCGCAATTTGTTACTTACTTAAAAGCTAACTTAATTGAAAAGTATCCTGGTGTTGTAAGCATGGATAAAGTAAACGAATGGATTTTTGAACCTGGATTACCAAATGATGCGCCAAACCCTACTTCTGATGCATTTGATAAAGTAGATACTGCAACAGCAGCATGGCTAAAAGGCGACACAACTGCAGCTCAACTGCCAACAGCTGATTGGTCTGTGCATGAGTGGCTACACTTTTTAAATAACTTACCACGTGATTTAAGCCAAGAGCACATGGTAGAGCTTGACTCAGAATTTAACCTAACACAGTCAACTAATGCTGAACGTGCATTTGCTTGGTTTATGCTAGCAGTAGGAAATGGTTATCAACCAATTTACCCTGCACTTGATAAGCACTTATCAGGCATTGGCCGTCGTAAGTTAATTGTACCGTTATATAAATCCCTTATCACTAACGGTAAAAAAGAGTGGGCACAAAGCGTGTACTTAAAAGCACGCCCGGGTTACCACCCTCTTGCACAAGGTACTATTGACGCATTATTTGAATAAATAGCGTTAACTAGAAACTAAAAAGGGCCAAATTTGGCCCTTTTGTTTTGCTATTTTTCTACTTTGTCACTTTTTCTAAAAAAGCTTTACGCTCTGCAGTTGTGGCTTGTTGCCACCAAAAATCAAGCATTTGCGGCGCACTTGGCATGCCTTTACCTGTAATTGGTGCTATCGGCTTTATTGGCTGACTAGGACGAGAAGGTCCTGCAGGCATTGTATTTTGCATTACCGGTTTATTGCTTGCTAGCTGCGTGTTAGAAATAACACTTAAAGGCTTAGCAACAGCGCTACTTTTTGCTTTTAAACTAACTTGTGGTGCTTCTGCAAATACTTTTGCAGATACTGCATTTTCAGCACGATTAAACACTAAGGTATAATCTTTACCTGCTTCAACAGTTACACTTACCCAAAATGGTTCCGACTCCACAACTTCATGCGTGTCATAATCATCTTCATATAAATCGGTATATTTTAGCCTAAGCTGGTAAGTTCCTGGCGCAAGCTCTACATCATCAATACGGCTAAACAAAGAGCTTTCTAGCATTTTATCGCCCACTTGTAGTGGTACAATTTCTTCTGGAAAGTGAATGTTTTCAGCATTAGCCGAAAAACTAAGTAGTAATGCAACTGCACTACTTATTAAAATTGGTTTAAGCATATTAACTCCTTTATTTGATTTCAGTTTGACACTGCTTTGAAAGTTTGTCATTAGTGAGCTTAAAATTCATAACACTTAATTAGGAACACACTATGAGCCAAGAGACTATTTTTACCAAAATAATTAATCGTGAAATTCCGGCCGACATTGTCTACGAAGATGAAGACACCCTCGCATTTAAAGATATAAATCCACAAGCGCCATTTCATGTGTTAATTATCCCCAAAAAAGCAATTGCTACTATAAATGATATAAATCCTGAAAACTCACATTTAGTAGGCAATTTATACGTTGTTGCGGCAAAATTAGCTAAGCAGCACAATTTTGCTGAGGACGGATACCGCGTGGTCATGAACTGTAACGAACATGGTGGACAAACCGTTTATCACATACATTTACATATGCTTGGCGGTAAAGAAATGGGATGGCCACCTTACCAAAATGTAAAAAAAGTAAATTAATTAAAAATTTTTATCTAACTATTCTGCTCAACCAATTAGTTACAAATGTTATGATTTTTCATGGTTATAAAGAATAAACAGTTACTTATTTGCAACATTTTATGTTTAAATAATCGTAAAATCGTATTTGTTATTGAGTGCTTCAGCGACTTTCTAATACAAAAGGTGCGGAAGTCGTGATAAACTTAAACAGTCAGCTTTATAAAAGAGTATAAAAACATGAGCAGTTCAGCCTTTTTGTTATTAGATCAAGAGCCAATTAACACTATTGGTATTAACGTTTTAGAACCTTTGTTAAAAACGCAAGGCCTTGACGTAACCACGGGTACTAATATTTTAGATATACCTGAAGGGACTCGACTTTTGTTTATCGAAACATCTAGCAAGGATGCATGGGGAAAACTAAAAGAACAACTAGTAAACCTACGTATTAAATGCGATATCATATTATTTAATCTAGACGAGAACCCTGAGCTTGCTAATCGTGCATTGTTGAGCGGTATTCGTGGCGTATTTTACACAACAGATAACGCCGATGTATTAATGAAAGGTATTCGTTTACTACTTGAAGATCAGCTTTGGTACCGTCGCGATATTATGTGTAATGCATTAAATCGTATGCTGCAATTTAATAAAGATGCGCTGCATAAACTAACCGAAGGGGATATTGAGCCTGTTAAACTTACTAAGCGAGAAAAAGCAATAATCTCACTAATGAGTAAAGGTTCGAAGAATAAAGAAATCGCTGAAGATTTAAGTATCAGTCCACACACAGTTAAAACACATTTATATAGCGCATTTAGAAAAACTAAATGTCGTAACCGTATTGAGCTCCTATCTTGGGCACAACAAAATATCCCTGATGAAATTCGTTAATCATATATTTAGTTTAAAATTAAAAACAGACACTTAGGTGTCTGTTTTTGTATGTGTTACACACTTATTTAATACCAATTTGATTGCCTAAGTAATCTGTTTTGATAATTGGTATAAGTGTATACTTTTGATAATCTTAGTTTAAAACTACTTTGCTGGAATATTAATGCTCGACTCTTTCACTCTTTATTTTGCCAGCATCGCCATCATGGTTGTAATGACCTTACTTAACTTTTTAACATGGCGAACAAACAAACAAATATCGGGCACGCTGCTATGCATTTTCTATCCCATATTGCTATTAGGCTCTGTTATTGGTTTTACGCTTGTTGGTGATACACATAATTTAGTGATTATTAGCGCTGCTAGTAGCATGATGTTTGCCGCATCAATAGTGCATTGTTTATCGCTCAGTCAGTTTTTAAATTATCACGGTATTGGTTTTAAATTACTTTGCTCAGTAACTGCTTTTTGCACTGTAATGCTTGGCTATTACACCTTTTTTGACCCATCTTTACACGAAAGAGTGATTGCATCCGATATACAGCACATAGCAGAAGCCGGCTTTTTACTCTTTATATTTATTAAGTACGCGCGCAAACCCTACCCTAATGGCAGCATTGTATACATAACCATTTTAACGCTTGTTGCTTTGAGCTTTATTGGCCGCTCGTTATTTATGGATAACATTGAACAAAAAAATCTTTTAGTAAACGGCTGGTTTAGCTCTTTGCTATTTTTAAATGGCGTAATTGCACCCATGTTTTATGCTGCAGGTATGGCGTTATTATGTAATGAGCGCAGAGAGCAGCACCTCAATAAACTCGCCGATAAAGCACAAAAAGATTTAGAAATTCGCGGGCTCTTTTTATCAACAATAAGCCACGAAATTCGCACCCCACTAAACGGTATTTTAGGCAGTGCCCAACTTGTTATGAACCAAACAAGTGATACCCGCAATAAAGCCTATTGCGAGGCAATTATAAATTCTGCCGAATCACTTAACTTGTTGGTAGATAAGGTCCTTGATTACGCGAGCCTAGATCAGAGTGACGAAGCGCTTTACGAAGAAGATGTAGAATTTAAAACATGGCTTAATAATTTATGTTTATTACTAAGCCCAATGGCCGAGCAAAAGCAGCTAAAATTTGAGCTTATCTATAATATTCCTGAGCAAGCCTGTTATTACTGCGACCAACAAAAACTTAGACAAATAATTATTAATTTAGTCGGTAACGCTATTAAATTTACAGATCACGGAACCGTTAAAATTCAGGTTGATTTAGTATTAGAAAAACAACTTGAGCACACGATAAAAATTAGTGTCAAAGATTCAGGACCAGGTATAGAAAATGACGAGATAGCCTACTTAACAGAACCTTATGTACAAAGTAGCGCAGGAAAAGAAAAAGGCGGAACCGGCCTTGGTTTAGCTATTACTAGCCGCCTGCTTGAAAAGCTCAGTAGCCGACTCGAAATAGCCAGCCAGCTTGGTACTGGTAGTGTATTTAGCTTTACCGTTACTTTTACTTTAGGTGAATTAAGCCTTGTAGAGCAGCGCCATCAAACTAAAGATTACTTAACAGGTCTTGATGTATTACTGGTTGAAGATTTAGATTTAAATCAAAAAATTGCTATAGAATTTATGGCCGACGATGAACACAAAATTAAGCTCGCAAAAGATGGGAAAAGTGCCATAGAGCTCATGCAAGCTCACCACTTCGATGTTGTTTTGCTTGATATGAACCTACCTGATTTAACAGGCCAAGAAGTACTTAAACGTCTAAAACGCATTGATCATAAAAATCAACGAACGCCAGTACTCGCATTTACTGCAAGCCTTAGCCCTGACGAAGTAAAAGAGTATTTAGAATTAGGAATAAAAGACATTGTAGGCAAGCCTATTAAGCATGAAAAGCTTCGCCAAGCACTTAGTGACTCTCAATCTAATCAAACTGCGAGCATTGCAGTAGAGCTTATTGATACCTTGTATGACAAAACAGCGGCCGAAACACTCACCAGCTCATTTAGTGAAGATGAAGTGTCTTCAATTTATAATGAATTTGTGCTTTCAGCCCGCAACAAGCTAACTCGCTGTCAAAAGCTTATTGACCAACAACCAGAGCAATGCATTAAGCTTTTACATCGCCAAGCAAGTACCGCTCTGCAACTTGGTTTTAATCGCTATGGTATTGAGCTTAAAAAAATAGAGCGCCGTTTACTCGATAAAAAGCCACATAACGATATGCTTGATGAAGCGCTAGATCTGTGGCAACGCAGCTTAGAGCAATATTTAAAGTTTGTGCGAGGACAGTTAGAGTGAAATTAAAAAAGCGTTTAAGTTTTTTAAATTTTACTTTAGGTTAATCAAACCTCGCAACCTCTTCAAAGCTAAGCCCAGTAAAGCCATGGGCTTGCAAGGCACAAAATAGGTTTAAAGTAATATCTTTATCATTTACACGAGAGTCAAAAACGTAAGTGCCTTCAAATCGGTCTTCTGGCATTTTAAATATGCAGCTAAGCTTTGGTAGTTTTTCTTTTTTGAACACCGCTTTTTGTAATCCGATATTTAAACTTGGCAGCATAAAAGTACTCATCTCAACATTTAATATACCCTCTATTTTTCGAGTGACATTATAAAAGTACCAATTATCATCACCGACATGGAAAGGCAGTAACTCTCCCGAATCTTCAAAAATCTCTGCCAATTCATTTGCTACATGATCCCTTATAGCAAGACCCTGTAAATTTATTGCTGTCATATCACCTATCGGCGTCTCTTTTTCATTATTATAATGGGCACTAAAATTTATCAGTGTAGACTCTTTTGTAGAAGTATTAGGTTTCCATAACTCAGATTCACATAAAGTTTCATCATCAGGAAATATGACTCGATAATGATTCACGTCAGGTGTGATTTTATAAATGACTTTACTCATTAATATTGAAACGTCCTTTTTGGCATGAATTTTATTTTTAACCCCTTCCATATTTATCATCAAATCGCTCTATATCGCTTTCATCAAGTACAGCACCGGTTTGCACTTCAATAACAATTAACGGCTCTTTTTGATTATTAGCCAAGCTATGAATTTGCTTAGCCGCGATATAACACGATTGGTCATGCGTTAGCGTATACGCTTGCTCATCAATACATACATTTGCAATACCCGAAACCACCACCCAATGTTCAGCGCGATGCTGATGGCGCTGCGTCGAAAGCTTAGCACCGCTATTAACAGTAATTTTTTTAACTTTAAAGCCTGTGCCTTCAACCAAAGTACGGTAATTCCCCCATGGGCGAAAAACCACTTGATGATGATTAAGTTTATCGGCCTGTGTTGTAGCAATTTGCTTAAGCAACAAAGGCAAAGAATCTAGCTCATTTTGGTTTGCAATTAACGTGGCATCATGAGTATGAATAATTGCTAAATTGCTTACTCCAAGCGTGGCAAGAGTGTGTTCAGCCTCGTTAATAACTAAGTTATTAATACTTTTTTGAGCAATATAATTAGCGTTTAAACTATTACCGTTTTTGTCTTTTTTTGTAAGCGCATCAAGGGATGAAAAACTACCTACATCACTCCATTTTAAATCAACAGGCATAACAACTGCGTTATTACTGCGCTCTAAAATGGCGTAATCAATTGAATCGCTTGGGCAGTGTTCAAGCGCACTGTTGCTTGGGCGGGTAAACCCTAAATCTTTAGTAAATTGCGCCGCTGCAGCGACACTCGTTGCTATTTTTGGCGCAAACCGTTCGAGCTCTTTTAGATAGGCTGCAGGGGTAAATAAAAACATCCCGCTATTCCAGCTATAACCACCTTGAGCTAAATAGCGGTTCGCTGTATCTACGTCAGGCTTTTCTTTAAATTGTGCAACATCGTAACAACCCGTTCCAACAATAGCCGCGCCTTGTTTTATATAACCATAGCCAGTATGAGGCTCTGTAGGAGTAATCGAAAATGTCACTAGCTTTCCTTGCTCAGCAAGTTTTACTGCTTCAGGGAGCTTAGCCGTTAATACATCAAAGTTTTTAATATGATGATCGGCAGGCATCACTAATAGCGGGCCGGTAATCCCATTTTGCAGCGCATAGTGGGCGGCTAATGCGATGGCAGGCGCGGTATTTTTACCTTTAGGTTCGAGTAATAATGCAGTAGGAATTGAGCTTTCAGCCTGCTCGGCGGCAATAAATCGGTGCTGCTCGTTACACACTAAAATAGCATTATCAAACAACTCATTAGAAACACGCGCCAACGTACTTTGTAGCAATGACATGTTTTCATTTAGTAGTGGTAAAAATTGTTTAGGCATTGCTTGGCGAGAAAGCGGCCACAAGCGAGAGCCTATGCCACCTGCTAAAATTACAGGAGTGATTAAAGTGTTCATAATGTACATTAGCCGCCAACAAAAATATCAGCGACTATTTTAACACTTTATTGGCTCTGCGCTAAATTAACGTGTTTATATTAATGTAAAAGAGTCTGCATCTAAATAGGCAGGAAACGCTGCTTTAAACTCATCCAGTGGCGCTTTTTCAAGTGTTATAGTAACTAGTTGCTCAGTGTTATCTTGCGCTTTAGTTAACGCATCGCCTTTGAAGTCGTATACTGCGGTACCGCCATTGTGCGCCACACCATTACCGTCTTCCCCCACGCGATTAACACCTACTACGTAACACAGGTTTTCCATTGCACGCGCCATAAGTAACGTATCCCAAATATGGCGGCGTACAGCAGGCCAATTTGCTACGTTTATCATTACATCGTAGTCGTTATTATTACGTTGAAATACCGGAAAGCGCAGGTCATAGCATACTTGCGGTAATAGTTTAAAACCATTGATTTCAAAAACTTTGCGCGCTTGCCCTGCTACAACATAATCGCCCTCGCTGCCTAAGCGAAATAAATGGCGCTTATCGTAATAACTCACCTCACCATCGGGTTTTACCCAATAAAACCGATTCGCTTTTTTATCGCCTTGTGCAACAAGTACCGAACCCGCAATAACCGCATCATGTTTATGAGCCTGCGCCTTTAACCACGTCAGTACTTTACCGTTTTCAGGCTCTGCACAATCTAAATTAATGGCAAAGCCAGTCGAGAATGTTTCGGGCAATAAAATAAGATCGGGCTGATGCGTAATTGCTTCAAGCTGCTTATTAAACATGGCTAAATTAGCATCTTTATCAAGCCAATAAAGCGAGCTTTGCAATGCTGTAATGGTTAAAGTTGACATAATATTTGCGCAGCCTCTATGAGAGTGTTGTCGTTTTTAGCAAAGCATAAACGAATTACTTTGTCGGTTGGTGGATTTTGATAAAAAACACTTAACGGAATAGCCGCAACACCGGCTTGCTCAACTAACCAATGGCAAAATTCAACATCGTTTAAATCCGATACATCGCTGTAATCTAACAATAAAAAGTAAGTGCCTTGGCTAGGTAAAATTTTAAAACGGCTGTTACTTAAATGACTCGCTAATAAGTCGCGTTTTTGCTGATAAAACCCGCTTAGCTCATCTATATGCTCACCTTGCTGCTCGAGCATATCGGCAAGCGCATGCTGTGCGGGGGTAAAACTTGAAAACGTAACGTACTGATGAATTTTTCTAAATTCGACAGCTAAATCGGCAGGTGCAATACAGTACCCCATTTTCCAGCCCGTGCTGTGAAACGTTTTACCAAAACTCGATACAACAAAGCTTTTGGCAAATAATTCATCATCGCGTAATACGCTTAAATGCGGTTGTTCATCAAACGTAATGTGCTCATATACCTCATCGCTTATTACATACAAATTGTGAGTACCAACTAACTCTTTAAGCGCTTTTATATCTTGTGGCTGTAATATTTTACCGCTTGGGTTATGAGGCGTATTAATAATAATTGCACGGGTATTTTTAGTAATAGCTTGGCTTACTACTTGCCAATCAATAGTGTAATTTGGCGCACTTAAAGCAATGTGTACCGACTTTCCACCAGCGAGTTCAATTGCCGGTTGGTAAGAGTCATATGCAGGGTCAAATACAATCACTTCATCATTTGGGCGTACAATTGTTTGAATAGCCACAAACAATGCCTCTGTTGCACCCGAGGTAACAGTCACTTGATCAGCTGCGTTTATATCAGCTGCATATTTGCGCTTTGCTAAATCAGCAATTTGTTGCTGTAATCGTGGTACACCACTTGAAGGTGAATATTGATTAACGCCCTGCTGCACATAATAATTTAACTGCGTTTTTAAAAGATCAGGAGCATCAAACTCAGGAAAGCCTTGAGAGAGATTAATTGCCGAAAACTCATTAGCCAACCCGCTCATTTGGCTAAATATACTAACGCCTAAATTTGGTAATTTACTTTCAAACACGTGATGCCCTTAATGATGGTTTTGCGCTTAAAGCGATGCTATCATTGCTTAAAACAGAAGTATAGCCGTCTAAAAACAATTAACTTTACGCTCATTAGTGAGGAATGTATGCAAAACAATACCGCTATTTCACAACTTATTGAAGCCGGAAAATGGGTTAGCCAAAAAGGCTGGGTACCCGCAACAGGCGGAAACTTTTCAGCTCGTACTAGCACTGGCTTTGTTGTTACAGCTAGTGGGCACGATAAAGGCTCACTGACGCAAGAGCATTTTTTGCAATTAGATCATCAAGGCGAGCGCCTAGCAGGAGCTGTAAAACCATCGGCAGAAACACAATTACATCTAAGTTTGTATCAGCTTATACCTGATGCGCAGTGTGTTTTGCATACTCACTCTGTAGCCGCTACCGTACTGTCGCAAATTACCCAAGGGCATCAGCTTGATTTAACAGGCTATGAAATGCAAAAAGCACTGAGCGGCTTTACTTCGCATTTAGAAACGCTGAGCATTCCTATTTTCGATAACGATCAAGATATTGACCGATTAAGCCTACTGGTCAGTGACCATCATTTACACACGCCTATAGAGCATGGCGTACTGATACGTGGTCATGGTTTATATGCAGTAGGACGTAATATTGATGAAGTTCGTCGCCACCTAGAAGCCTTAGAGTTTTTATTTCGCTGCGAACTAGAGCGCCTAAAAATAATAGGTATTCAAGCGGGAGTAACTAAATGATTAAAGCCATTTTAACCGACATCGAAGGCACAATAACCCGTATCTCGTTTGTTAAAGAGGTGTTGTTTCCTTACGCAGCAAAACAGTTACCTACCTTTGTACGTGCCAATGCTAATAAGCCAGATGTAGCTGAGCAAATTAGTGCCGTAAAAGCCCTTATCGAAAAACCAAACGCCGATATTGAAGAGGTCATTAGCACTTTACTTACCTGGATTGATGAAGATAAAAAAATCACTCCACTTAAGCAGTTACAAGGCTTAATTTGGCAAACAGGGTATGAACACGGTGATTTTAAGGGTCATTTATACCCAGATGCATTTGATTTTTTACAAGCTCAGTACAACAACGATATAGCTTTATATGTGTACTCGTCAGGGTCAGTAAAAGCGCAGCAGCTACTTTTTAAATACAGTGATTATGGTGACATTCGCAGCTTGTTTACTGACTTTTTTGACACCAAAGTTGGCGCAAAACAAGAGCAAATAGCCTATAACACCATTGTTGAGCTGTTACCGTTTAAAGCAGCAGAAATACTCTTTTTAAGTGATGTAGCCGGCGAGCTTGATGCCGCGCAAGCTGCAGGCTTAAAAACACTACATTTAATTCGTGATGGGCAAGCAAGCACTAAAGCACACCCTTATATTAATGACTTTAGCCAATTTAAATTGGAGCAATTAGTATGAGTCAATTAACAATATATGCTGACAACGATGCAAGCAAAGCACTTGTAAGCACATCAAATGCTGATGATATTACAAAGCAACTAGCTAAAGTAAACGTACGTTTTGAACAATGGCAAGCAAATGCAAATATTAATGAGCACACCACCCACGAGCAAATTATTAGTGCGTACAAAAACGATATAGATCGGTTAAAAACCGAAAATGGCTATCAAACAGTAGACGTTATATCTCTAGCTAAAGGTAGTCTTGGCGCATCAGAGCTGCGCAAAAAGTTTTTATTTGAACATACTCATAGTGAAGACGAAGTGCGTTTTTTTGTAAAAGGCCAAGGGCTATTTTGCCTGCATTTAGGCAATAAGGTTTACCAGGTACTTTGCCAACAAGGCGATTTAATTTCAGTGCCTGAACTTACCCCGCATTGGTTTGATATGGGAAGCGATCCTGAGTTTACCGCCATTCGCTTATTTAACAATAAAGAGGGCTGGGTAGCAAAAAGCACTGACTCGTCTATTGCAGAGCAATTTCCGCTATTATCGTAAGTTATTCATTCAAAACCTTGGTCCACACTAATAAACATAACGTGGACCAAAAATATTGCGAAGTTACTTAAGCTTTATGAGATCGCCATTTTCTACCTGACTTTGGTTATACACACCTGTATCTAACACCCACCCTGTGACCAGTTTTGCCGGCGTTATATCAAATGCAGGGTTATATACATTAGCATTGGTGGGTGCCCATAAAGCCTCACCAAAGCTACCGCTAACTCCGCGCACTTCTTGAGGATTACGTTGCTCTATTTCTATATCATTACCACACGCGGTGTTGGTATCAAGCGTGGTAATAGGCGCAACTACATAAAATGGAATGTTATGAAAATACGCAAGTACGGCTAAATTATAGGTGCCCACTTTATTAGCAAAATCACCATTGGCAGCAATACGATCAGCGCCTACTACTATTTTATCCACCTTACCTGCAGCCATTAAACTTGCCGCCATATTATCGCAAATTAATGTGTACGGTATTTCCCAGCGCTCAAGCTCAAAGGCCGTTAAGCGGCCGCCTTGTAATAATGGTCGTGTTTCATCAACCCACACATGTACGTTGCCATGTTTTTGCTGCGCTTTGTAAATAACACCCAGTGCAGTACCAATACCAGCGGTTGCAAGCGCCCCTGTATTACAATGAGTTAATATGTTGTCGCCACTATTTATAAGCTCGGCACCACGATTTGCCATTCGTTCACACAGCTCAATATCTTCAATAAACAACCGCTCAGCAGTACTAACAATACCGGCAACATAATCGCTTTGCGTTAAAGCTTTTCGCAATGCCGCCATACAATGCATTAAATTAACCGCCGTTGGACGAGTGGCTTCTAGTTCATTGATTGCTTTTTCAAGCTCACTTTTCACTACCCCTTGCTCAGCTAAATACGCCACTAACAAGCTCGCGCCTAAACCAATAAGTGGGGCTCCACGCACTTTTAAGTTAATGATCAGCTCTTTCATGGTTTCTACATCATGGCACTGATGCCATACCTGCTGGTGAGGTAGTAAATATTGGTCGAGCACACTAAGCGACCCGTTTTCATATTTTAAACTGCTTGCGATTAAGTTTTGCATAATGCTTAAGGTATTAAAAATGCGTAACGTTATTTTACACCACTTTGAATAACTCTCAAGTTAGACTTGTAGACATCTAAACATTTAAAAGTATAGAATGCTTAAAAGCTGATTTTTGAGATTTAAACCATGACTAACTATGTTGCTTTTAATGCACAGCGCGCTATCGATTACGTATCGACATTAATTGAATCTAAACAATGTAATTTTTTTGATTCCGGACAAACCTTATCGGCATATGAGTTTGGTGATGGCAATCTTAATTTAGTATTTAGAATTACTGATGAGCAAAACAATAGTGTTATTTTAAAGCAAGCTCTGCCTTACGCGCGTTGCGTGGGTGAGTCGTGGCCATTAACGCTTGATAGAGCCCGTATAGAAGCACAAGTTTTACTTAACCATGGTGCTATTTGCCCTACTTATACTGCTAATGTTTTACATTATAGTGAAATGCAAGCGCTGACTATTTTAGAAGATTTAGGTAATTTACAAATATTGCGTACTGCACAAAATAATGCAGAGCAATTCCCTAAATTAGCGCAGCACGTAGCGACCTACTTAAGCCACACCGGCTTTTATAATTCAGATTTTTACTTAACCGCGCAAACTAAAAAAGCACTCGTTAGCCAATTTACTAATCCTGAGCTTTGCCAAATCACTGAAGACTTATTTTTTAGCGATCCGTACATTGAGCACGAACGCAATAACTACCCAAAGCAACTACAAAACGAAGTTGACGCAATACAAAAAAACAACGCATTGAAGTTAGAAATAGCAAAACTAAAAGCTAATTTTTTATCTAACCCGCAAACATTACTTCATGGTGATATGCACAGCGGTAGCATTTTTGTTGATTGTAATAATACAAAGATGATTGACCCAGAGTTTGGCTTTTTTGGGCCTATTGGGTTCGATATTGGCTCTTTTATTGGTAATTTGCTATTGAATTACTGCGCACAAGCAGGGCATATTGATGACTTTGTAGCACGTCGTAATTACCAAACACATTTACTTAGCTGTATCGTAGACACCTATAGTTTATTTGAGCAGCAATGGCTTGAATTAATACGCACTAAAACAACAGATGAATCACTAGCGCCAGTAAGCTATGCGCAATACTTTATGAAAAACGTATTGCAAGATGCTGTTGGTTACTGTGGTGCTGAGTTAATTAGGCGCACTATTGGGCTTGCGCACGTAAGCGATATAGATAGTATTAGTGATGACAATGCGCGCCTTACAGTGCAAAAACAAACATTAGCACTAGGCGAGCAACTTATTTTAAATGCACAAACATGCAACAACAAAGAAGCATTCTTTAGTTTATTAATAAGCCAATTAAACTAACAAGCATTAAAAAAGGCGCTATAAGCGCCTTCTAGTTAGTTAAAGCTTACTTGTAGTTTTCATAAATTTTATCAAGCGGCTCTGAAAGCCCACTTTCTTGCACTATACGTACATGCTTACGAGCCAACTCACGTGCACTTGTTACACCGCATGAGTGAGCAATTAAACCGGCTCCGTAATGAATATATTTATTATAGTTAGCTACTCGTTGCGCTTTATCAGCTACATTTAAGCCGCGTTGCAAACGCTCGTTATGCGTAGTGATCCCGGTTGGACAGGTATCTTTATTACATTGCATTGCCTGAATACAGCCCAGTGCAAACATATGACCACGAGCCGATACAACAAAATCAGCACCGAGCGCCAATGCCCATGCAACCTTTGAAGGAACGATTAATTTACCCGATGCAATAATTTTCACGCGATCTCGAAGCCCGTGCTTTTCAAGCATATTAACTACAAGCGGCAAGCTTTCGCGAAGAGGTAAACCCACCGAATCCATAAGCGGCTGCGGTGCAGCCCCCGTACCACCATCAGCACTATCAATTGTTATAAAATCGGGTGCCGACTCAATGCCACGATGATTAATTTCTGCAAATAACGTTTCTAACCAGGTGTAATCACCAATAACGGCTTTAAAGCCTGTTGGTTTTCCTGTGGTATTACGCACAGTGGCAATCATATCGAGAATATCGGCTGGGTTTTTTATTTCAGGGTGTCCATTTGGGCTAATCGAATCTTGCCCTTCTGGAATACCCCTAATTTTAGCTATTTCGGCGTTAACTTTGCGCCCTGGTAACATACCGCCTTTACCTGGTTTTGCACCTTGGCTCATTTTTAGCTCGAACATTTTGACTTGTTCGTGAGCTGCTATTTCTTTAAGTTTTTCGGTGCTTAAGTTTCCATGCTCGTCTCGGGCACCATATTTAGCTGTACCAATTTGAAATACCAAATCGGCGCCACCTTCAAGGTGGTAAGGGCTTAAGCCCCCTTCACCTGTGTTCATCCAGCAACCCGCTAATTTAGCACCTTTTGATAAAGCGCGCACAGCAGGCTTTGAAAGCGCACCAAAGCTCATGCCCGACACATTAAATAACGAATTAGTGGTGTAAGGTGTTTTACAATACGGACCTAAAGTAACATTACTCGGGTCGAGTGCTTCTTCATCTAAAGTAGGAAAAGCACAGTTCATAAACATAACCGTACCCGTCACTTCTAAGCTTTGTGTTGAACCAAATGCAGCGGTGCGATCGACATCTTTTGCTGCGCGGTAAACCCAACTGCGCTCAGCGCGGTTAAATGGCATTTCTTCTCGATCGAGAGCAAAAAAGTATTGTCTGAAAAATTCACCTTGGCGTTCAAAAAAATATCGAAAGCGGCCAATTACTGGGTAGTTACGCCTAATAGCATGTTTTGTTTGTGTTATATCGCGAAAGTAAAAAATAATAACAGTAAGCACAATTAACCCAAGTGCGATAATAAAAATACTCGCAAATACGTCAATACTAAACATAATGAAATTGCTCATCTAAGGCCCCTTGATGGCTATATTTTTAGATAATACCTATTGCGTAGTATGTGAATATTTTGACGATTGGAGTCGCTAAAATAAACTACATTACTAGGTCTGTGGTATAAAAAAGGTGTTGCGGTCAAAATGACACAACACCTTTGTTTGTTCAAGGTTTATAAGCCCTACAAAGCTAATTTTGCAGCTTAGTTAACTCATTTTTTATATATAAACGTACCTGTGTTTCTAATACTGACAAGGGCACTGAACCATGGCGAAGAACCTGATGGTGAAATTCGCGAATATCAAAATTTGGTCCAAGCGCTTGCTCTGCTTCAACACGTAAACGTTTAATAGTTAACTCACCAATTTTGTATGACAGTGCCTGAGCTGGCCAAGATATATAACGGTCAGTTTCTGTTTTAACATTATGCAGCGAAAGCGCGGTGTTCTCGCTCATAAAGTTCATAGCTCGCTCGCGGCTCCAGCCATACATGTGCATCCCTGTATCAACAACCAAACGTGCTGCTCGCCACATTTCATAAGTTAAGCGACCAAAACGGCTATATGGGTCTTGATAAAAGCCTGCCTCTAAACCTAAATATTCAGAGTAAAGCCCCCAACCTTCGCCAAATGCCGAAAGGTAAGCATCACGACGATAGCTCGGCAAATTTTCAAGCTCTGCATTAAGTGATATTTGTAAATGATGACCTGGCACTGCTTCGTGCAACGTTAATGCTTCTAAAACATACAGAGGGCGCTTATCTAAAGCGTAAGTATTTACCCAGTAGTATCCAGCTTCATCATCTCGATTAGAGCCAGAATACCGACCTGTTGTGTATTTAGGGGCAATACTTGCGGGTACCGGTGCCACGCCATAAGGTTTACGCGGTAAGGTATGAAATAACTTAGGCAGCTGTGCATCCATTTTTTTAGCAATGTAAGATGCTTCTTTTAAAAGTTGCTCAGGTGTTGTTGCGTAAAACTGTGGGTCGGTACGTAAAAAGTGAATAAACTCAGCAAATGAGCCTTTAAAACCAACTTCTTTTATTACAGCTTCCATTTCACCTCGAATGCGAGCAACTTCTTTTAAGCCTAGCTCGTGGATCTCTTTTGGTGTCATGTCGGTAGTAGTGTAATGCTTAGCACGGTTTTTATAAAAAGCTTTGCCATTAGGGGTTTCTGAAATACCAATACTTGTGCGGGCGCCCGGTTGGTATTGCTCAGTAAAAAACGTTAAGTAGCTTTTATATGCTGGTATTACTTTATTTTTTAAAACAACTTTAGCTCGCTGTTGAAGTGCATAAAAGTCACTCTCACTTAAACTGGCAGTGTTAGCTAAAAACGGTTTATAAAATTCTGATTGAGTTACATCATCAACAATATAAGTACTTATGGAGTCTTCGTATCCTTCTAACACTGCTTTTGGTTGGGTGAGACCTGTTTCGAGCCCTTTTTTCATCCAATATATATTTTGCCCAAAAAAGCGGGGGATTTGTGCTAAACGTGCAAGGTATGTCTCTAAATCTTGCTCTTTTTTATATTGAGAACTGTTAACGATGTACGACAGACCGGAGTGAAAACCATACTCAGATGTAAGCGGCATGTAATGCGCATTAAACACATATTCGTCAACGCTATTTTGCACCTGAGCACGAATAATACTTAAGTTAATTTGATTTTCGTCACTAAGCTTAGTTGCATCTACGGCATCTAAGTCTGCTAATAATTGAGTATTACTTTTGTACTGCTTTGCTAAAAATTCTAGCGATAAATTGGCAAGTAAATAGCCATCAACCCCTTTTGAACTGCTATAAGGATTTATACTTTCTCTATATTGAACAATAGATTGTGCTACTTGAGTAAACTGCTCATCCGCATTGGGTGTGGTTATTTGACATGCACTTAACGAACATAAAGCAGTTATGCCAAGAAGCGTTTGGCGAAGCGTTTTTGGTAAAAAAAGATTCATTATTATTTAACTTGATGATGCAATAGATTGCATAAAACTATCGTAGGCTAAAGAAATAGCAAGTAAATGAGACAAACTAGCATATTGAAATAATGCTACATACGTTAACAGAAGTAAAAACCAGCCGAATTGATGAGAAAAACAGCGATTGGGCTGCTAAAGTAAAATTTAAGTTCCCTAACTATCGTTTTTGCTTTTAAATAGCGCGGATAATGATTACTGTATAAAAAAATAATAAAAAGCTCGGACGCATAACCGCCTCATGGAATGAGATATTTTAAAATTTGCACTTATGCGTACTTAGTTGGTATTTAAAATGATGTTCCATGATTCCATGGCTATTGCACAAGAGAAGATGACTAAAGTGTGTGTGTTTTTAGAGCGCTATGCACTTTCTCCTACGCCGCTCAATTATCAAGTTGTTTATACCTATACTAGCCAAACTAACCTTGAGCTGAACAAAGCCTTAGACCGCGCTATTGCGGTTGAAGATAATATAGACAGTGTTTTAATTGAACAGCTCCATGCTGAATTTTTAAATACCGGTCACACAGAGCAAGTCAACATGATTCAAAATGTTGATGGTGTTATAAGTTCACTTTCTCAAAACTCTCAAGCTACTGAAAAACAGATAATTCGCTTTGCGGGTCAGGTGAGCGAATGCGTACATTCACTAGATGAGAACAACATAGAACAAAGCCGTCAAGCGCTTGAAGTACTTCATAATCAAACCGCCGAATTACTAAATCAACACAAGCAATTTAAGCAAGAACTAAGTAAAGCCAAACAACTACACGAAAAAACAAAAAAGCAGCTAAATCAACTTCGTAAACAACATATTATTGATAGCCAAACAGGGCTTTATAAACGCCATTATTTAACGCAACAAACTCAAGTATGGACTAATCAAAAAAAGTCTATTTGCGCCATTGCGATTCAAATAGATAACCTTGATCACTTTACTGAAAATTACGGTGATATAATTGGTGAAGTTATTTTGAATAAAGTAGCTAAACAAGTCCAAAAATATGTTTTTCAAAGTGGCTTGCCTGGCCGCACAGCTAAAGATCAATTTACTGTTTTACTCGCCGATATAGACCCAGAAACAGCCAATGTTATAGCTGAAAAAGTCCGAAATGGAGTCGAAAAGCTTCGCTTTGTTAGTTCAAAAACAGGGATTAAGTTACCTAGTATTGGCTTATCTCTAGGAATTGCTCAACATCTACAAGAAGATGATTTTAACCAGTTAGCTAAAAAAGCGTCTCATGCGGCTTTTAAAGCGCGGTCATTAGGGCAAAGTAGCTACACTGCAGGGCAATAAATTACCTGATAAATCATATTCAAATTGCACCTACTGCGTACAATAAAGTACACTAACCTCTATTGTCACGATAGAGATTAGTCATGAACGAAACCGAACAAAAGACCACGCATTTTGGTTATAAAACAGTAGCCGAGGGCGATAAAGCTTCTATGGTTGCTGATGTATTTCACTCAGTAGCTGCAAAATACGATGTAATGAATGATTTAATGTCTTTTGGTGTGCATCGTTTATGGAAACGTCAAACTATTGCAAGCTCAGGTGTTCGTAAAGGCCATCATGTACTCGATTTAGCCGGCGGCACTGGCGACTTAACGGCAAAATTTAGTCAACTAGTTGGCGAGACCGGTCAAGTTGTTTTGGGCGATATAAATTCATCTATGCTTAAGGTTGGTCGTGAAAAACTACACAATCTTGGCTTAGTAGGCAATATTGACTACGTACAAATGAATGCTGAAATGCTGCCATTTCCAGATAATAGCTTTGATGTGATCACTATTGCCTTTGGCTTACGTAACGTTACCGATAAAGACAAAGCATTACGCTCTATGTACCGTATTTTAAAGCCAGGTGGCAGATTACTTGTTTTAGAGTTTTCAAAACCAGAGCATGACGTACTTAGTAAAGCTTACGATTTTTACTCATTTAATTTATTGCCAACAATGGGTAAGCTAGTTGCTAACGACAGTGAATCGTACAAGTATTTAGCTGAGTCTATTCGTATGCATCCAGATCAAGACACATTAAAAGCGATGATGGAAGATGCGGGCTTTGAACAAACAACATACCAAAACCTCACAGGCGGAATTGTTGCACTGCATCGTGGTTTTAAATATTAAGGCTAGCAGTTATGGCGCTTGAAAAAATAACCAAAAGCAATAATGGTGCAATGTCATCTGAGTTTTTTATGTTACCTAATTTTGTACTTTCGCTTATTGAGCGTGTACTAAATCAAGCGCTTAGCCTTGACCCACAATTATCTCAAAAGCTAAACGCCGTTAAACATAAGCGCTTAGTGGTTGAAATAAGAGATTGGCAACAAAGCATCCAACTCGTTTATAGTGCTGATCAATTACACTTGTACAGCGCTCAAAGCAATGAAAACGCAGATTGTATGATCAGCGCAGATATAGACACACTTTTAGCGCTCAAAAACCCTGCAATGCTTACCCAGTTAATTCGCCAAGATAAGCTCGACTTACAAGGCGATTTAAATATTGCGCAAACTTATAGCAATGCATTTTCAGGTATTGATATTGATTGGCCTGAACAGCTTTCTAAATACATTGGCGATGCACCCGCTCAGCAGTTATACCTGCACTTAAAAGAACTAAAACAAAAGAGCAGCAAAACCAATACTAAAATAAGTACCATGCTTACAAGTTTATGCCAAGATGAGCTCGCAATTACTATTCATCCATTAGAACTTGAGCAATTTAAACAAAAAAATAGAGAACTCAAAGGACAAGTCGCTGCCGTTGAGCAACGCATTAACGCCCTCTTAAATTCTTTTTTACCTTCAAACACCCGCTAAGGATTTTTTGTGTCGACTGCACGTTTGTATAACATCACCAAAACGTTACTTAGCTATGGACTAGACGAGCTAATTCCAAAGCATAAAGTACCTTGGTTTGGTAAAGTAGCCCGTGGCAGTTTATTTTGGCTGCGTAATCAGCACAAAGAAAAACCGGCGGGGCTACGTTTACGTTTAGCATTGCAAGAGCTGGGTCCTGTTTGGATCAAATTTGGTCAAATGCTCTCTACTCGTCGTGATTTACTCCCTCATGATATCGCTTTAGAGCTTGCGTTTTTGCAAGATCAAGTTCAACCATTTGAAGGCGAACTTGCACAAAAAATAATAGAAAAAGCGCTCGAAATTAACGATATAAGTGAATTATTTAGTGAGTTTTCACAAACTCCACTGGCCTCTGCATCTATAGCGCAAGTACATACAGCAAAACTTATTGATGAGCAGAGTATTGAGCAAGATGTCGTAATTAAGGTTATTAGACCCAATATTTATGAGCAAATTAATGCTGATTTAGCGCTAATGGAAAAGCTCGCAAAGGTACTTGCAAAAGTACATAACGAATCAAAACGCCTGCGTCCTGTAGAAGTAGTTAAAGAATATAAGAAAACACTCCTAGACGAGCTCGACTTAATGCGAGAAGGTGCCAACGGCATTCAACTAAAACGCAATTTTGAAGGCTCTGATTCATTATACATCCCTGCAGTTTACAGTGATTACAGCCGTAGCAATGTGCTGGTGATGGAGCGTATTTACGGCATACCCGTCTCTGATACCGATGCACTTATGGCGCAAAACACTAATATGAAATTACTTGCTGAGCGTGGCGTAGAAGTGTTTTTTACGCAGGTGTTTAGA
Source organism: Pseudoalteromonas sp. SG45-2 (assembly GCF_014164115.1). Classification (NCBI taxonomy): domain Bacteria; kingdom Pseudomonadati; phylum Pseudomonadota; class Gammaproteobacteria; order Alteromonadales; family Pseudoalteromonadaceae; genus Pseudoalteromonas; species Pseudoalteromonas sp. SG45-2. The sequence goes on from NZ_JACJEO010000019.1 coordinate 25,431, forward strand.
GACAGTTTTTTTCATGCCGACATGCATCCGGGTAATATTTTCGTCTCTCGAGAGCACCCTGAAAACCCAATGTATATCGGTATTGATTGCGGTATTGTTGGTACGTTAAGCAAAGAAGATAAACGCTATTTAGCTGAAAACTTTATCGCCTTTTTTAATCGTGATTATCGCCAAGTTGCACAACTACACGTTGATTCTGGTTGGGTACCACCAGATACTAGCATTGAAGAATTTGAATTTGCGATTCGCACAGTTTGCGAGCCTATATTTAATAAACCTTTGGCTGAAATTTCATTTGGGCACGTACTCGTAAATCTATTTAATACTGCACGTCGTTTTAACATGCAGGTACAGCCGCAATTAGTATTACTACAAAAAACTTTATTATACGTTGAAGGATTGGGGCGTCAGCTATACCCACAACTCGACTTATGGAAAACAGCTAAGCCCTTTTTAGAAGACTGGGTAAAGCAACAAGTTGGACCGCTATCAGTACTGAAGCAAATGTATGCTAACTTGCCATTTTGGGCTGAAAAAATGCCCGAGTTACCGGATCTAATTTACCAAAATTTAAAGCGTGCACCACACATTCAACCGCAAGAACAAAAGGTATCTCATAAACCTTTAATATTGAGTTTATTTGGTAGTGCTACAATGATTATGGCAACACTTTGTTATTTACAGCACGATTTAATAGCTGCAAGTCTTGCAATAAGCTTATCGGCTATTAGCTTTATAGCGGCATGGCGCAGCGCATAAACTGGGTGCTATTTGCGCTAGTGAGCGTATAATTAGTATTTAAAATAAACATTTAACCGTTTTATATATTGGAGAAAACCATGGGTTTTGGTGGTATTAGTATTTGGCAATTATTAATTGTTTTAGCGATCATAGTTTTACTTTTTGGCACAAAAAAACTACGCGGTATGGGTGGCGATATTGGGGGCGCTGTAAAGGGCTTCAAAAAAGCAATGTCAGATGATCAAATGAGCGAGAAAGAGAAATCCGAGCAAATTCAACAATCAGAAAAAAACACTGCTGACAACTCAACCGATACTGAAAAAAACAAAGATAACAATAAGGTTTAATTAGTATGGGCATGTGGGAACTTGTTGTTATTTTTATTGTTGGTTTAGTGGTGCTCGGCCCTGAGCGCTTACCTGTTGCAATTAGAACAGTGAGTAAATGGGTTAAAACCGCTAAATCACTTGCCAACTCAGTAAAAGCCGAAGTAAGTGAAGAGCTTCGCATCCATGAGCTGCACGAAAACCTTAAAAAAGCAGAACAGCAAGAATTAAAAGATTTAAGCCCTGAGTTACAAAGCTCACTAACAGAGCTACAAAAAGCGGCTGAATCAGTTACTCACAGCTACAAGAAACAACAATCTGATACATCAAATAACCAACAACTTGATGAGAAAAAGTGAAATTTATTTCTCACTTTGTGGTCAACTTACTACATGGTATAAAAAATAATGGCTGAGGAAGTAAAATCAGGGTTTGTAGCTCATTTAATTGAGTTGCGTGATCGGCTAATAAAAGCGCTACTAAGCATTTTTGTTATTTTTATTGCCATAGTATATTTTGCAAATGATATTTATGCTTTTGTTGCACAGCCGTTAGTCTCGCATTTGCCAAGTACGGCAACCATGATTGCAACCGATGTAACAGCTCCCTTTTTTGCACCTTTCAAACTTACTTTATTTGTCGCTTTATTTGCGTCGATTCCATGGATATTGCATCAAGTTTGGGGGTTTATAGCGCCGGGTTTATATCAGCACGAAAAGAAAATGCTCATGCCTATTCTCGCCTCAAGTATAATATTATTTTATGGCGGTATAGCCTTTTGTTACTTTGTAGTCCTGCCAATTATTTTAGGATTTTTTACAAGTACCGGTCCCGAAATGATGACCCTTGCACCTGACATAAGTAGTTATCTAGGATTTGTATTAAAGTTGTTTTTTGCATTTGGCGTCGCTTTCGAAATTCCAGTGGCTATTATGTTGCTATGCTGGAGTGGCGCAACAACAACAAAAAGCTTAAAAGAAAAGCGCCCTTATATCGTCGTGGGTGTTTTTGTAGTCGCGATGTTTTTAACACCGCCTGATGTATTATCACAAACATTGCTAGCATTTCCGATGCTTCTTCTGTTTGAACTAGGTCTAATTTTAGCAAAGTTTTATACCGCTAAACCACAAAAAGAATCTGAGGAATAAAATGAAAAAACAACTACTCTCACTATTGGTTTTATTAAGCGCACCGACTTTTGCTGCGCAAACAGAGTTTAATACTCAAGCGTTACAAGCATGTAGCTTTATTGAAAACGATTTTAACCGCTTACTTTGTTACGATAATACCATCGCGGGTAAGTCACTGGTTAAGCCATCAGTAACAAAAACGCTCACACCACCAACAGCTAATAATGTACCTCAGGCAGTAGCCACAACACCAACAGAAGTGAAAAAAACAGCTGATGAGTTTGGGTTAGAGTACAAAAAATCACAGACAGAAAAAGACGCTGAAATTAAAGCGATGGTTGCTTCAGTTGAAGAAGCTGCTTACGGCGAGTTAATTATTTCGCTAGATAACGGTCAACAATGGCGTCAAATTGGCTCTGACAGCATGCGCTTGAAAAAGAACGATACGATTGTAATTAGCCGTGGTGTTTTTAACTCATTTTTACTTAAAATTGACGGTGAAAACCGCTCTATTCGCGTTAAACGTACTAAGTAATGTCATATACATTAATTGATGCTGGAGTTAACTTAACTAATCATCAATTTGATGAGCAGCATCACGATGTAATTACCCGTGCCAATGAGGCGGGTGTTACAAATATGCTTATTATTGGTTGTGATATTGCAAGCAGTCAGCAATCACTTGAACTTGCAACAAAGCATCTTCAATATTCTACGGCGGGTATCCACCCACATGATGCAAAATCAGCCACTAATGAACTAGAAGCACAACTAACTGTACTTGCAAATAATAAGCATGTTATTGCTATTGGTGAATGTGGCCTTGATTATAACCGCGACTTTTCGCCTCGCGATGTACAGCGTAGTGTTTTTAGGCGCCAATTAGCACTTGCAGAGAAATTAGATTTACCTGTTTACTTGCATGAACGTGATGCAAGTGACGACATGCTAAGTATTTTAAAAGAGTTTAGTATTCGCGGTGTACTCCACTGCTTTACGGGTAACTCAGCAGCTCTAAAGCAATATTTAGATTTAGGTCTATATATTGGTATAACGGGTTGGGTATGTGATGAAAGGCGTGGAAAAGATTTACAACAGCTAGTGCCTAGCATTCCTCTAGATCGATTATTAATAGAAACTGATGCACCATTTTTAATTCCACGAACAGTTAAACCAAAACCTAAATCACGTAAAAATGAACCTGCCCTGCTTCCTTATATCTGTCAAACGGTTGCACAACTTTATCAAATAGATGAAGAAGTTGTGGCCCGTAAAACTACAGAAAACTTTCACCGTGTTTTTGGTTTAGAAGATCGTTAATGGCCTATGCAAAGGCACTTTTAAGCCTATTAGTATTCCTTTGCACTTTTTGCTGTTTCGCAAACCCAGTAATAATAAAACACGATTTTAACTCTCAAAACATTAATAACCTGTATTACTCTTTTGAACCAACGTCGCTATTAAGTGCACAACAAAGTAGCCATATACAGTGGCAAAAAAACACAGCAAAACCCCTTAATTTAGGACTAGAGCAGCGTCCTGTATGGATAAAATTTAAAATAAAAAACACACTTAGTTATAATACTGAGCAAATATTGTCACTAAACAACCCTTTGCTAAACGACGCTCAAGTATATCAATTACATAACTCGCAATTACTTTCTTATACTCAAATTGGTGATGCCTACCCCTTATATAAGCGCACAATTAAAAGTGAATCTTTATTAGTTAAACTGCTCAGCCCTGCAAATAGCGAAACGCTTATTATAATGAAAGTGGCGAATAGTTCAGGCTTGCGAGTCCCTTTAACACTGTGGCAACCAGAAGCTTATTTGGCACACAAAGGAAAAATCAATTTACTCTATGGCTTATTGATTGGTTTTATATTTTCTTTGGGTGTGAGTTGCATAGTTTTATATGGTTTTTCACGTAAAGGTTATTTTGTTTATGCTGGGGTTATATCTCTCACATTAGGTAGTGTATTAGCCTACCTTTGTGGTTTTGGCTTAAGGTACGTTCATCCTAATTTGCCTGCATTACAGCAAGTTATGACCCCTATATTACTTATGCTTATCACTTTATTGTTTTTGCCTTTGCAGAAGCAAGTTTGCCATCCCAGGCCCTCTCTTCTGCTAACTATTCAAAAAGTTGTAGTTAACGCTTTAGCCATTTCGTTATTATTTATTTGGCTACTTCCAAACAACATAGTTACATTATTTTGTTTAATCACTACTCCAATCGTTTTAGGCTTTTATATTGTAACTACGTTTATGTGCGTGCGTTTAACGCCCTCTAAACCAAACAAAGCACTATTACTTGTATTGGTTTTTTTCTTGGTGGTAATGCTTTATTTTACTGTTGCAGTAATGGGCCTATACGCCTTTGACAGAAGTACGCTCGCATTTGTATTTGCATGCTTTTTTGGTTGCACTTTTTGCTTATGCTACAGCGTAATGAAGTTATTTATTTTACAACGCGATGAAGAAGTGATTGCTCAACAAACCTTGATTGCTGAAAACACAGCACAAGATACACTACTTAAAGAGCGCTTAAAATTACAAGAAAAAACTCGCCAAGAACTTGAATCTCAGGTGGACGAGCGCACCTTTGAATTACAAGTGACGCTTAGAGAGCTTGAAGAAAAAAACCGCTCACTTGAGTTACTAAATACTGAAGACGCATTGACTGGAATAAAAAACAGACGCTTTTTTGATAAAAAACTGGTAATGGAGCTTCGTCGCTCTCGTCGAGAACAAACGCCGCTTAGCATTGTTATGCTTGATATAGATCGATTTAAAAATATCAACGACACGTACGGCCATATCATTGGCGATCAAGTTATTAAAGCAGTGTCTGACCTTATGAAAGACCATTTAAAACGACCACTCGATGAAGTTGCCCGTTATGGCGGTGAAGAATTTGTTGTGCTATTACCTAATACCCCTAGTGAAGGCGCACAAGACATAGCTGAAAAAATACGAGCTGATATCTCAGTAAGTACAGTAACGGTTGCCAATAATGATATTCAATTTACTATTAGCGCTGGTGTATACACCAGTATTGCTGATGATGTTAGCAACCCTCAAATTTTTACTGAGTGCGCCGACAAAGCACTTTATTACGCAAAGCAGCATGGCCGTAATCAAGTAATTACTTTTCCATTACCACAGTAGGAGCATATTAACATGGCCCAATCAGGATTAGACCTTTTCCCATATACTCGCATGCGCAGAATGCGCCGCAGCGACTTTTCTCGCCGCTTAATGGCTGAAAACCAGCTTAGCGTAAATGATTTAATTTACCCTGTATTTGTACTTGATGGTAAAAATCGCCGCGAGGTAATTGAATCAATGCCTGGTATTGAGCGCCTATCAATTGATTTACTGCTTGTTGAAGCAAAAGAACTCGTTGAACTTGGCGTACCTGCCGTTGCTATTTTTCCAGTAACGCCTGCGGATAAAAAATCATTATTTGCCGAAGAAGCATATAACGATGATGGCTTAGCACAACGCACCGTAAGAGCGTTAAAAGAAGCTTTTCCTGAGTTGGGTGTGATTACTGATGTAGCACTTGACCCTTTCACTACGCATGGCCAAGACGGTATTATTGATGATTCAGGTTATGTTATTAATGATGTCACTACTGAAATTTTAGTTAAACAAGCACTTTCCCATGCAGAAGCTGGTGCTGATGTTGTTGCCCCTTCTGATATGATGGATGGTCGTATTGGCGCTATTCGCGAAGCACTTGAAGCTGATGGGTTTATTCATACTCGAATTATGGCCTACTCAGCTAAATACGCATCTAGCTACTATGGCCCATTTAGAGATGCTGTAGGCTCTGCTGGTAACTTAAAAGGTGCTGATAAAAAAACTTACCAAATGGATCCAGCAAACTCTGATGAAGCAATACGTGAAGTCGCATTAGACTTACAAGAAGGCGCTGATATGGTTATGGTAAAGCCCGGTATGCCTTATTTAGATATTGTACGGCGTGTTAAAGACGAATTTGGTGTACCTACTTTCGCATATCAGGTAAGTGGCGAGTATGCAATGCACAAAGCAGCAATTGATAACGGTTGGTTAAGTGAAGAGGCTACAATAATGGAATCTTTACTTGCATTTAAGCGTGCAGGAGCCGATGGAATATTAACCTACTTTGCTAAGCAAGCCGCAAAATATCTAGCTAAAAAGTAATTTTTTATTAAAAGGCGGTTAAACCGCCTTTTGTTTACATTCATTTACATTTTTGTATTATTTTCGTCATATTTATTCTCTAAACTGGTGTCCCATTTTGGGATTAATACACGGGAATAATAAAAAAATGTTTAAAACAAAAATAACACCACTCGCACTTGTTATAGCAAGTCTCAGTGCACCAGCATCCGCTGATCTAATCATTTCAGAATATATAGAGGGAAGCAGTAATAATAAAGCAATCGAGCTTTATAATAATGCTGATACGGAGCTTTCTCTTGAAGGTTATACTTTAGGACTCTATTCAAATGGTAGCAGTTCGATTGGCAACTCGATTGATTTAACCGGAACATTGGCCGCCAATACCACCTACATTATTTCAAACCCCAGTGCAGCAGCTGCAATACTTGATATTGCAGATGAAACCAGCACAGTAACCTACTATAACGGTGATGATGCCCTTGTTTTAACTAAAGACGGTGTAATTGTTGATAGTTTTGGTCAAGTTGGTGTTGATCCGGGTTCAGAGTGGTCTGAAGGGGGTGTAACTACGGTTAACAAAACGCTGCGAAGAAAAGATAGCATTACCACAGGCCGAACTGACTCGACAGCCATTTTTGATCCTAGCGAAGAATGGGAACAGTTTGATATTGACACCTTTGATGGATTAGGTTCACACACAGGAAACGGCGGTACCGCTCCTGTGCCAGACCCTGAGCCAGAACCACTTGAACCACTAGTTTGTGGTGCAGAAAAAACACTAATAAATGCTATTCAAGGTGACGGCTCTGCTAGCCCACTTGTAGGTACATTAGTAGAACTTGAAGGTGTTGTAAGCGCCGATTTTCAAGGTGATGAACAATTAAAAGGCTTTTTTGTTAACTCACTGGCTGCTGATATAGATGCAAATCCACTTACCTCTGAAGGTGTATTTGTATATTTTGCAGATACTGACGTGAATGTAGGCGACCATGTACGTGTACAAGGTACTGTTGAAGAATATTTTGATGCAACACAAATTGGCAGTGTTAGCCAAGTTGCGGTGTGTGGCACTGGTTTAGCTGCAGCAGCTACAAAAATCACTTTACCTTTAGCTAATACAACTGATTTAGAAGCTTTTGAAGGTATGTTAGTCACATTAGAGCAACCATTAGTAGTGACTAATAACTTTGGTCTTGGTCGATATGGTGAAGTTGAATTAGCAACAGAGCGCTTGTACCAAGGTACTCAGGTTGCGTTACCTGGCGATGCTGCTAATGCAGTTGAAACTGAAAATCTACTTAAAAAGATTTTAATAGATGATGGCTCTACAGTACAAAACTTAGACCCTACAGCTTATCCAACTCCAGGCTTATCGGCAGAAAATACATTACGAACTGGCGATACTGTTAATACTGTTACAGGGGCACTTGCTTATAGCTTCGGTCTTTACCGAATTCACCCAACTTTAGCGCCTTCGTTTATTGCAACAAATGCACGTGAAGATGCGCCTGAACTTAATGCTGAAGCAGATTTACGTGTAGCTAGCTTTAACGTACTTAATTACTTCAATGGTGATGGCCAAGGCGGAGGGTTCCCTACATCTCGAGGTGCAGATACTGAAGCTGAATTTATTCGTCAAGAAGCTAAAATTGTAAGTGCTATTAGCGCTATTGAGGCCGATGTTGTTGGTTTAATGGAAATTGAGAATGATGGCTTTGGCGAATTTAGTGCAATTGCTAGCTTAGTAGATGCATTAAATGATGCAGATAGTGCTAACAACTATGCATTTGTTGATTTTAACGTAGATCAAATTGGTACCGATGCAATTACTACCGCACTTATCTATCGTGCTAACAAAGTAGAAGAAGTAGGCACTGCTGCCATTACAACTGAGGCTCCATTTGATTTTAGTAACCGTGCTCCAATTGCACAAAGCTTTAAATCAATAGAAACTGATGAAGTATTTACTGTTGCTGTGTCACATCTTAAATCTAAAAGCTGTGGTAGTGCTTCTGGAAATAATGCAGATTTAGGTGATGGCCAAGGCTGTTGGAATGAAATACGCACGCAAGGTGCTAATGCATTCGCAGATTGGCTTGATAGCAAACCAACCGGTGTTGATGACGAAGATACTATTTTAGTCGGCGATATGAATGCTTACGCAATGGAAGATCCAATACGTGCATTTGCTGATAAAGGCTACAAAAATGTAGTTGCTGAAATTGATGGTGATACACTTGGTTATTCTTATAGCTTTTCTGGTCGTGCAGGAAGTTTAGACCATGCAGTAGCTACACAATCATTACTTAGCAAAGTTGTCGCTGCAACAGATTGGCATATCAACGCAGATGAACCTATTTCACTTGATTACAATGTAGAGTTTAAAAGCGAAGGTCAACAATCTAGCTTGTACTCTGAAAGTGCATACCGCGCATCAGACCATGACCCTGTAATTATTGACATTAAATCTGAAATTACTTTAACGCCTGAAGAGCAAACACCTGTAATTGCAGCCGATCAAGTTTTTGCAATCGATGAAAACAGCGCAATTGGCACAATTATCGGCACGCTCGATTTTAGTGATCCAAATGCCGATGAATCACCTGTTGTTAAATTTATTACATCTGATAATGACAGCGTTTCTATTAACAATGAGGGGCAGTTAATTGTTGCTGGAGAGATTGATTACGAATTCGAAAATCGTATTACTTTAACAGTACAAGCTCAAGATAGTGCTGGTAACTTATCAAACATTGAAAAAGTAGCCGTTAAGGTAAATAACTTACGCTCAGATGATGATAATGATGCAGGTTCATTATTATGGTTATCACTTCTTTTAGCACCACTATCAATAGTGCGTCGATTTAAAAAGAAATAATTAAGTAAAATCTAAACATATAAAAAGCCGCTTTTGCGGCTTTTTTATTTTATACAAATGTAATTCAGACAAGCTTCATTAAACTCCCCGTAATATGTTCATACGATTAGTGAGTCTTCTAGTAATTAATCAGTAACAACTACATAAGGTTGAGTGAATTTTACACAGCAAAAACCTCAATGAGTTACGTATATTGGTTTTCCTATTGAAAAATATGAACTTTTATAAGGGTTCACATTTTGCTTTAAGTAAATTAGAAGATACTTACAAAACAAAATCAATATTTACCCTAAACGTAAAAATAAGTCGTGTTTTTATAAAGGAATGAGAATGAAACAACTAACCCAAAACTTGCCTAAATGGCAAAAAAAGTCAGCACCACTACTGGGTCTACTTATTATTTTTTCGACTTGGGGCAATAGCAACCAAGCGATTGCTGCAACTGTTGATGTAGCAATTCCACAAAGTAGCTTATTTGATGTAATTAGCGCTCGCGCTAAAAAGTTAGCAAGCGAAGAATATGTGGCACCTAAAAACATCGAGCTTGAAGCACTAAATAATATTGATTATCAAGACTACCGTTCAATTCGATTTAAAAAAGACAAAGCGGTGTGGAAAGATGAAGGCCTGTACGAGCTGCAATTATTCCACCCTGGTTTTTTATATAAAACACCTGTAACAATAAATACTGTTGATAGCGACTCTAAACGTAGCCGCTTACCTTTCAGCACCGACTTTTACCAATACGATGGCACTGCTGCACCACTACAAGAAGAAATAGCTAAAAGTGTGGCGGGCACTCAACTAGGCCATGCTGGATTTCGCTTACATTACCCATTAAATACTAACGAGTATAAAGACGAAGTAATGGTATTTCAGGGAGCATCGTATTTTAGAGTCGTTGGCCCTCAACAAGTTTATGGCTTATCAGCAAGAGGCCTTGCCATTGATACTGCTGAGAATTCGGGTGAAGAATTTCCAATGTTCAAAGAGTTTTGGTTAGTTAAACCAAAGGCAGAGCAAACACAAATCACCATTTTTGCATTGTTGGATAGTCCATCTATTTCTGGTGCGTACAAATTTAGCGTCGACCCTACAACTAACATGCTAGTTGATGTTGATATGCAGATTTTTGCGCGTAAAGATATTAAAAAACTAGGTGTGGCACCATTAACGAGTATGTTTTATCACGGCGAAAACAGCACCAAATTTTTTGATGACTATCGCCCTGAAGTTCATGACTCGGATGGCCTATTAACTCAATCTGCTGATGACAAGTGGGTATGGCGCCCTCTTAACAACCCATCACAACTCAGCGTTACTTCATTTTCGTACAATAACCCAAAAGGTTTTGGGTTAGCTCAACGAGACCGTGACTTTAATAACTATCTAGACACAGAAGCACATTACCACGACCGCCCTAGCCTATGGATTGAACCACAAGGTGAGTGGGGAAATGGTCGTGTAGAGCTTGTAGAAATACCGACTGATACAGAAACTAACGACAATATCGTAAGTTACTGGGTACCAGAAAAACCAATGAAGGCCGGAGATTCATTAAAATTAAGCTACAAAATGACGACCTTTAATTCAGTTTTAACTCAGCACGAGAAAGCACGTGTACTACGTACAAGAATTGGTAGCGCCGCTTTACCTGGTGAGGACAACCCACCACCAAAAAGCCACCGCCAATTTACTGTTGATTTTACTGGATCAGAAATAAATCAACTGTCTAAACAGTTAAAACTAGATGCCGACATTCAACTTACAACAGGCGAAGTAACCGACGTGAATGTACAAAAACTTCCGGATTCACGTGGATGGCGTGTAGCCTTTAAAATTGCACCACAGGACGATCAACCCGTTGATATGCGTTTATCGTTAAAACTACGTGACAAAGAAATTAGCGAGGTATGGAGCTATGTTTGGTACCCAAATGACATCAAGTAATAAAGGTAGGGGCACTCCAATGCCATTCAAAACACTAAGAGTATGGTTATTTGCCATTGCGGCACTTGGCACATCTGGCTACGGCATATCTATTATGTTTGAGATTTTAAGCTCAAACGGTATGACACTACTTGAGTATGCTCTTTTAGTATTATTCTCAATCACATTTGCTTGGATTGTAACGGCCTTTTGTAGTGGCACAATCGGCTTTGTACTACAGTTGTTTCGAATTGACCCGCTTACGTTAAAACGTATTAAACCAATTGAGTTCAATAACGAGGCAATTAACGCTCAGAAAACCGCCGTTGTAATGCCTATTTATAACGAAGATACCCACCGTGTTATCGCGGGCTTTGAAGTAAGTCTACAATCGTTAAAAGAAACTGGTCAGCTTGATAATTTTGATTTTTATTTATTAAGCGATACACAAGACCCTCAAATAGTTAAAAACGAGCTAAGTGCATGGCATGCATTGTGCGAACGTTTAGGGGATACAGCAAAGCATGTTTTTTATCGTCGTCGCGAAGATAACAAACACCGCAAAGTAGGTAACCTAACCGACTTTTGTGAGCGCTGGGGAAGTAATTACGACCATATGATTGTGCTTGATGCAGATAGCGTAATGACCGGTAAATGTATGTTAGAACTTACTACAAGCATGCTAAACAACCCACAAGCAGGCCTGATCCAAACGATTCCAATACCTGTTCGTCAAGATACCTTTTTTGGTCGTTTTTTACAGTTTGCATCAGTGCTATATAGCCCAATGCTCGCTACTGGCTCAGCATTTTGGCAAACAGATAAAGCCAACTACTGGGGTCATAATGCAATCATTAGAGTTGAAGCATTTATAACGTGCTGTGGCTTGCCAACACTCAAAGGTAACGCACCTTTTGGCGGTGAGATTTTAAGTCATGACTTTGTAGAAGCATCACTACTTCATAGTGCAGGTTGGGACGTACTATTACTATCAGATATTGAAGGTAGCTACGAAGAAGTACCAAGTAATATTCTCGATTATGCTGTACGCGATAGACGCTGGGTACAGGGTAATATTCAGCACTTAGGTTTACTATCGTCATCTAAATTAAAATTAATGAGTAAGCTGCACTTTCTATTAGGTGCAACCGCTTATATTTCATCACTAATTTGGCTCTCAATGCTAGCGCTAAGTACTATTGATGCAGTAACGCGCGCATTAAATAGTGATGTGTACTTTAACCGTGTTTATCAATTATTTCCTACATGGCAAATAGCTAAAACCGATCTTATTGATTCACTCTTGTATTTAACTATTGTTATTTTATTAATGCCTAAATTAATGGGCGTAATAGTCACCCTAATACATAGAAACAAACGCTTTGGTGGTTCAATTAAGTTAATCCTAGGTTCAATTATTGAAACTGTATTTGCTATTATTGTTGCACCATTAATGATGGTATTTCATGCTTACTTTGTACTTTGCGTATTTTTAGGTAAAAAAGTGAAGTGGGATGCACAACCGCGCGAAGGTCGTATGGTTCCGTGGAAAGAAGCGTTTGGTTATACGTTATTCTCTACTATTGTGGCTATAGCATGGGGTAGCACAGCCTACTACTTCACACCTGTCTTCTTTTGGTGGCTATCACCTATATTATTAGGCTTAGTATTAGGTGCTCCAATTATCCGTTATACCAGTAGTATCAAACTCGGCGTACAACTAAGAAAGTTAGGTATATTTATTTGCCCTAGTGAAGTTGATAACGACTCAACTCTAGAGGCGCTTAAAGTACATCTAAAAGAGATTTCCGTGCCAGAGGAAGGAACTTACCCACAAACAATTCCGGCACTGCCACAAGAGCATATGGTATCAATGCCTATACAATCTTTTAAAAAGCCACGCAGGCTAAAGATGAGAGCGCTAAAAGCTAAGGCTATAAAAAAGTTTAATTAGCGCGTTATAAAATAAAAACAAAAAAGGAGCAATTAATTGCTCCTTTTTTCTATCTAAATTAAAAAATCATGCGCTGCATTTGCCGCTAATATTTTCTATTTTTCTAGCTAACTTATTACAGTACATTTTAGAAATAACTGATTGCGTTTCATCATCAAGTTGCCAGTTATAAAAATGAAAAACCTTACCATTCTCCAGTTCTACTTAAAAATAGTGAAAAGAAAAAACGAGCTAAATGATACAACAGTAATTTCCTCACTATTGATATAACGCTCTGTGCATAGACGTGTATAACAAATCCCTGCTTTGTAACAATATAAATAAATTACTCTCTAGTACCTTTTTATTAATTAGTTATATAGGACTAATTAATAATAAAAAGTAGTTATAAATAACTAAAAAAATAAAACCAAATTATAGGCAATAAAAAACCCGCAACATGTGCGGGTTTTTTTAAAGAGTTAAGAAACTAATTACTTAGCAGCTTTTTTCTCTTTTTCTGCAGCGATTACTGTGTCAGCTACGTTTTGTGGACATGGTGCGTAGTGTGAGAACTCCATAGAGAACTGACCACGACCAGATGTCATTGTACGTAGTGAACCAATGTAACCGAACATTTCTGATAACGGAACGTCAGCTTTAATGCGAACGCCAGTTAAACCAGCTTCTTGGTCGCTTAGCATACCACGACGACGGTTAAGGTCACCGATTACATCACCAACGTGATCTTCTGGAGTGAACACGTCAACTTTCATGATTGGCTCAAGAAGTTGTGCGCCCGCTTTAGGGATCGATTGGCGGAAAGCACCTTTAGCAGCGATTTCGAACGCGATTGCAGATGAATCCACGGCATGGAAACCACCGTCAAAAAGTTCAACTTCAACGTCTAATACTGGGAAGCCAGCTAGAACACCTTCGCCCATCATTGACTTAAAGCCTTTCTCAACTGCAGGCCAGAATTCTTTAGGTACGTTACCACCAACAACTGATGATTTAAACGTGAAGCCTGAAGCAACTTCGCCTGGCTTGATGCGGTAGTCGATTTTACCGAACTGACCAGAACCACCAGATTGTTTCTTATGCGTGTAGCTATCTTCGATTTCACGAGTGATAGTTTCACGGTAAGCAACCTGTGGTTGACCAACGATAAGGTCTACACCGTAAGTACGCTTAAGGATATCAACTTTGATATCTAAGTGAAGCTCACCCATACCTTTAAGGATAGTTTCGCCTGAATCTTCATCAGTCTCAACTTGGAAAGATGGATCTTCTGCAACCATTTTACCGATAGCAACACCCATTTTCTCATTACCGCCTTTATCTTTAGGCTGTACAGCAATCGAGATTACTGGAGTTGGGAATACCATTGGCTCAAGTGTTACTGGGTGCTTAGGATCACATAGAGTGTGACCAGTTTGCACATTTTTCATGCCTACGATAGCAATGATGTCACCAGCTTGTGCGCTAGTTAATTCGTTACGGTCATCTGCTTGCATCTCAACCATACGGCCAACACGCTCAGTTTTACCAGTAAACGCATTTAGGATAGTGTCACCCTTATTAAGCTTACCTGAGTAGATACGTACGAAAGTTAATGCACCAAAACGGTCATCCATTATCTTAAATGCTAGCGCCTTGAAAGGTTCGTCAGCAGATACGATTGCGAATTCGCCATTTTCGTTACCTTCTTCATCCATAAGAGGTTGAGGATCAACTTCTGTTGGAGCAGGTAAGTAGTCAACAACAGCATCAAGGATTAGTTGCATGCCTTTGTTTTTGAAAGCAGAACCACAGAACGTAGGGAAGAAAGCAAGGTCACGAGTACCTTTACGGATACAACGCTTGATATCTTCGATAGAAGGTACTTCACCTTCCATGTACGCTTCCATAAGGTCATCGTCTTGCTCTACAGCAGTTTCGATAAGCATTTCATGGTATTCATCAGTTTTTTCTACCATGTCTGCAGGAACGTCAGTGATTTCGTAGTTTTCTGGAAGACCAGTGTCATCCCATACGTACGCTTTTTTAGTTAAAACATCTACAACACCAACAAACTCATCTTCGATACCGATTGGTAAAGTCATGATTAGTGGAGTTGCGCCAAGTACTTTACGTACTTGCTCAGTTACACGGTAAAAATCAGCACCCATACGGTCTAATTTATTTACAAAGATAATACGTGCAACTTCTGATTCGTTAGCATAGCGCCAGTTAGTTTCTGATTGTGGTTCAACACCACCAGAACCACAGAATACACCAACACCGCCATCTAATACTTTAAGTGAACGGTATACTTCAACTGTGAAGTCAACGTGTCCAGGAGTATCGATAACGTTAAAACGGTGATCTTTCCAGAAACAGCTTACAGCCGCAGACTGGATAGTAATACCGCGCTCAGCTTCTTGTTCCATGAAGTCAGTAGTAGATTCACCATCATGAACCTCACCTGTTTTATGGATTTGACCAGTAAGCTTTAGGATACGCTCAGTAGTCGTGGTTTTACCCGCATCAACGTGCGCGAAAATACCAATGTTTCTGTACTTCGATAAATCTGCCATTAATTTTACTCTTAATAAAGTCGATAAATTATTCGGCAGGAGTATAACATCACTTAATGCGAACATCACCATACAAGCCGCTTAAAATGCAATCAATTCAACATATTTTTTTTATCGTCAGAATCTATTAAATATCAAACATAACAAAAAAAACGCAAGACATTGAAATTAATAGCGTTTAATACTTAAGTTTCAGATACACCAAGTTACTTCGCTATTTTATAGCAACGTTCAGGACGGCCAATACTGCCATAACTTTGATCCGCTGTTAACTTACCTGATTCAAGCAAATACTCTAAGTAACGGCGTGCTGTAGAGCGACTCACACCGACCAAATCGCCCATTTGCTGAGCAGTAAATGCAGTGGTTGCGTGCTCTACAAAAGCATCATGTATTTTTTGCAGGGTAAGTTGATCGACCCCTTTTGGTAAACGAACAGACGTGTTGGTTTGCTGCTTTGAACCAAATAACATATCAACCATTGACTGCGTTACTTCACTTGCATCAGAAAAACATTGCTGACGTGATTCAAAACGTGCGAGTGCTTGATCAAGTCGGTTTAACATTAATGGTTTTACTAAAAAGTCGCATGCACCTAACTGCATTGCTTTTTCAAGGGTTTCGACCTCTTTTGCAGCAGTGAGCAGCATAACCTCACTTTTAATCGTTCGACGTCGTAAGTCGGTCAATAAATCAAGTCCGTTACCATCAGGTAAATGTATATCGAGTAAAATCAAATCGGGTTCAATTGCATGCAGTAAGGCTGTTGCCGTGCTTAAATTACCTGCAATGCCCACTACCTGATACTGTGCTTGCCTTAAACTTTGCTTTGGCGTTTGACTACCTGCGACACCATTTGGTAATAACAAGTACTGCGCTAATAGCTGTGCTACCTCTACTTCGTCTTCAATTATTACTACTGAATACGTCATGTTTAATGCTCTTATTATTTTGGAATGTAAACACTTAGTCTTGCACCAAGTAGGTCTGACTCACCAATTTCTAACGTGCCACCGCATGAGTCTAAATTTGTTTTTACTAAATATAAACCAATACCATGCTCTGCTCCTGATTTAGAGCTGTACTGAGGGGTAAAAATAACATCATGGTCAGAACCTAACCCAAAGCCTGTATCTTCTACATCAAATAAGAGAGTTTGGCTGGTTTCATCAACGGTTACCCGTACTTTTGCAGAGCGAGAGTTCGATGACCTAATAGCAGCCTCAATCGCATTATCTATAAGATTACCTAAAATAGACACAACTCGCTCGAGCATATCTTTACGTGCAATAACACCAAGTAGGCTGTCGGGGTTAAGCTCAAGCGCAACATTTAATTCTCTTGCTTTATGATATTTACCCACCAACAAACCAGCAAGCACAGGGTCTTGTATGCGCTCTAACAAGTTATGAATTTGTGCCTGAGAGCCCTGGCTTTCTTGCCCTATTATTTCTATAGCTTGTTCGTTTTTGCCCATTTGCACTAACGCACCAATTAAGTTGAGCTTATTAGAATAGTCATGAGTTTGTACCCTTAAAAGCTCTGCAAAAGCCTGAACTTTAGTAAGTTGTTGGCTTAAATACTCAAGTTCATCAGAGGGGCGCATACTCAGTAAAATACCATCCGCCTGCCCTTGCACTTGCAAAGAAAATCTCGATAATATAAGGCGTTTATCGGCGGCAAATAATTCAAAACCCACTATTTTACGTCGCTGATTACGCAATAAAAATTCTGCATGTTCAGGTAATAAATCGTTTAAGCTGAGGTTCTGATTAAGAATTGAAGTTGGTTTATCTAATATTTCGCAGGCGCGTTGATTGAGTTTTCGTACTTTTCCGTCCGGGTCGAGTGCAATAATACCGCTGCGTACCGTATTTAAAATTGCATCTTGTTCTGAAAACAAACGTGCAATTTCATCTGGCTGCAGGCCAAAAATAGCATTTCTGACACGCTGTCCAATATAAATAGCCGCCAGTATACTTAAACCTACAAGTATTAAGCCCCATATTAAAATTTCACTACTGCGAGAGAGAATAAGCGGATCGATTGATTGTACTAAAAAACCAACCGATACAACGCCTACTATTTCATTATTACCTGCGTACACCGGCACTTTGCCACGAATTGATTCACCTAAGCTACCATGGGCCACCGAAATATAGCGTTCACCTTTTAATGCAGCTTTGCTATCGCCTCCGACCATTTTTTTGCCAATTTTATCTTCATCTGGATGCACAATACGAAGCGCATTTTCATCGCCAACAACAATAAAATCAGCACCTACAAGCTGTCGTAAATCTTCAATTTTCATGTTAATAGCGGTTAAGTCACTAGGTATTTTCAGTGCATTAATTACATCAGCACGTGTGGCAATACTGCTTGCCACAGCTAATGCTTTATCACCAATATGGTTATGTAAGCTTTGCGCTGTAAGTTGATACACCAACGCGCCAAATAATAAAGCCTGCAATACACACAATCCTGTTACCCAAATAATTAATCGTGTTTCTAATCGCTTAGGTTTTGTGACCATGTTTTGCAATGGATTTAGCTTGTTGGTGTTTTTCATTTCATTCTCAATTATGCATTTACTTTGTCTGCACGGCGTTGCATTAAATAATCTTTTAACGGAAACAACAGCACTAAAATTGAAATTACAAATATGCTCAATGTTAGCGGACGATCCCATAAAAAGCTTAATGAGCCATCAGAAATCATCATTGAACGACGGAAGTTTCGCTCAATCATATCTCCTAATATAAAACCTAATAATAGTGGTGCCATAGGAAATGACAGTAATCGCAATACTAGCGCAACCACCGCAAATCCTACCATCATAAATAAGTCGAAGGTATTGAAGGACACTAAGTAAACACCAATTAAGCTAAAGAACAATATCATCACGGTGAGTACCGACTTAGGCATTGCTAATACTTTTGCAAAGTAAGGAATAAGCGGCAAATTTAAAATAAGCAGTACAATATTACCAAAGTACATACTTACAATAACCGCCCAAAATACACTTGGGTTTTCTTGCATAAGCATTGGACCTGGTTGAATGCCGTAAGCAATCAAAGCACCTAGCATAATTGCCGTAGTACCTGAGCCCGGAATACCAAGCGTTAACAGTGGAACAAACGATCCTGTACACGCCGCATTATTTGCCGACTCTGGCGCAGCTAAACCACGTAATGAGCCTTTACCAAACTTTTCTTTCAAACCTTTTGGCGCTAAATTTCGCTCTGTTGCATAAGCCATAAAGCTTGCAATAGTTGCACCAGCACCCGGTAACACCCCCACTATAAAACCTAAAATAGACGAGCGACCAATCACTGGTGCTATCTCTTTAATCTCGGCTTTACTTAACTTGGTTGAACCTATTTGCGGTGTGTCTGAGTCATTAATGTTTTTAGCATCTTTTTTCTCTGGTTTTACAACATTTACAAGCGCCTCGGCTAATGCAAACGTTGCCATAGCAACCAGTAAAAAGCTTATTCCGTCGAGTAAATCAGGTTGCCCAAAGGTAAATCGGTCAGTCCCTGATGATGGATCAATACCAACCGTTGCTAGCATCAAGCCAAACACAGTCATCATCATTGCTTTTAAAAATTGCCCTTTATTTGAAAATGCTGCAATAGCTGTTAAGCCTAAAAACATCAACACAACATAATCAGGGGATTGAAAACTCAATGACACTTTTGCTAATAAAGGTGCAGCTACCATTAATAATATGGCGCCAATCGTTCCGCCTATAAAGGAGGAATAAGCAGCAATTGCCAATGCTTTACCTGCATGCCCTTGTTTAGCAAGCGGGTAGCCATCAAAGGAGGAAGCTACCGTACCCGCCACGCCAGGCGCATTAATTAAAATAGATGACGTAGAGCCACCAAAAATAGCGCCGTAATAAACACCCGCCATTAAAATCATGCCCGAATCGGCGCCAATGCTGTAAGTAATTGGGATCATCAAGGCAATTGCGGTAATTGGCCCCAATCCTGGTAACATACCTATAAAAGTACCTACCAAGCAGCCAGCTATAACGTACATTAAATTATTAAAGTCGAGCACGGTCGACAAACCAAGCATAATTCCATCAAACATAACTTAACTCCACAAATCGCCCGGAACCAAGTAAATACCCAATACTTGAGTCATCAAAAACCAAAAAACCACCGCAACCGGTATCGATGCAAATAGCAAAATTCCCTTACGTCTTTCGCCCATCACAAAAAAGCCCGCAAGCAAAAACGCACTAGTAGAAATTAAAAAACCAATTGGCTCCAGTGCCGCGCTATAAATTACCATTAATATTAATAAACCAAAGGTGCGCAGTACGTGTGACTTTTCAAGAACATCATCAGTATTAGTTTTCTCTCTTGGTTTAAGCAATGTTGAACCAATAGAAAGTAAGCACACCACAATACCAAACCCGGCATATACTTTAGGAAGTGTCGCTGAGGTAACCGTTTCGTATTCTTCAAACGGTAGTAGCGGAATTTGCCATGCAACCACAGCGTATAAAGTAAATAGCGCCAAGAATAAACTTGGCCCTATTAATTCTCGATTCGTCATTTTAAAACCTCGATTACGGCAATGTGCGGATAAAGCCAAGCTCTTCCATTACAGCTCTAAGCTGCACTTCTTGTGCTTCTAGTGACTTAATAAACTCATCTTTTTCTTGAAAAAGATTTAGCCAACCGTTACGAGCTCGTACAGCTTCCCACTCAGGTGTACTTTGCAACTCACGTAGTTTTTTTGTGTACTGTGCTAACTTTTCAGCGGGTAAATTAGGTGCAGCAAAAAGACCACGCCAATTAACAAATTCCATATCGTAACCTAGTGACTTAAGTGTGGGTATTTTTGGGTAATCAGGTAAGGGCTCACCCGATGTAACCGCTAAAATACGTGCTTGACCACCGTTAGCTACTTCAAGCGCTTCACTTAAGCCAGTAGAAAGTAAATTCACTTCGCCTGAAAGCAACCCAGCCTTAGCTTTACCGCCTGCATCGTAAGGAATATAACGTAGGCGTCGACCATCTATACCCGCAGCTTTAACAGCTTGAGCCGCCACTAAGTGATCCATACTGCCGCGAGCAGAACCGCCCGCTACTTTTACCGAACTTGGATCTTCTTTTATTGATTTAATAACATCCTCCCAAGTTTTAAATGGAGAATCGTTACGCACTACAAACGCGCCATAATCTGCAATCATACTGGCTACAGGTGTTAAATCGCGATAGCTATAAGGAATTCGGCCACTTAACGCGCGCAATACGATAGGCGTTGAGTTAACCATTAAAATATCGCCCTTTTTAGTGCCCGACTCAATTAAATACGCAATAGCACGACCGCCTCCACCACCAGACATATTTTGAAAAGATGCATTATTTTCAATGCCTGACTTAACTAAACCTTCGCCTATACCACGGGCTGTTGTATCCCAACCACCACCAGGTCCGCCAGGGATTAAAAAGTGAGTGTCGGCCATTGCCATTGGGCTGCTAAGTACTAACGATGCTGCAAGTATGGTCGTTTGTAATGATTTAAATAATTTCATTGTGTGTCCCTTTAAAATAAATACTGCATACGTGCACTAAAGCCCATACCAGAGTCTTCGTCGCCAACCAGCGCAGTAGTACCGGCACCTTCTACATCGCTGTAAATTAGATTACCCATAAACTTAATATCACTACTTACGTAATAAGATGTACCTAATGTATAAGTTGTCGCTTTTGTGCCTTGTAAGCTACTTGTAGCATCTACTTCTGAAACACGTGCCACCAACTCCCATGCATCTTTAATATTTTTAGGTTGTACAAATAATGCAGAGCTCGCTTTGTATTGGCGCTGTTCTCCACCTAAAAAGTAACTTGCCGATACATGAAAAGCATCAAAGCGCTCGCCATCTAAAAAATCAGCACTATTAGCGGCATCAAGTGAGCGGCTTGCATATTCAGCCTCAAGTGTTAAAGAATCCGCCTGATAAGCAAACTCAAGACCGGTTTGCGATAAACTATCAAGTGGGCTTGTTACACCACCAGCAGCATAATCAACAAGGCGAGTATTAGTCTCGCGCACTTCACCACGCGCAAAACGTGCGCCTAATTCATTGCCACCCATATCGCGATATGAATGCCACACGCCTAAATGAATTACATCGCCAGGTGATGTACTCGACCATGTAGCACGCCCAGTAATAGCAAGAGTAAGCTTATCGTTTTCATCGCTACCTGTTGCACCAAATGCATCATTTTTATAAACGCCTATCGCGTAACGAAAGCCAGAGTCTTTAAAATATTGATAGGCAGAAGCGCCCCAACGAAAAAATGGGGAGAAAGTATTGGCAAGCGAACTACGCTCAATTGTATTAATGTGCTTTGAACTGGTTAATGCATTTAGCGATATATCTTCGCGAATTTTACCTGCTTTAACTTTAAGTCCGTTATCAAACGCATAGCGAACACGCGCCATCACTATTTCAGCAGTGCCTTCGGCAAACTCGAGTAACAACTTGTGATCCCAATTTCCGTGCTCACTTTCAACGTAAGTACGAATACGACGAGGGAAAAAATTGCTCCCGCCAGAGCCCTCGTTATCAGCATTGTAAGCACCATCAAAATAGTTGTAGTCGAGCTGAACCCGTCCACCAAACTCTAAATTAAAACCACTGGTTGTTTTTAGTGCACTTACTTCTTTTTGTAACGCATCTAATTCCTCTTGTAGTTTTTGCGTATCGTTATCGGCTAAAACGGATGTACTTGCTAATGCTGCAGCAACTGCCAAAGCGAGTTGTGTGTTACTTGCTTTCATTATTTTCTCCACGCTTGTGTATGTATTTATTGTCAGGTAGATAAGCGACGACAAACTGCTATCTAACTCGCAGCTTATTGTTAACGTGAAATTAACTAAATATTTAGAAGGTAAGGTGCATTGATGATCGTTATATGCTTTTTGCTCATAAAGTTCATGAACAAAAAGAGCAAAAACAGTTACTGTTATATTTTGATTTATAAACACTTTTAAAGGTTTGAATGATTACCGTACGAATAAATAGATAGGATTTTTGCAGCTCTAATAAAGCCCACAATAAAGTAGGCTTAGCTAATTATGATTTAGCAATACAACTAGAAAATCATTTTAGGAACATTTGAGGGGGTTAAGCGTTTCGCACTTACCATAGCAGTTTATTTATATACTATTAATTAACTGCTCAACAATGAATTTGTTAACATCACATTGTCAAAAAAGCCTGAATTTGGTACATTATTCCTTCAATAGTATTTATAAAAACAACTATAAGACCCTACAATGAAATGGAACTTCCTTCGACTCAGCTCTTGGCTAATTGCACTTACCTTATTAATTTTCTCTCATAATATTTTTGCGCAGCAATATAAAATAGATAAACCAGCTAATTGGGTTAATACACATATTATTGAGCAACCCAAACATTCCGACATAACCAAGGTACGTGACGGCACACTTTATTTGTTACTCGATAACCAATCCTATATACCGAGCAGACAAAAACAGCAACGCTATACGCGTTTGGTTATGAAAGCTTTAAATCAAAGTGGTGTTGATTATATAAGCCAGCTTAGTCTTGATTTTGATCCAAGTTACGAGTCGCTAACACTAAATAGCTTAACGATTATCAGAAATAATGAGCACATTGATAAGCTTGATAGCGCGAGAATGACGGTTATACAGAGTGAATCTGAATTAGCTGAGCGTATTTATAATGGTAGCTTATCACTCAATATTATTATTGATGATATGCGCAGTGGCGACATACTCGATTACAGCTACACAGTGACAGGCAGCAACCCTATATATGCTAATAAGTTTAGTACAAGACGCACGCTGAACTGGTCGGTACCCGTAGTGCAACAAAATATGCGTGTACTTTGGGGTAAACAAACACCTCTACATATAAATACAATAAACGGCACAGCAGATATTCAAGAAACGCTTAATAAATATGGCAAAGATTATTCTATAACTCTTTTTGAAGAACCTTTACTGGAGCAGAATTCTCAAACCCCAACGTGGTACGACCCATATACACAAGTTTACTTTTCTGAGTTTGACGATTGGGGTCAGGTAGTTAACTGGGCATATCCGCTTTATCAATCAGCCATAGAAACCCCAAGCAGCATTTTGGATATAGCTAAAAAAATAAAAGCAAAACACACAAAAACATCAGATAAAATTGCAGCAGCACTGCGCTTTAGCCAAGACGAAGTTCGATATTTAGGGCTTGAAATGGGCACTAACTCGCATCAACCAACGTCAGCTTCAGAAACGCTTTCGCTACGATACGGCGATTGCAAAGATAAAACAGTACTGCTTATCTCGTTATTAAAAGCGATGGATATAGAAGCCTTCCCTGCGCTAGTTGATACAGAGGAAACCAAACGTTTAAAAGAACTTCCACCTTCTGCAAGTGTATTTAATCACGTTATTGTTACGCTTAAACAAAACGGAAAACGCTACTGGCTCGATCCTACGGTTAGCTACCAGCGAGGTACTCTCGAATATTTAGCACAGCCTGATTATGGCTATGCCCTAATTATTGATAAAGGTGAAAGCGCTTTAACTTCAATGGCGCAAAAACCTGTACATACAAATGTATCTGTAGAGGATAACTTTTTTATTGCTGAAAAAGTATCTGAGTCATCACGTTTTGAAACCCAGTACACTTATGCTGAATTTGAAGCAATTAACCGAAGAAACAATATAGCCAGCAGTGGTCTAAATAGCGTTGCTAAATCTTACTTCGAGTATTACCAAGGTTTTTTAAATGGCTTATCAATCAATGAAGCAATGGCAATTAGTGAGCAAGAAAAAACGGGGAATCTAATAACCAAAGAATCGTATTTAATTAGTGAATTTTGGGAAAAAACAGACGAAGGCTACGAAGCTAGTTTTTATGCGAGTGAAATACAAAATAGCGTTTACGAACCAAAGCAGGTAAATCGTACCGACCCACTTTACTTTGACTACCCCAATATAATTAACACCACAATAAAACTACATTTTGCAGAAAAAGGTTGGGGATTTGATAGCGATCAAGAAGAAATTGACAACGACTACTTCAATCTAAAAACAACTACTGAATTTAATGATAATGTTTTAACACTGAGCTATAACTATTACGCAAAACAAGATCATATTAAAGCGGATCAAATAGATGATTATTTAGCACAGCGTAAAAAGTTAATATCAGCAACCCATTACCCTATTCTAAAATATGCAAAGGCGAGCGAAACGCCTCAAACAACAGCTGATGTGCTAGATAGCTTTGGTTATAGCTGGCTTAAATATGTGTTGGCTGGCTATATTTTAGTGCTCATATTCTTCTTCGCCGATTGGCGATTAGAGTCAGCAAAAAAAGTTAAATTTGAAGATAGTCCATTTTATGCTGTATCTGTAAGTAAGTTTATTATTTACAGTATTTTAAGTTTAGGCATATTTGTTAACTACTGGAGTTATCGTAACTTTAAGGCCATTAAAGAGCGCGATAACTCAAGTATTATGCCTATTGCTCGAGGTATATTTGCATTTTTATGGTATTACCCTTTGTATCTCGCACTTGCACAGCACAGCCAACAACAGTTAAACAAAAATAGAGTAATGCCTAACTGGACTGCCTTAACACTCTGGCTAATGGTACTTGCCAGCGCCTTTGCTTATCGTATGGACGAATACGCAACCATAGTGATTTGTATAATGCCATTTTTATGGTTGCCCCTAGTTAGTTACATTGAGCAAACCGATATAAGTAAAGAAGCCCTACATTACAACTCATACTGGCGAATTAGACAGTATTTAATCTCGCTTGCGTTTGCACCTCTATTATTTCTAGGCGTACTTCAAGAAGTAAATATTTTACCCAATGCTGCAATTATAAAAGGCGATAGTTTATGGCCTTACCAAGTACACTTTTTAAAACGTAATCGCCTAACACCTGAAAACGAAGAAATACTTTATTTTTATAGCGATGCAGTATTTGATTACCGAGAAGACGGTAACGGAATAACCGAGAACTATGTTTTTAGTTACTACAAAAACGATGACGGTAAGCTTGAATCAGATCTTAGTCACTTTAAAGACATAGAAAAAATAGAAACCACATACGGTAAAACCAAACTTGATAACACAAGCATTAAAGTAATAAAAACTGACGGTAGTGATTTCTTGCTCATTGTAGGGCGTCTAAACAAGCAGGATAAAGTACTAGTGGAGCAGATTAATTTACGTATAACAGCAAATAAAGTGCGTTAGTGGCTTAAAATATCCAGTTAAGTACGAATATTTTTAGCCATAAATTAAAGGCTGTTGATCTTTAGGGGCTAAGGTTTTACAAGCAATGCTTTTATAATAAAAATCCATATCAAATTATTTAATAAGTATTAAGCATCTATTTTTTATTCTTAATTGTTCAACCAAAGTAAGTATTTTTATTAAATGTCAGTGCTAACTAGCCGATTTATATATGAATAAAAAACAAACTCACCAATAATAAGAATTATTTGCATTTAGATATTGACAGATAGTTAGATCTAACTGATAATCAATATCAACAAGACGGATTGCATACCACTTGTTAAGGAATGAATTGATTTGTTTCTCGACCCTGAAACAACGTGTGGCGCACGTAAACAGCTATGGTTACTTGTTATGAACCGCAACGCCCCTTGATGTTGATGATGAGTAACCGCCCTACTATTTTACTTGCTACATTGCTCATATCGGTGACGGTAGATATGAAACTAAAAAAGCCCTTACGGGCTTTTTTTATGTCTGTAATTTAGTTGGTTAAATTAAACTAAATCAATTAACGACGGTTTTTACGAGCGCGTGCTCGGCGTTGTTTTTTCTCTTCTTCTTTAGCTGCTTTTTTAGCTTCTGCAGCGGCGCGTAAACCAGCAACCATTACTTCTTCTTCCTCACGCATTTGCGGAGTTTCCATAGTAATACGGCCAATGATACCGTCGCGTAATTCGTTGATTAGTATTTCAGACATTTTATATGTGTCTATTTGATTACCACCACGAATACAGCCGCGTTTTTTCCCCGCCATTTCAACAAATTCCCAATCACTTTGTGGTAATTCATCTATTTTATAACGCGCTTTTAATAACTCAGGGTATGCACGCAATAGGTACTCAGCTGTGTAACTTGCTACTTCTTCATACTCAAGTGCTGTATCACGAATGGCACCGGTGGCGCCTAAGCGATAACCTGAGTTTTCGTTTTCTACTTTTGGCCACAACATACCTGGCGTATCGTAAAGCATAATACCGTCTTCAAGCTTAATGCGTTGTTGTGCTTTGGTTACCGCAGGTTCATTACCTGTTTTTGCAACTATACGCCCAGCCAATACATTAATTAACGTAGATTTACCCACGTTAGGAATACCCATGATCATGGCTTTAATTTGCTTATCTGCACCCACTTTATGCGGCACTAGCTTTTTACAAAGCTCATTAATACGGTGTACTTCAGCTGCTTTATCATGCCCAAAAGAAATCGCTTTAACACCGTTTTCTTGCTCAAAATAATCTTTCCAGATTTGAGTCATTTTAGGATCAGCTAAATCAGCTTTGTTCAAAATTTTGATGACCGGCTTACCTTCACGCAAGGTTGCCACCATCGGGTTTTCACTACTGTAGGGAATGCGCGCATCAAGCACTTCAATGATCACATCCATTTGTGGCATTATTTCTTTAATTTCATTGCGGGCTTTATTCATGTGCCCAGGGAACCACTGTATTCCTGCTCTACTCATTTGATTTGCAAGCCTTTTATATCAAACCATAACACCATGGGGTACTGTGCGGGGTACTGGGTGAATAATTTCGATTTATCACCTCAACTAATAGGTCTAAGTTTACAGCATTTACTACCTCTATTGCATAACTTTATAACAAAACCATATTTACAATCATATTTGATAAAAATAATGATTGACTGGGAGTTTCTGCATAGGCATCATAAAAAGCATCAAGTATGATTTAATTTATGGGTTTTGTATATGAATAGTAATTTAGTTAGTTTCTCGATCTTTAAGTGTACTTATGAAAGATTAGAAAAACATGCTGCGGGATTTAATGACACAGCTGACAGAGCTATTAATCGCCTTCTTGATTTAGTAGAAAACTCGAAAGAAAGTACAGCTGAGCTAAAGCCTGAACTAACATTTACGGAGCAATTTGATGGTGGTTATAGTGGATTAGATGCTGATGAATTTAAATCTAGGTTAGTCAAAGTACAGAAAGCTGAAATAGTAATTCATTATGCAGATGGTTCCCATAAAGTAAAAATTTGGAAAGCCAGTAAATTTAACAGTGAATCTAAACTATTAGCAAATATATGGTCAGGCCCTTTAAGGGACTGGAAAAAGAAAGGCATAGTTAGAGCAGAGTTAGAAATTTACAACGACAAGTTTATTAAAGAACTTGGGCACAACGTAACTATAGTAAGGAGTGTATCAAAGCTTTTGAATATACCAAGCAGACAGCTGATTCAAGGTAACGCTAAAATAGAGATCATCCAAAACCCGGCTCCGCATCTAAAAATATACTTTGTCGAGGGTGCTCCTGCATACGCAAGCTCCGTGGGCTTTAACAAGGAAGATAATTGCTATTATCTCACAGAAAAAGATTTAGGCTTTCCACTATAACTAACCGGCATAGAAGCAGGTGCAAACGCACCTGCTTTAGTATTTATTTTTAGGAGTAAAAAATGGAGTTATATAAACAGGAGTTTGGTCAAAACTTTGACCTAGGCTTTGACTTAAAAAATCACCCTTCCTTAATAGATAAGAGTTGGCACAACGATCTTTGCCCTAGCTTCTATTTTAAAGTAGGCGAGCAGTATTATGTACTATGGGTTGATTATGCTGACATAGAGCAAAGAGAGGAAGATACGCCTAGATATATGATTACCAAGGGAGTAAATGAAGGGTCTATGGATAAACCTGAGGTTTATTGTGAGATTAATATTGAAGAGTTTTTCTGCTGTGAAAATTACAAAGACTTAAAGTTATTTCTGTTTAATTTAAAAAGGTTAAATTAAACTGTCAGATTGAATTCTAGTAATTCCAATCTGACAGTCAGTCGTATATTTTTGCAGTAAGTTCAGCAAACCCAATCAACGTAATAGCAACGTAAAGCTTAACCTTGCCAAACATGAACTAACGGTCAACTTTAATTTTTAATTTCACTATCAACTGGTTTTTATATTTATTATTTCTTTGATTACTCTATGTCTTTCAACACGGTTAGATTTTTGACGAGTTCCTTCTTTTGACAATGCTTTATAGCTAAGTAATTCCGATACCATTTCAGGGAAATACTTTGTAAGGTTCTCTTCATTGTCATAATTATCAATGAATTTTCTATAATTCTCTATTTGTTGTATTGTTAACTCGTTATCTAAAGTCAACTCATAAGTAACAGTAAACAACGTATATAGATGAACCTGCCTTTTCAGAACACTAGCTCTTTCTTTACTATTATCAAGGATTAATTCTATTGAGTTTAATACTTGTTTAAACTTTTCAAGATCATCATTTTTGGATGGGTATTCATCATTGTATAAATCATAAATACGATTCAAATTATCATTTGTAATATCTTCTTGTAGTCCTTGTTTCATAAAAACCAACAAAGTACTTATAAAAGAAATATCTCTCATCCTTCTTCTATCTGACAACCCAAACAAAGAGTACTTATCCCATATTTCTAATTCAGCCAACTCTCCTACAGCTTCAATAAATGCCCCATCAAATTCAGCATTTCTCAATTCCTGAGGGTTTAGAGTAAGGTTATTGCTATTTAATCGTAAGAACATATTCACGATGTCAGGTCGCTGAACACTATTTCTAATTAAACGTACGGAAAAAATATATGACCAAATAGCTTTTTTGTCTTCAGCTTCTAAATCTCGAAAGTTAGTGCCTTTAATACGTTCAAAGGATTCATAAGACTCATTTAAATAACCAGAATTTAGTTTAAATTGGTTGGAAATATATTGAAATATTGCCCCACACCTTTGCTGTCCGTCAACTATTGAATACATAGTATCACCGGTATCTTCATCTGTTCCGGTTTTCCACAAGTATATTTCAGGTACTGGAAAGCCCATCAAAATAGATTCTATTAGTTGGACTTGATTCTTTTTAGTCCAAACATAATTTCGCTGAAAGGAATTATCAACTGTTAATAATCCTTTTTGCTCTAAATCTCTAAGCCACTTTATATCTTGAGGCTGAACATCTATTGCTTCAATTAGTTTCAATTGCGCTGTCCTTCAATTTTACGATGCCTTTGATATGGTAATCTTGTACAGACTCCCAATCGGCATAAATCCTATAATTTACTTCATGAGATATATTAAATTTGAGCTGAAGCTCTGCTTTAAAATCTAATATCTTTCTTTGCCATGACTGTAGTACTATATTTCCATAGGTTTGATCATCATCTTTTACGCTAATGAATCCATTAAAAATATTTGCACTTTTCCCGTTAAACCCATGCAAGTATGTTTCCTGAGATACTTCTCGGTAGGCACTCCAAAGACTTGTAAAATCTTTTTGAGAAACGATAATCAAGTCAAAGTCTGATTCATCGTTGAACTCTTTAAAGTTTTTCAATGGTGAAAAACTAAATTTTGTTTTAGCGCTACCTACAATTGAGATATTATTAAATGGTATATCTAGTTTTCTTGATATGTACTTTTTAAAGTCATCATAATCAACATCACTAGAAAAATTATCGAAATACCAAACTCTTTGCCCTATCAGATACTCATAATAAATATCTTTAGATGACTTTTCTCTGATGTAACTCAGAACTTCATGTCGCTCCATTGAAAACTTTTATCCTTAAGTGAATTGATTCGCTGAAATATAAGAGCCATAACAGTTTATCCACTACCACCTTAGGGATTATGAGATCCCACAATAGTGTATATTACATACAACTATAATTTCACTAATAATTATCATTGTAAACAAGCAATTAAAGCTCTGGAAATTTAAGACTCTTATTCTGCTCCAAAATGACTTTTTAATATGAACGGACAAATTGCAGTGCAGATGATTTAAACCTATACGAATATTTGAATATTTTAGTTAATTTTGGCACTAATATAGTTTTTGTAGATTTCAGGAAACTCTACAGGGCTAGTCATTTGATTTATAAAAACGTTGAAGCAACTTTTCTTAAAAGTGAAATTATTTGATGGATCAAAATCACCTTTTTTGAAATGTCTAGCTATGCTTCGGAAGCGCTCTTTCGATATAACACCCACGATATAAGCTTCCGGGTATTTAGCTAAAGATAGCTGCTTGTCTTCTACCTGAGTTAATGAAACAAATGTATAGATTTTTGCAGTTTGCATATCCATAGTATACTCAGGTATAGAGCACTCATACCCTAATGAGGGTGGAACTTTTCGCACTTTGGTTTTAACCTCAAGAGTGTCATTATGAAGTGAGTAATCGTGGGTATGATTGCTTCTATTATCTTCAAACCAAATGTTGTTGCTCTTTAGCCATGCTTCAACCACTACCTCACCAATCGTACCTTCGAGTTTTGCTTGAATCTCACCATCTTTATCCTGCAAGTGCTGTTTGAAGTTCAATTGATATGGTGAGAGATTAACTGCCCGCGCTATGGCAGTTTCGAATATTTCAGGTGTTATTTCCATTTTTACGTAAGTCATATACTTTGTCCTTTAATCTACCAAAAAATACTTTTGAGGCTCTGGGAACAAAAGAGCAAGGTTTTTCTTATCTATTTTAAATAATGGACCTTTTTCACTCACTCTATTTGTTTTACCGTTACGTTTTATTAGGTGGTCCATTGTAATAACACCGCTTTCTAGCAGTGGTAACAGCTGAGAGGCTATTGGTTGTTTTGTATGAATGACACTTTTTAACTGAAAGTGTTCTATACCTTCGATAAAAAAGCTCTCTGCCTCAATCCAAAAAGTTTCAGCATGCTTTTCAAGTAATCGGTCGCGAAGGACGTAACCAGGCCATATAGCAACTAACTCTCCATTATCGTGCCACTCTTGAAGCTGATCATTTGCTTTATCATATTTAAAATGCAGACCTTGGGAGTTTGATTTTTGGGTACTAACTGTGCAATAAAGTTTAAAATCATTTTCTCGTTGATAACCATATTTATCTAAGATTTCTGCACTTTTCTTACAAGGACTAATATCCCACTTAGCTACTTGTGCAAATAAGTTCGAGCGATTCTTACCTCCTCTACCTGCTTTAATTTCAATGCCTTTATAATCTGGTAACTTGCTTGAATTAGCCTCGATACCAATTAATGTCTCTAGCGTAAAACCTATAGCAGTGTCACCAGTTCTTAGAGCTTTAAAAGGCTTTATTGCAAGAGCCTCTAACTTGCCTAGCAATTCCTTTGCAATAGTGTTGTCAGCATTAACATAAGACTCAAGTAGTGTACGAACTGGGCTATTATCAATGCCTAATTCTTCGCTAAGTAAACTATTTGAGATATTGATGAGGTATGGCTCATCCTCATATATAACAATGGCAACCTGGTCCCCAGCGCTTGCTAGCTCACCCAACTTACTAAACCACATCCGTGGATCGCCTTTCTTTGTATTTGGGCGATATAAACGAGCTGAAGAATTGATAGTTTTTTCAGGGGTCAGTAGATAAGCTTTTTTTACAACTTTATGATCAGGACCTTGACCTTGAGAAAAATAATAGTGAAATTTTTCAAGTTCAAAATGAGTTCTTACTGGTTGAGTTGCATCTAGAATCGACTTTTTTAAGCCTGTTAATGTTGGCTCAAATATAGAATACTCTACACCTAATTTCGCCAATTGAATTTTATTTTTCTCAACGATTTCTTTCATGGCTTTTTCAAGCTCTGCACTGCGCTCCAAACCAATGTCTTTCAGTTCTTCATTTGTTAGGTTTACATCGTTATCAGCAATAAAATCTAGAGATATTTGAGGGGATGGGATTTGAGTTTTCCAGTGGAGTTCTAAAATAGGTTTTAGCTCCTGCCAACTCGAATAACCAAGTGATTGGCTAATAAGCTGATACGCCTGATGAGTCTTAACTTGTTTTTCTTTTTTAAACTGTTTTACCAGTTGCTTTAATCTTTTTTCACTAGGGTAGTTTGTATTAGACATAACTACTATTCCTTTAAATTAAGTGCTCTAACGGCACAAACTAGAATTAAAGGATTTGCATAAATTGCTTTACCTAAATAGGAAGGCTTAATATCCCGAGCCAATGGCTAGAGAAGATGAGGATAGAAAAAATAGTACACCCTCAGGCTCTAACCGAGTGCGTAGATATGTTTACTAAGTGATTTAGAAAGCGCTCACTGTAAACGTCCGAAAATTTCGGTATCTACAGAGAGGACCACAGGGGGATCTTTAGGAAGTAATTCAATTGCTGCTCTCAAACAGCAATCAATATCCTAAGTGATTGAACTGATAAAGTAAAATAAAAGTTCAAAATACCTGGACTTTTGAATTGCCTAGCTTTAAAATGGCTTTTAAGTTTTCGTAATAATAGTTGTATTTAAATTGAATCATATTGAGTTATTTGCAGGTTGTGGTGGTTTATCGCTTGGCCTTGAAAGTGTCGGCTTTGAGTTAGTTTTAGCTAATGAGCTATCCCCTATGGCAGCGGAGACTTTCACGTATAACTTTTTTGATGAAAACTTAGAAGAAAAAGCAAATAAAAGCCAAAGTGCTGAGAATGCTATTTGGCTAAATAGTAAATTTGCAGATCTCAAACCTCGCTTACGAGAGAACCCTTTTGAATTCCCATCTTTTAAACAAGCAGGTCATTCAGATATTCCAGATGATCTATCCACGTTAAATGGAAAATTAGTTGTGGGAAGTATTATTGAATTAAATAAGTTATTAGAATCTTCTCCTGCACTTGTAGAACAGCTTCAAAGTGCATTTAACCGAAGAGGTGGATTAGATCTAGTCTCTGGAGGGCCTCCATGCCAGTCATTCTCAATGGCAGGGAAAAGAGAGAAGAATAGTGATAAAAATACCCTACCATGGGAGTTTGCGAAGTTTGTAAACATCACTCGCCCAAAGGTGGTTTTACTTGAAAACGTGAGCGGTATTCTTCGTCCGTTTAAGGACGAAGAAGGCAATAGCTTCCATGCTTGGTATGAAGTTTCAAAAGTATTTGCTTCTATTGGTTATATACCTTTATGTTTACACGTTAATGCAAGAAAAGCAGGGGTAGCACAAAACCGCCCTCGCTTTATCTTAATAGGTGTAAGGCAAGATCACTTGGACAAGATCAAAAATGACTTCAGCCATATAGAACAAGAAATATTCTCGCAATCCGTGGAGTTTTTTAAGCTAGTTGAAGAAAATGGTGAAAAGCTAGAGTTCGGTAAATTAAATTATTATGACTCTAATAAGCCAAGCGATTTACACATTTTTGAG
Source organism: Pseudoalteromonas sp. SG45-2 (assembly GCF_014164115.1). Lineage (NCBI taxonomy): Bacteria > Pseudomonadati > Pseudomonadota > Gammaproteobacteria > Alteromonadales > Pseudoalteromonadaceae > Pseudoalteromonas > Pseudoalteromonas sp. SG45-2. Next base: position 59,605 of record NZ_JACJEO010000019.1, read on the forward strand.
GGGTCATTCTTAAACAATTTGGTGGGCTCAGTGGAAGTGTCAGTAAGTGAAGCTATTGACGATCTTAAAGTTCATAATCCATCGAACCTATCAAGTTTCGTCCAGAACTTAAATGACCGATTTAACATACTCGAATCTCGCTCCGAGCTACAAAACCATGAGTTAAGAAATAATAGTCCGATTGTAAAAAGAAGGTTTAGGCTCTATCAAGTATTGCAGCAAGTTGGCCAAAGACCTATCACCCAGGCTGTCTTTAAAATCTTAAAAGGCGAAACGAGCTCTTTGGATGTTGCTGTTTGGTCAACCCTTTCGAGTTTTGAGTACTTGCATGAAAATGGTGAGCTATATCAGTTTGCCTCTAAAGCAGAGTTTGAATGCTACCTTAAAGCTCACCCAACCAAAAAACAAACACAGAAAGCATTAATTGCGAACTTACCAGCTCCTGCCGCACTATCAATACCAGACGATGCTTGTCATTATGATGAACACGAACTAAGAGTTTTAACAGTGAGAGAAATGGCTAGAATACAGTCATTCCCTGATAACTTTGTATTTCGCTCTAAGATCACAACAGGAGGGCAAATGAGGAAGTTTGAAGTCCCTCAATATACGCAAGTTGGTAATGCAGTACCCCCTGTTTTAGGTGCTGCTTTAGGGTTAACTGTGGCAAAGCTTCTACAGACTAATTAATCCTCAGCGTTAATATCCTTACCTCGCTGTTAAATAAGTAGCCAATATATTGCCAACGATTTTAAGACTATAAATTACTCTAATACCTTTACAGATAGATATCTTATTACTAAGTTTTATAAGAATCTTTTCATTAAAGCATTCACTAATAGAAGTCACTTTTTAGGTAAACTTTCAGAGGATATAAAAATGTCTACAACAGGGGAAAAACCAGGTACCGGTACCTACCAATGTGATAATTGTGGCAACACTGTAACACTTGACGATAATGATGATACTTTGCCACCTTGTCCTAAATGTCATGAAACAGAATACACACCGTAGCAACTGCTCTCCAAGAGTTATCTATTTAGATAGCTCTTATTACCTTACAAAATAAAACAATTAACCTCTTTCTTCTAATCTTTCAATTATCCAATCATCAACTTCTGATTCTAACCATGCCACTGATTTAGCACCTAGCGACACTTGTTTTGGGAATGTGCCTTCAGCAATAAATTTATAAATACTTGAATGGCCAAGTGACGTTTTTTGAATAACTTCTTTTAATTTGATTAACCGCATTTTTCTATCTCCGTTATAGGTTCAAGAGATATGTCAGTTATGTAGAAAGTTACTTTTTAAGCTGGTGACCAAATCAAAAATATTGAAGGCATATATCACTCAGGTGTATTCATTACCCACCTAAGGACTTGATCATGGCTTTAATTAAAACCAAGCAATACGAATCAAAATTTAAATGTTTAGAAGATAAAATCTTAGAAAGAGCTGCTGAAATAATGCAGCAAAGGTATGCTCGCTTAGGGGCGCTTAACAGCCCTTCTACGGCAATAGACTTTTTAAAAGCAAAACTCGGTGCATACGAGCGTGAAGTATTCGCAGCGTTGTATTTGGATAGCCAGAATCGAATTATTGATTATCAAGAGCTCTTCTTTGGAACTATTAATGCCGCTTCGGTTTATCCAAGGGAGGTTGTTAAATCTGTACTAAATAAAAATGCCACCAGCGTTATCTTTGCCCATAACCACCCTTCAGGTGATCCCACGCCATCACAGGCAGATAAACTCATTACAAAGAAGTTGGAAAGTGCTTTAGCGCTGATAGACGTGACAGTGCTTGATCACATTATCGTAGGTGAAACATGTGTTTCTTTTGCAGAAAGGCAGCTACTAAGTTTAGACAGTAACAACTAAGAGGAGGATATATTGCTAAATTCTAATACGGTAAGAATCATTATTCATACGATTGCTATTTTGAAGATAATTCAGAAGATCTATGAAGATGATATTAAATAAACCAGCGCCCTACTTGGGGCGCTTTCTTAAAAGAACCATTAGAAAAGCTTAGGTATATTACTAGTACCAAAGTTTCTCTTACCAGTACCATAAACTTTTGTTTTATTTTTTGCTAAATAGTTTAATCGAGATACAGATATATCTCTTTGTGAACGATAATTTTTAGAGTTTCTTTCAACCCAGTTACAGGCATTATCAGGAAAGTTAACAAGGCTTTGTGCTTCATACTCAGGGATATCGAGTGCACTAGCCCAAGCCTGTATTATTAATGATGCTAAGCTACCGGAATTATAATCATAGCTACCTAAGGAGTGGAATCTGTCCTTATTTATAAAAATCGCAATATGATAGTGCTCTTTACCTGCAAGCTCTCCAAACTCTCTCGCCCAGACATAGTACAATTCCGTGTCATGAACTCTATGCCCTAAACGTCTACGCTGTATTGCGTCACTGCTAAGCCTTGCTTTCAATGAAGCAAAGAACCTTGATATTAAATTATTCGCTACTGCTTTAGGTGTATCAAGACACTGATAATAATCAGGGAGGTATAAGTCAAATCTTACTACATTCAATCGAGGGTATTGCTCAATGGCATGGTTTAAAACCAATTCAATGCGTTGTTGGTATGCTGAGTTATATGAAAGTTGTTTTGTCATTTTACAGTCTCTTCGTTGGTTAGCTATACAAAGAGACTTTTGTGTATGTTCTTACATTATTAGTGTTTATAAATGGCTAAGTTAAATTGGTATATCTTACCTATCCGACACTAAGAAGGATCTCTAAGTTAAAGGCTACTTACATCATTAAGCTAAAATCCTATGACTACTTAATTGCTTTATAAAAAACTTACTCTGAAGTTATTTATTTTTAAACTTTAGCTTTAAAACAAAAAAACGCCTAAACCCCACTATAATTAAGGGTTAAATAAATTTAAGTCATAAATAAATCACAAAAAATGCAAATTTAAAGCAACATTAAAAATTACTAAAAATAGAAATAAAACATAAAAATCATCTTTATGGTAAGCTTAAATAATAAGAAATTAATCCGTTAAGAGGTATGTAAAATGAAATGGGAGCAACTAAGTGTAGAGTTAAAGAAACTCAATCAAAGACCCCTAAAAAGTAGGCGCGAAAACACATACTTATTTAATTGCTTAGTTAGCGAACTGAAAATTAATGATGCGGATAATGCTTTTAAGCTCTCAAATTTAGAGCTAGATAACTTTATGCGTATTTATTTAAATACCCAAGAAGAAGCCAATGGAATTTTAGAATATTGCCTTTTGATGTTTAAAAAAGGTAAGTTTAATGAATCTGAATTTAGCTGGTTAAATGAAACGAATAGCTTAGACTGCTATTATATATGGTACTTGGTTTCATCCATTCATCCCTTTAATAATGAGAATAATTCCTTTCGTTTTAACGTTGAAGATCTCGAGCCTATGGCGTAAGTGAATCGAAAGCTTTAAAAGCGTTGATTGATAGTGAGTTTAAGTCCATAAGCAAGAGCTAAGAATTTACATGCTCACTCCACCACAACATTATTGGCCTGCGTTGCTCTAAATAGTCAGAGCGGTTATATGCCGCCCTTGTTTCATTTTCATCTGCGTGGGCTAAACACGCTTCAACTAAAAGGCTGTCATAACCTTTCTCGTGAAGCGCTGTAGATGCAACGGATCGCAAGCCATGGGCTACTAACTTATCTTTGTAGCCTAAGCTTCGTTTAATCGCGGCATTGACTGTGTAGGTGCTTGCATGGCCCTTTTCATTACGCTCACTCGGAAACACATACTCGTGATGGCCACTTAATGGCTTTATTTGTTCAAGTATTGCCAAGGTAGCAGGCGTTAAAGGCACTCTGTGATCCCTTCTACGCTTCATTTCTTTAGCTGGAATAATCCAAACAGCCTCTTCAACGTTAATGTCTGCCCACTTAGTGCCTGCGGCTTCCTTTGAGCGAGTCATAGTGTGCAGTTGCCACAAAATTAAAAGCTTTGTTTTGTTCTGAATGGTTCGAGAGTTATTCAAAGCCGTTAAAAAATCAGGTAGCTCTTCAGGTCTAATCGTTGCCATATGCTCGACAGTATTTTTAGTAAATACTTTTATAATTTTTGCTAGTGGATTGGCATTGATAAAACCATGATTTACCGAGTAATCCATGATCTGGTTTAAGCTTTGGCAAATACGCTTAATTGTGGAGTGTTTACCGTCAGTCTCAAGTGGCCTAAGTATTTCAATAGTATCAATCGCTGTAATGCTCTCTAACGGTATATCTTTCATCTTAGGGAAAATATACATCTCAAGCGTTCGCCACTCCCTAGCTGCGTGATGAGCGGTCACAGTAGGCTGTTTGCGTTCAAACCAAAGCTCTGCGGCAGCATAAAATGTATTAGCTAGCTTCCTACTTGCTTCAAGCTTTTTCGCACTTTCGTATTCTTTAGGGTCAGTGCCTTTAGCTAAAAGCTGCATATAGTTTACTGCCACACTTCTGGCTTCAGCTAGAGTAACTGCCGGGTAGCTTCCTAAAGAGAGTTTGGTTACTTTTTTATTAACTGTATATTTAAATCGCCAAGATTTAGTGCCATTTGCCCTAACGCGCAACACTAAACAGTTACCATCAGAGAAGGTTTGCTCTTTACCCTTAGCCACAATTGACTTTATCTTGCGATCAGTTAAACGCATATTTCGCAGAACCTATATATACAGTTAGTAGCGTGAGTATATAGCATTTTTATAGTCGGGGGTACTGAGTGGGGTACTGGTCGGTTCGGATTTAGCAAGCACCTTGCGGAATGTAACGGAACAAAAAACAAATAAACCATTGATTTTATAAAAACAAAATACTCACCACGGATGTGAGTGGAAGTTAATGCTAGCGCCCAGGGAACCACTGGATAGCCATTTTTAACTCCTAACGTATAATTAACCGCTATTTTAACTGGCAATTCATTTAATTGCGCTATACTGGCGCAAATTTTTTCAGATTAGTTGTTATGGCTCTTAAATCCACCATTATGAAAGTGCAGTTATCGCTTAGCGATATGGACCGCCACGTTTATCAAGATTTTAATTTAACCTTGGCTCAACACCCATCAGAAACCGACCAAAGGTTGATGATTCGCTTACTCGCTTTTGCGCTAAATAGCTGTGATGGTTTAGAATTTACTAAAGGGTTAAGTGCTGATGATGAGCCTGAACTTTGGCATGTAAGCTATAGTGAAGAAATAGAACTATGGGTTGAACTTGGCTTACCAGATGAGAAACGCCTTAAAAAAGCCTGTAATAAATCTAAAAAAGTGGTGCTATATACTTATGGTGAAAACAATCAAGCAATTTGGTGGCAAAAACATCAACCTAAATTGTATGAATTTAAAAATCTAAGTATTTTTAGCCTTGATTACGCAGCAACACAAGCACTTGCTGCTTTGGTTGATCGTGGAATTAAGCTCGCCATTACCATTCAAGATGGTGAAGTATGGGTAAATACCGATACAACCAATATTGAAATAAAACCGCTACAGTTAATGTAATTACGGTAGTTATATCAATTGCATTAAATTAGTTATCTATTATAGCGACAAATAAATAAGTCGATAACAAGGCGAAAATTATGACATATAGTTGTTCTATCTAAATAACTTTTAACGCAGGTAGCGGATTATTTAATACGCTAGGATGATCATGTTTTTAATAAAATTGGTATTAGGGAGCATATGAAAGTTAAACACGTTATTGTTTTACATGGCTTGTATATGTCTGGCTTTGTTATGCGCCCACTTTGTTCACGACTTGAAGAGTCGGGTATGACGGTATTAAACATTACCTATAATACGCTCGATCCTCACCGCGATACCATATTTGCACAAATTGATGAGTGTATTTCTAACGAACCTGCAGCGCTTGTATGCCACTCAATGGGAGGGCTGATTGCACGTGCTTACCTAGAGGCAAACTCTCCTGCTAGCCAGAATATTACGAAGGTAATTACACTGGGTACTCCACATAAAGGCAGCCATATAGCGCAAAAAATGAAGCAAAAAGGGTTTGAATCATTTTTAAAAAATAGTGTTGAATTTTTGCTTACTAAAAATGGTAATTGGCCTTTTAAAGCTAAGCTTTATAGTATCGCAGGGGATTTACCTATTGGGCTTATGCCTTTAATAGTCAAAGGTAGCCAGTCAGATGGCACTGTATTACTAGATGAAACCAAACTTAAAGGTATGGCCGAACATAAAGTGTTTCATTTAAGCCATACCAGTATGATTTACTCGCGCCAAGTACTCGATTACATTTTAAAGTGCTTAAACGAGAAAGATTAATCCTCAGCATTGGCTGCTATTTTATAACTAATTAAAAATATCACAGCCAGTATCAACGGAATGGGCGCCGCAATGTAACCAAAAAAATCTGAGTTCGCAAAGCTTGCTCCTGCTAAGTGCGCGACTAGCCCAAGCACAAATGCGATGACTGCAATTCCTACCACGATTAACTCTGCTTTATTTTGTTTCGCTGTTTTTGCATGCATGTTATCTCTCCTAATTATTTCGACAACATTATTATGCGCCGTTAGGGTGGATGATTTTTGACCTACATCAATAAAAAAATAGCTAAGTTATTACCTTGAATAAAGTTTGTTTTAGATCATGATTTATATACTTCTGGGTTTTATTTATTTTTGAGGGGTAGTATTTTTATTAATCAGTCCCATTTCTATTAATAGTCTAAAGTGAATACAGGTATCAAAACAGCTAATAGGTTAAAACTATTAACTAGATACATTTAAACGATTTTACTAATTTATCGAAATTAGTAATACTTATCACAAGTTCACAAACAAACGGTTATTCAGGAGCAAGTTATGTCACATGTAAACGCAATTGGTCTAAACAGCGCAAAAAGCGAAGACATCATAAAGTCACTCAATACATTATTGAGTAGCTACCAGATTCAATACATGAATGCGCGTGGTTTTCACTGGAATATTAAAGGCCGTAACTTTTTTGAACTACACGTTAAGTTTGAAGAAATTTATAACTTACTACTTTTGAAGGTAGATGAAGTTGCAGAACGTATTTTAACGTTAGATGGCGCACCACTACATGCATTTTCTGATTACCTTGAAGTAAGTAAAATTAAAGAAGCTAAAGGTATTAGTGATGGTGTTACAGCCGTAGAAAACCTACTTGCTGGTTACAGTACATTAATTCACATGCAGCGTGATATTTTAAGCCAAGCTGGTGATGCAGACGATGAAGGTACAGCCTCACTAATGAGCGATTACATTTCAGAGCAAGAGAAACTGGTTTGGATGCTAAAGGCTTACTTAGACTAAACCAGCAAAAAAAAGCCCTCAATGAAGAGGGCCACAAATAGGGATAAATCGTTAAATAATCAAGCGATTCGGTTACTATATTAGCCTCCTCCCCATACTAAACAACGCCCCTGTTACCAGTGGCGTTGTTTTGGGTTTAAGTGGGTGTAATGCTCATATATTGGGATAAACAATGTATAAGCATTACTACTACATTATTTTTCCCCATGAAAAAGCCCCAGCAATACTGAGGCTTTGTGAACGTAACTAATTAAGTAACTATATTAGTGTCGTTATTGCTGGTTAGAATTTACTTCTAAAACCTATGTAGAATGATTGGCCAATTGGGTCATACGTACCTGCATCTGTTTCAGTACCAGTACTTGAACCGCTCACACCCGATAAAATGCGTGGTGGCTCTTTATCAAATAAGTTACTCGCACCAGCGTAAAGCTCTGTTGAATCGCTGATATGGTAACTTGCTTGAACATCATGATATGTCACTGAACCAATCCCTACTCCACCTGGAGCAATACCAAAACCACTTAAGAATTGATCATCAAAGTCTGCAGCGCCAATGTAAGTTAAGCTCCAGTTAAAATCAAAGTCGTTAAGTTTATAACCAAAGTTCCAGTTAGCTTTATGCTCTGATGCACCAATTTCTCCAGCAAACTCATCTTTATCAGCGCCTGGAAGTGGGATGCTATAACCATCAATTAGGTAAGTATAAGCAAGGCGAGTTCTAAACGCACCTGGGCCAATATCAGTAGAGTACGTTAGTGTTAAATCAACACCTTCTGTACCTAAACCACCACTGTTAGATACACCACTGTCAATAAACTCTAGTGAACCAGCACTATTATTACCTGATGGCGCACTACGACGAGTTACAAAGTCACAAAAGCTTGTATCGCCACCACCATAACATTGGTCAAGAATAAACTGACGAGGTGTTGATACGATTGCATCTGTAATTTCGATATCAAAGTAATCAAGCGTAATGTCTAGACCTGATATTAGATTTTCTGGTGTAAATACTAAACCTACTGTCACAGAGTCACCAACTTCTTCTTTTAAATCTTGGTTGCCACGGTTAAAACCACTAATACCTTGTAAGTCAGACTGGTTAAGCGTGAACTCGCCATTTGAAGCGATATTAGTTGTAACACCAACATCTGTACGACAAGCATCACCTGCAGCACCACCGCCACTATTAGTAACACCTAAACATGGATCGTTTAAACCACTTGGGAAAGTTTGTGAAGGTGGAGAAAATAGTTCATCGATATTTGGAGCACGTGTTGAACGTGCACGGGTAGCACGTAAACGTAAGCTATCCATTACTTCCCAGTCTATACCCACGTTCCAACTTTCAGTATTGCCTACTGTTGAGTAGTCAGACAAACGAACTGCTGCATTCATTGTTACAGAATCAAGCACGGGGATGTTTGCTTCTACATAATATTCAGTTACATCAAACGAGCCTTCTGTTGCTGGAATTGCATTACCCGCATTAAGGCCAGCTTGCTGTAGAGCATCAAATTCACTACGTGAGAACTCTTCACGGTATTCAAAACCAGCAGCGATACCTACCGTACCTGCCGGTAAATCAAATAAATCACCTGAAATATTACCACCAATGATTTCTTGCTCAACCGACGTTGAAAGTGAGCTAGGTGCACTTACAAAATCAATAGCACCTTGCGATAGCGAATTGAAACCGTAAATGTCTACCGGCGCACAGTTAAAGCCACGTGCTGTCGCATCGATACAAATAGCCTCATCAGTAATACCATCACCATCTAAATCTTGGCTATCGATAACAGCCTCTAAACCTTGACGAAAGCTTTGTACGTTAACTAAACCACCAGAAACTTGCTGCTCTTTTGTTTTACCGTATACATAGTAAGTATCGTAGAACCAACCATCTGCTATTTCACCTTGAAAGCCTAGTGCTAAACGGAATGTGTCACGCTCAGCTCGTGCTCCACGGTTACCGATATCACTTAAGCGCTTTGCAAAAAAGATATCACGCATACCATCACCGTCGGTGTCGGTTGCTGCGTTATATATATCATCAGGTACAAATGCGTTACGCAATATTTCACCGTTTACATTAAATTCAATTGGTACTTGGCCATTTGCATAGATGTCGTCAGAGGCAAAAGGAAATGGCTCTAATTCAGAAACGGTTGTTGTTGCAGCGTAAGTACCTTCATAAAAAAAGCTATGCTTGTCGCTTAGCTCGTAGCTACCATTTGAGGCAAATAAGTAACGTTCTGTAGGTATCGCTATCGTACGTACGCCACTTCGGTTAAAACCATTTGCAGCTACGCCATCGCCACCGTTAGTACTAAACGAGTTTTGTAGGGTGTTTGCATCATTAAACGTAAATGTTTCATCCCCAGCGCTAAAGCGACCCTGTGGCGGAAATGAAGATAAAAATGGACTTACAGCATCAAATACAGAGCCTGGGTTTGCTACTGGATCATCTTCAAAGAAGATACCTGAAAATTGGTCTACTGCCGAGCGGTCACGGTCACGTGAAAAAACAGCACCTTGATCAGAATACCCAAGATGGAACATCGCGTGCCCTTTCCCATCTGAGCTTGATAAGCCCGAGGTAAAGTTGAATTGACGTGATTCATCATCGCCTTCGCTTGATTCACCATATTGGCCTTCGAATTCAATACCTTCAAAATCATCTTTTAGTACAAAGTTAACTACACCAGCAACAGCGTCAGAACCATAAACAGATGAAGCACCACCTGTCATAATTTCAACACGTTCGATGAATTGACTCGGAATAGTATTTAAATCGACAGCAGAGCTACCTGGTACACCTGATACATAACGACGACCATTCACTAAAACCAATGTGCGGTTAGAGCCTAAATTACGTAAATCAACAGTAGCAACACCCGCACTTGCGGTATTAAAGTTTGAGTTAGTACGGCTAATAGCTGGTGTACCAAATGCAGGGTTCTCTAATAATAAGTCTTGAATATTTAACGACCCTGATGCATCAATAGCAGCACTATCTACAACTTGAATAGGAGCCGATGACATTGCCTCAGCTGAACGAATTCGAGAACCTGTAACTTGTACGCGTTCTATTTTAGTTATTTCGTCATCTTCTGCTGCAACACCTTGAAATGAAAAGCTTGCAAGTATCGCGCTGCTTAGCGCAACTGTTAACGACGATTTTTTAAATAATCGCGCGCTACCTTTGTTAGTTAATGTCATATAATTCCCCTGAATTGTTATTTTTGTAACTAAATGGTTACTTCGCGGATTACAGTAAGGGGATTTATTTAAACACTCTACGGGCATTATTTATGAGGCGTAGTCTTTGGTACGAATAGCAGCTTTTATGGGATGAATCAGTACGTCACAATTATTTTATAAATATATTGTACTTTTCATAACATTTTTTCCGCTAAGCACGGTCTTTATTATTATATACAGCAAGAGATATAAAATAATGATCGCTTCTTTTCATGCATTAACTTTTGTTAGTAACACTAAGTTTGCAACATTTTTAACAAAGCGTGTGCAAGATCACCGACACTTTGAATCTCAATCTTTTCTTCAAACAAATAGATTAGATCAAATAGACACAGATCAATACAATGTACTGTTTTACGAACTAACCAACCTGGCTGATCCTATGCAAATAGTGCATTTAACAGAGCTTGCTAAAAAGCTGAAGTTAGTCATTATTGCTCAATCGGGACATTTTGCGAGTTTTGCCTTTGAAGTTGGCGCTGTAGATTTTTTAATATTAGATTCAACTGCATCACGTATTGATAAATGCTTTGATAAGCTGATTCACCTTTGCCCGATTGCAAGTGCTGCTGAGCGCCAATATCAACAGAGCACACAAGCTGAAAAGCCATCATCACACATTGTGGTTAAAGATGTAGGTAAGGTAAGGCTAATTGATATCAATGATATTATTTGGATAAATGGCGCGGGCAACTATGTAGAGCTGCATTTTACCCAAGGTAATACGCCGGTACTACATCGCGAAACCATGAAAAATATTGAACAACAACTAGAACCAGAAGGGTTTGTTCGCATTCATCGCTCAACGCTGGTAAGAAGACAAGCTATTTGCGAACTGATGCCTACTGACAGTGGCGATTATAGAGTAAGGCTGAAAAACGATATGTGTTTAAACCTTTCACGGCGCTATAAAGGGTGTTTAGAGAGTATTATAAGCCCTCTTCAATAGCGGTTTATAATACTCATGTTAGTTACCAGTTCTGTTTTATATAACTGTCATTTGGGTGCACTAATAAATAGCTGTCGGTATCTTTATAAAAATTAACTTCTACATCGCTATTTTTCCATACTTTTTCAAACATATTTTTAGCTATGATATTAATGTTTATATAATCAACTCGTTGATAGCCTCGTTCTTTTACACCGGCAAAATAGGCCTCTAATGAATCGAGGCCATCCAAAGTTAACAGCTCAAACTCTTTTAAATTAACAACCACAAACTTAATCGTATTTTCAGGGTGAGTGCTCAACTCCTGAACAACTCCATTAGTTAACAGCGTAATGCCTTCATTATTAAAGCTCCCTTTCAATTCTAAATACATCTGAGGGGGCTGTGAACAAATTTGAAATTCACCATGTGCACCAAACATATATCGCCTTACATATATCAACTTCTATATATAGGATAATACAATTTTCCGATTTTGCAGTTAATTTAATAAAGCAATAAAAAAGGCCATTTCGAGTGCTTTTTCCTCTAAACTTTTAAAGCGACCTGATGCACCGCCGTGCCCTGCATCCATATCGGTTTTAAATACTAAAATATTACTGTCAGTCTTAAGTTCACGCATTTTTGCAACCCACTTCATAGGCTCCCAATACTGCACTTGTGAGTCATGAAGACCGGTAGTAACGAGTATGTTCGGATAGTTTTGGGCGCGAATATTGTCATACGGCGAGTAAGCTTCAATTACATCATAAAACTGAGGCTCATTTGGATTACCCCATTCATCATATTCATTTGTTGTGAGCGGAATACTTTCATCAAGCATCGTGGTTAATACGTCTAAAAATGGTACATGACAGCCAACACCGCAATATAACTCTGGTGCTTGGTTTACAACCGCCCCCATTAATAAACCACCTGCACTGCCGCCTGAGGCAAACACCTTGCTGCTATCACAATAGCCTTGTGCAACAAGCGCTTTTGTCACATCAATAAAGTCACTAAAGCTATTTTGTTTATGCTCTTTTTTACCTTGCTCGTACCACTGACGACCTAGCATTTCAGAGCCTCGAACATGTGCTATTACATAAACAAAACCACGATCGAGCAAGCTCAGCGATGAACTTGAAAAACTTGGATCAATCGTATAGCCATACGCACCATAGCCGTATTGAAATAACGGATTTGTGCCATCTTTTTTAAAGCTGTCTTTTCGATAAACAACTGATACGGGTACTTTAACTCCGTCGCGAGCAGTTACCATTAATCGCTCAGACTGATAGTCATCGGCATTAAAACTACCGAGTACTTTTTGCTGTTTAAGTAGTGTTTTTTCGCCAGTTGCTAAATCAACATCATATAAAGAACCTGGTGTTGTTAAACTTGAGTAATAAATACGCGCAGTGCCTGTGTCTGGCTCTGGGTTCATTGCTATTGCAGCATAATAACAAGGATCGGCAAACTCAAGTGCCATACGATCCCCTTGCCTATTAACAACTACAAATCGAGCTTGCCCTTGCTCGCGTTCACTCAATACTAAAAAGTCATTAAATAACTCTACACCTTCAAGCAGTACATTCTCTCTGTGAGCTGTATGCTCAACCCATTGTGTTTTATCAGCAATTGTTTCGTTTGTTGCCGTCATTAACCTAAAGTTTTTAGCTTGCCAGTTAGTCACAATATAAAATGTGTCACCTAGCTTATCTACGTCAAACTCGTGGCCATCTTCACGCGGCATTAATGCTTTAAATTCGCCAGTGGGCTTATTAGCATCAAGCACCCATGTATCGTTGGTCTCTGTCGATGCTAAATCAATAATAATTAAGCTTTCATCGCGGCTTTTACCAAGTCCCATAAAAAAGCTGCTGTCTTGCTCTTCGTAGACCATTACGTCTTGGCTTTGCTCGCTGCCAAGCTCATGCCTAAATACTTGGTATCCTAATAGCGTTTTTAAATCTTTTTTTACATAAAAAACAGTTTTATTGTCGTTAGCCCAAACAACTTGTCCTTCTGTATTTTCAAGCACATCAGGAAGCATTTCACCGGTCGCTAAGCTTTTAAAGCGAACATTATAAATACGACGACCTTCAGTATCTTCAGAGTAAGCCATAAGCTGCTCGGATGGGCTTAGTGCGACTTCGCCCAGCTCAAAAAACTCAAATCCTTCAGCTAATACATTCACATCGAGTAAAAGCTCTTTATTATCGGCCTTTATGCTCGTACTTCTATAATGACGCGAGTATTCATCATCACCACGAACTTCTGAGTGATACCAGTATTTCCCGTCTTTAACGGGTACCGAATTATCATCTTTTACAATGCGTGCTTTTAACTCTTCAAAAAGTGTATTTTGTAGTGGCTTCATAGCAGCTAACTGTTCATCGCAGTACGCATTTTCAGCATGTAAATGCGCAAGTACTTGCTCATCCTGGCGATCGTCATCGCGCATCCAATAGTAATTATCGGTACGTATCTTATTATGAGTACTTAATGTATGGGCTTGCTGTTTAGCAATCGGGAAATTAGGTAATAAACTTAAAGAGTAGTCAGGACGAGACACAACAAAACCAATTAAAAAAATAATGTGATTTGCAGTTTATCATAAAAATAAAAAAGCCCATCCAATAGTTGGATGGGCTAAAACGGTAAACGCTTCATTACTAAAACCGCTATACCTTTGGGAAGATAATTTAAGCTTTATATTTGCTGCCAAGCCATAGCCCAGCTTTGCCCCACACCAGGTTCGAACATAGACTTATTATCGTCATTCGTGCGGCAAAACTCATTAAATGGCCAAGGCCTGCATTGATATACATGCCCAGTTTTTGGCTGCAATACCTTTGTACCCGCATTATAGTTTTCACAATTTTCAGGGTACACGTAATCATAAGTATCAAGGTTCTTAACAACACGCTCATCGCATTTTGCAATACAATGAAAGTCGACGTGTGCTTTACATATACCACTGCTTTGCAAAGCAAAAATTTCATTATTTCTATAGGCTACAATTAAACCCTGTTCGGTCATTTTACCTGCGCTAACCAGAGGAACATGCACATTAATATGCTCGGCAACTAAACGTGGCCATGCGTGAGGCTCACCTTGCTCAAGCGAGGTGATCTTGTAATCAAATGATAAACTAACCAGCTCTCCTTGCATGTCGTAAAAGGTTACACTCACCACATCACCAATAAATAATTGGGTATGATGATTTAAGCAACCTATTGTTGACCACTTTCCACAGGCCAACGACGTATGCATAAACACGGCAACACCTTAAGAGTTACAAAATCTTATCCATACACTATGGATACACAAAAAATACACTGAGGGCAAGTGATACATAACAACACGTTATGCAGTAGTCCCGCTACCATAGCTTTTAAAAAGCCTTAGACCGGAAACTTTGCGTCCTAACCTTTCGGCTAGTTTGCCAGCAATGCGGCGATTATAATTCGACCCCGCATAACAATCAAACAAAAGAATGTAACCAAAAACAAAAACCAACCCTTTAAGGTTGGTTTAATGTGTTTTTAACTAAACAAATAAGTTAAAGGCTCTTTCGCCCACGTAAATACCAGCAACACCAATAAAGATATAAATATTAACCACGCAGGCCAAGACGCTTTAGTTACTTTAGCCTCAGAGTCATCCGCTTTTAACTCTTTTGAGCCTGTGATCATAGCCTTAACTAGCGGTTTGCCTTTTATTCTATAAATGATAATAGCCAATACGTGCAAGCCAATAGCATAAAGTAAAATGTCAAAATTCAG
Source organism: Pseudoalteromonas sp. SG45-2 (assembly GCF_014164115.1). NCBI lineage: Bacteria > Pseudomonadati > Pseudomonadota > Gammaproteobacteria > Alteromonadales > Pseudoalteromonadaceae > Pseudoalteromonas > Pseudoalteromonas sp. SG45-2. The sequence goes on from NZ_JACJEO010000019.1 coordinate 74,910, forward strand.
CTCATGTAGCCAATTGGCAAAATCAATCGTATCGCTAGACACATATTGAGCAAGCGGCCCGTCAGTTAAAATACCATCACTGCTCATTAAGCCACTTACAAGTTGCGTTATGATCAATATAAAAAAAACTATCACCATACAGCTGCCGGGTGCTGAATGGCCTAACGATTCGCTTGGTGTTTTTAGCGCCTTTAAAATAGCACGAGAAGAGTGCAGTAACCCACTTAATCTCGCGGTTTTACTACCAATAACACCCCATATTAAACGTGTTACTATAAGTGCTAAAGTAAAAAAACCAGCGACAAAGTGAAGCTCAATCATGCCCTCTTCAATACTAAAATAAAGCACTGCAATACTTACAACCAAAAACCAATGAAAGCATCTAATAAACCCATCCCACACTTTTAACGTCGTCATTGTGCCTATCCTTAAAAAAACAGTATTATTTAATTTGTTAACTACTTTAACATCATAATATTAAGGTATCCTTATGATCCATTCTACAAGCCGTGAGAGTAAATATCATGCAACCAGTTAAAAAAGCTATTTTAAAAGGCTTTTTAGATATGCTACCACTGTGTTTAGCCGTTGTTCCTTGGGGTATTTTATGCGGCTCTTTAGCGATTCAAAATGGTTTTAGCGCCTTTGAAACCCAAGCAATGTCGTTATTAGTATTTGCAGGCTCTGCACAGCTTGTTGCGATTGAACTTATGGCGGGCAACACACCATTGCTCACAATTTTATTCACAACATTTATTATTAGCTCTCGACACTTTTTATACGGTTTAGCTGTGCGTCATAAGGTCATTGATCAACCTATGCGTTGGCGCTTACCGGTGAGCTTTGTTTTAACCGACGAGCTGTTTGCGTTTTCTCATCATCGAAAAGCATATAGAACAAAAACACGCTTAATATACGCATTGAGCGCTGGTTTTAGCTTTTATATTGCATGGAATATTTGGACGTTAATTGGCATTGTAGCGGGCACAATGCTGCCCGACTTAACTAATTTAGGGCTCGACTTTGCGATTGCTGCCACGTTTATCGCGTTAGTTATTCCGGGAATCAAAAATTTGGCCTCACTCGTTACGGTAATTGTAGCAGGCGTTAGCGCAACGCTTTTAAAAAGTACCGGATTTGAGTTATGGCTTGTTTGCTCAGCGCTGCTGGCAATGGCCGCAGGTTATAGCACAGCAAGGCTAACCGCTAAAAAGGAAGCAACGCTATGATGACAACTATTTTACTCATGGCGTGCATTACATTTTTTACGCGTTATTTATTTTTACACCGCGCTTTACCGTTTAAAGTAGGTCCTAAAATGCAGCAATTTTTAAGCTTTAGCGCACCTGCGGTGCTTACAGCAATTTGGGTGCCTATCGTGTTTTTGAATGAAGATGGCATTAACTTAAACTGGCAAAACCCTTATTTAAGCGCAGCGATAGTCGCCATCATTGTTGCCTATAAAACACATAATATTTATTACACAACGCTTGCCGGTATGGGGCTATTTCTGATTTTAAATTAGAGCGCTCTTTATACTTTATGAAATACTGTACTCAGGTTAAAATACCTATAACAATAATAAAAAAGACGCCAATATGCACAAATTCCATCAATTAAGCGCAACAAGCTTGCAGGGTCAACCTATTAACTTTAGTGATTTTGAAGGTAAGGTTGTGCTTATTGTTAATACCGCAAGTAAATGTGGATTTACCTACCAATACGAGTCGCTGCAAGCTTTGCATAATAAATATGACAGCCAAGGTTTAGTTATTTTAGGGTTTCCGTGTAATCAATTTGGTCAGCAAGAACCCGGCGACGCTACACAAATAGAGCAAGGGTGTTTAATTAATTTTGGTGTGAGTTTTTTAATGGCGGCCAAAGTAGATGTAAACGGTAAGCATGCTCACCCAGTCTTTCGTTTTTTAAAATCGGCTTTACCTGGTTTTTTAACACGTAAAATAAAGTGGAATTTTACTAAATTTTTAATTGCCGCAGATGGCACGCCAATTAAACGTTATGCACCTTTTACTAAACCCGAAAAGCTAGAACTTACAATTCAAAAAGCTTTGGCACAGGCTAAAAGCACGCTTTAAAAAGTAATAAAGAGGCGCAAGGCCTCTTTATTGCCAATACTATTGAAACTTAAACATACGCATAACTGCACATTTAAACTCTCAATATTAATTGGTATTTTATTTATACTAGTGAAATTTAATCGGTGTAATCGCTTAAATCGTCTTCGCCTAGATTTTTACGCAAGCGTTTTTGCTCAAGGTAGTCTTCCAACTTCTTTTTAACCTTTTGCTTGTTCTTATCGTGTTGATTACGGCCGAGCATTTCGTACTCGTCTTCAACAAAATCGTCATCTAGCGCATCGTAACTAAATGTCTTACCCACAACCCACTCCATAAAGTGTTTGAGACCAACCAAGGATTTTATTATCGCAATAGTCGGTAAAATTAAAATGTTTAACGTCAAAATGCTGTGCAAATTAACATCAAAATAAAGCCACGTGACTACTGTAAATAGTCTTCATGTCAGTAATGTGAATAAATAGCGCTAAATTTGAATTGAGGAAAGTGAGAGTTTTTTATCGTATCGATAAATAAAATTTATTAATTTTTATTAGTTAGCCAATTTGACTAAAAAATAGTTATTTATTAATTAATTTCATTTACTAAAAAACAAACAAAAACAGTTAAGCATATGTTTTATATTAAAAAATAAAACTGGCATCAAACTTGTTATTAATTAATCGTCATCAACAAAAGTAGAGAACAAACATGAAAAAATTACTATTAGTTAGCGCATTAATTTGCTCACCAGCCGCTATGGCTCATAACGATAACGATTCTGCAATTTCATTTAGTAATGATGAATGTAACGTCGAATTTAAAAATGATGTGCGCATTAAGCCAAACGAATTGGAAATTTTTACCGCCAACAATAAAACCATGCAGTTTAATAGCCATGGTGGCTTAACCGTAAATGGCGAACTTGTAGCGCTGAATAGTTCGCAGCGCGACGCGCTAACCAAGTACTCTGATAGCTTACGCACTCAATTACCTGAAGTAGCTAATATAGCGCTTGAGGGGGTTAAAATTGCCGGAGTAGCATTAGAAGAAGTAGGCAATGCATTTAATATTGACGGTCTTGATAATATGTCTGAGCTTATGGATGACATTAAAATCGAAGTAGAAAACACATTTTACCAGCAAGGTACATTTGTGATGGGCCAACAAAGTTTTAATCAATTTGGCGAAAACTTTGAACAACAATTTGAGCAGCAGATAGAAACAGCGGTTGAATCAGCAGTAATGCAATCAATGGGCAGTATTTTAGTAGCTTTAGGTTCTGAGTTACTTGGTTCAGGCGGTGATATGGATGCCTTTGAACAACGTATGGAAAATATGGGTGCACAAATAGAAGAAAAAGTAGAGCTACATGCAAGCGCACTAGAAGAACGTGCCAACTCTTTATGTGGAAACTTTGCTGATATTGCAAAACAAGAAGAGCAATTAGTAATGCAAGTGCCTGAGCTTGAAGGTTACCAGTTATTTAGCTTTAAACAAAATTAGTACAGCAAATGTTATTTAACATCCCTTTGGCAGCACTTAAGTTTACTTAAATGCTGCTTTTTTGTATTTCGTTGACTTATTTTTTAGCTAATAAAGTAAGCTTACCCAATGTAACTATTGCTTGCTCAATTTGCGCGTTCCATTGCACACCATAACTTAATCTTACGCAGCTTTTATATTTATTAGAGGCCGAAAAAACAAGCCCAGGGGTAATACTAATACCAACCTCAAGCGCAAGTAAAAACAATGTTTGGCTATCGTACTCGCCTCCTAAATCTAGCCACATAACGCAGCCTCCTTTTGGATCGCTTATACGTGTGTTTTTTGGCATAGCTTGTTGTAAGCACCATCGCATACGCTCTTTATTATCGCGCAAGCGTTGCCTAAGTACTTTTAAATTTCGGTCGTACTCACCACTGGCAATAAACTCAGATAACGTCCATTGGTTTATTAACGAAGCAGAGCAACTTAGTGCTCTTTTATATCGCCTTGCTTGCGTTGCAAATTTACCCGCAACTAACCAACCTACACGATAGCTCGGCGCTGCCGTTTTAGAAAAAGATGAGCAACTAATCACTAATCCTTTTTTAGAGTACGCTAAAGCAGGTGTGCCTCGTTTTGCCGTAAAATATAAATCGCCATATACGTCATCTTCAATAAGCACTACGTCATGACTTTCAAGTAGCTCCACCAGCTGCTGTCTGTTTGTATCAGGCATAAAGCTGCCCACAGGGTTACTAATTGCAGTCGAGAATAAACACGCTTTTATATCATGCTCATTTAAAGCGCGTTCCAAATCACTTAACCAAATACCATTATCTGGGCACAGTGGTATTTCGAGCGCTTTAAGCCCTAGGCTTTCTATTAACTCGATAATCCCGTGATAGCAAGGCGTCTCAATGGCAACTACATCGCCTGGCTTTGTCACACACTTAAGTGCAATAGCCATGGCTTCTTGCGCACCATTGGTGATCACAAGCTCGTCCATATTTATGCCAATACCAAAATCTAAATAGCGATGCACCAATTGCTTTTTCAGCGGTACAAACCCATCTGTTGGTCCATAGTTAATAGCTTTACTGCCCGCAATTGTCATTACACGGCGCATGTTTCTGGCGAGTGCTTTATCGGTGGGTGCAGCAGCAATTGGATTAGCGATACCAAAAGGAACTACATTAGCTTGATGAATCGCACTGTATACCTGCTCTATTAAGGCTTGTTTATTTACCACAACAGGTTCGCGACTTAATTTAACTCGCTTAGGTAAATTATGCGCCATGCTAACGACTTTTAAAAAATACCCTGATTTTTCACGTGCCTCTACTAACCCCTGATCTTCAAGTGTTTGATAAGCTTGCTTCACTGTCGGAATACTAATGTTTAAGTTATCTGCCATTTTACGCAGTGATGGAAGTTTTTCGCCAGGAAGTAAAACCTGCTGGGCGCTCATATCTCTGATCAACTGAATAACTTGCTGATATAGAAACTCATGCCCCTGGCTATTTTTTTGTCTTATCATCACGCATCCAAATCTGTATAGGTTACATTTTTACTTTTCTGTATATGGTAAGTATACAGACAGGTCTTAAAATAGCCATTCAATCGGGCTTTGGAGAGTAACCATGAAAAGTGCAGCGCTATACATTACAACCGTTTTAATTTGGGGTTCTACTTGGTTAGCCATCGAATTTCAGCTAGGTGATATTGCGGTAGAGCTATCGTTATTTTATCGCTTTGCTATTGCAGCACTTTTAATGTGGTTATATGTAGCGTACAAAAAACCGGATATGCGCTTTTCATTAATCGATCATGGCTTTTTTGCTTTGTTGGCTATTTGTAATTTTGCCTTAAATTACTTAATGCTTTACTGGGCACAAAATTACTTAACCTCCGCTATGACCTCTATCGCCTTTTCACTATTGCTGGTTATGAACATAGTTAACACTCGACTATTTTTTGGTAAACCTATCTCAAAACGAATTTATACAGGTGCTGTTCTCGCTGTATTAGGTATTACGTGTCTGTTTTGGCCACAGTTACAGCAGTTCGACTTGAGTAATGGTGCGTTGGTCGGGTTACTACTTGCCCTTGGTGGCACCTTTGTGGCTTCATTAGGAAACATGGTAAGCGTTCGTAATTCTCGTAAACAAATTGGTGTATTGCAAGGCAATGCATGGGGCATGCTATACAGCGCTATAGGCTTGGCTTTATATGTATTAATGAACGATGTGCAATTTAGTTTGAATGCTCCACCAAGTTACTGGTTATCACTACTTTATCTATCAATATTTGGCACTGTAATCGCTTTTGGTTGCTACTTTGCTCTACTAAGAAATATAGGCCCTGAAAAAGCCAGCTACGTTATTGTTTTATTCCCATTAGTGGCAGTAACACTGAGTAGCTTTTTTGAAGGCTTTGAATGGCACGCAAATACCTTTGCAGGATTTAGCCTAGTGCTATTAGGTAACGCCATTGTGCTTACCCCAACAAAACGAATTAACGCCTTTTTAGCTAATAGAGCAGTAGCTAAAAGTGGCTCCGTCCCCAGTTAGACGCGTTATTAACGCAACTAACACAAAAGCGCCTACCCTACTGTAGGCGCTTTTTTATTGGCATATGAAAAAGTAAAGCCTGCCCATGCACACTAATAACGGCTGGAGTTTTACCTACCAGTTCACCATCTGCTTCAATCAATAACCCTTCAGTTTTTATAGAAGCTGTATTTAAGCGATTGTAGTTAAGGTTTTTTATATGCTGATGGCGCTTAAAAAACAACTTCATAAAGCTTATTAGATTATAAAAAAGCCCACCCGATCGCATTTGATAACACTCAAGCTGGCCATCAGTTAAATCTGCTTTTGGCGCTATTTTTAGCCCGCCACCAAAGTACTTATGATTAGCAAATACAGTAATTAAATTTTGATACTGCCGAGCATCGTTATTAAACGTACCTTGTAACTGCTGAGCTTGATAATAAAATAGCTCTTTAATGCTCGTCCAACTGTAATCAAAAGATGAAAAATTAGCTTTATCGTTAATAGTTTTAATCACATGAGCATCAAATCCTACCCCTGCAATATTAATAAAATAGCGGCTATTAATTTTTCCTATATCAATTGCTGTCGGTGTATTAAATAATGCCTTTCGCCAATCATCTTCTTTGCAATTAAACCCTCTGGAGAAATCGTTACCTGTACCGCAAGGTAATAATGCTAACGAACAACTGCTCCCTATTAGCGCATTGACCGCCAAGTTCAATGTACCATCGCCACCTAGTGCAACTACTTTGGGAAATTTACTCAGTAACAACCTTATTTGAGCGCAGTCATCGTCAAAGCTTCCCGTTGTAGTAAATATACAATAAGAAAAGCTGCGTTTTTTACAGATATTTTTAAGCCATGCCAATGATTTTTGGCTCTGTTTTTTGATACTTGGTTTAATAATTATAAGTAGTGACAAGCTTTTGTTTCCAGCAATGTATTTTAGAGTGAGATAACAAACGTTTAATTAAATTTTTTTAATCTGAATAAATAATCAAAAAACATTGTATAAAATGCATAAAAATAAATTAAAAAACCAAAAACCCCAACATCAAAGGGGTTAAAACCAACCGTCATATAAATAGCTATGCAAAAACAGTAATGCAACTTACTGAATCGCATATTAATAAAATCAATTCAGATTAGTTTAACTAATCCCTCAGGCTCAATTTTTATCGTTGTATTTTTAATCAAACAACGTGCAAAATGCACGCGATTTCAACAGATACGACCGGAGCAAAATAATGAAACCAATTAATACATTAAATCAAACAGCAGTAGCGCAAGTAGCCGTTAAACCAACTAACCGTAAAGCAAGAATGTTAGCTAAACTTAACACGATTGGTAAAAGACTAGCACTTAGCGGTGCAGCTCAATATAAATAATCACCCAACCATGATTATTTTTCGGTGCAGCGAACACTCAACCACTAAATGAAGTCACTTATTTAGCTCCCATTGTTTGCTGCAACCTATTTATTTTATTAAAAATTGCCTTAATTTCCCCTTATTTACAAAAAAAACCTCATTTACGTATATTTTTTAGGCAAACAGTCATTTTGCTATTTACACAGCGGTATCACCTAAGTATTATTCTGCGTCACGGAGAGATGGCAGAGTGGTCGAATGCACCGGTCTTGAAAACCGGCATGGGTTTATAGCCCATCTAGGGTTCAAATCCCTATCTCTCCACCATATTTTAATTGGTGGCTTTCTTTACTTCCATCAATACAAACGGTTATGCGTTGGAGAGGTGTCCGAGTGGCCGAAGGAGCTCCCCTGCTAAGGGAGTATAGAGTTTGTAGCTCTATCGAGGGTTCGAATCCCTCCCTCTCCACCATACTTAATTTAAACCACTTGATTGTGGTTTTTTTGTGCCTAAAATTTAACACCGATACTAAATTGGGAGGGTGAGAACCCTCGACAGGGTTCGACAAAATGTCTGGAACATTTTGGGCCGCTGCAAGCGTCGCGCAGCGATTGATTACATGGATGTAAGCAAGTCTATCCCTCCCTCTCCACCATACTTAATTTAAACCACTTAATTGTGGTTTTTTTGTGCCTAAAATTTAACACCGATACTAAATTGGGAGGGTGAGAACCCTCGACATGGTTCGACAAAATGTCTGGAATATTTTAGGCCGCTGCAAGCGTCGCGTAGCGATTGATTACATGGATGTAAGCAAGTCTATCCCTCCCTCTGGACCATACGTAATTTAAACCACTTGATTGTGGTTTTTTGTGCCTAAAATTTATAAAAACTAAACAAATTGTGCCTAGTAATAACTTAGGGCATTATTAACACAACTTTAGCCACTTTTAGGTTTAGCTATGATCCGGTTCATATTGCTATCATTTTGCGCGGCAGCACCATTTTTTACCTTGGCACAAAGTACAACAGTGTATAAGTGTGTAATTAAGGGCGTTCCTACTTTTAGCCAAACGCCTTGCGCTAAAGATGCACAAGTTATTACTCTAAAAGATATAAATGTAATTGAAGCATATAAAAGCTCTACGCCCGGTAAAGGTATTACCGATACCTCTGTTGATGACTACTTAGAGGTTCAGCAAATAGAGCGTGAAATAAAGCGCCTTGAGCTATCTATTGAACAAAGCCAAAAAGAATACGCAGCTAAAAAACAACAAATAGATTATATGACCCAAGATAAGGCCAATCGTTTAGGCGCTTCGTCTATTGCTGATGCTATCGCAACTAAAACAAATTCATTAAAACAAGCCTACGACGCATCAATTAGTCAAACGCAGCAAAAAATAGAGTCATTAAAGCAAAGAAAGCAGCAGCTTAGCCAAAACCCTTAAGCGCTCGTTTTACTATAGAAATAAATTGCGCAACGTCTTCTTGAGTATTATAAATATGTGGCGATACTCGTATTCCAAATTTGCGAGCATCTACACTGACTTTCGCTTTATTAAGCTCTGTAAGTACATGGTCTTGCTGCTTGTTAAAAAACAAAATAACAGTCCCGCTGCATTTATCACCACTCATAGGTGATACAACATATTCGCTTAGTTGCTCATGAATAAGCGTAAGCATCGCTAAGTTATGCACCCTTACCTTGTGAGCTGTTAGCTCTGCAAAGTAGGTAATACTATTTGCGGCAATAATATAAGGCGCTACAGAAGGGGTGCCACCCCAAAACTTGAGCGCACTGGCGTTATATTCAAAGTGGTTAATATCGAACTCAAATGGATTTTGATGCGAAAACCAACCCACATCTTTAGGCTCACAATACTCTATTTGATTTTTGTTAACCCATAAATAAGCTGCACCTGGGCCACCACATAACCATTTAACGCTCGAGCCAATCATAAAGTCCGCATCGAGCACGCTTAAATCAAGCGGTATAACACCCGCTGACTGAGCAACATCAACTATTGATAAACTATTGGTAAATTTACTTATAGCTACAATATCGTACACAGGCGCCTGTACACCTGTATTTGAATATACATGACTTATAAAAACTAAATCGATGTCGGCGGTTATATAACGCTGCCAAACACTAATATCAGTTAGGTTTTCGTGCTCAGGTATAAATATGATTTGCGCGCACTTTGGCAACGCTTTTTGCATTGCAAAACCCATACTCGGAAAATCACTTTGCGCCATAAGCACTTTACAATTTTTTTGCTGTAGCCGTGGATGCGACATAAGCAATTTTGTTAAGCCACTTGATAAATTAACCTGAGGACAAAACTGCGAACTAGGCGCATTAAATAACTTACCAAGCGCGGTAGTAAATTGCTCAACTGCGGGCAGCCATTGTTGCCAAGGTTCTTTATTTGAGCTCTCCCACGGTAAAAAGTAGTGCTGTGCTAAATATTGCTGCGTATTTTTAAGAGGACGCCCTACCGAGTGGTTTAGTAAATAACAGCCATCAGCCATACAAAAATCATTTTTAAGCATGCTATTTAACCCATTCTTTAAGTGTATTTAGATCGTCAAAACGTGTTTTTATATCGTCGCGTTTGGCACTGGCTCGCCTATCTCTTAATTTTTCGAGCGAATCAAGTAACACATTAAGCGGCGGACCACTTGCTGTTACCTTGCTCATATGCTGCTGTTGCATATTTTTTGAAGGCTGAGCAATAAACTTTTCAACCAGTTGATTATGATGACCGACTGCGGTGTCGCCATGTAATTTACACACTTGGATAAATAACGTTGCGTGGCTTTTAAACCAATCTGTATTTTTATATTGCTCTGCTTGTAAAAAGTCATCCATAAAGCTTTGCATACGCATGGCTTCTCGCAGGATTTGTTGATCCTCTGGCATCATATATAAAAACTTATCCACCAGCATTTGCGAGTAACTAGGCTCGTTTGCACTACACAGCCCTAACAGCATATCAATCACGTTAATACCTGCAAAGTCACCAGCATTTGCCCCTCTGTAAACCTCTTTACCTACACGGTACGGTTTATAATAAGGGCGAACGCAGTTAAAAAAGCGATCTGTATCGAGCTCAGAATAAAGTGCATTGTTTGACTCAATTACATCTATAAGCGCTTGTTTAGCTACTTTTAATAACTCACCACACAAGGGATGTGAAATACCTAACGGCAATATTTTTAATAATGCATCACTTGCCCGTTTGTAGGCCAAAATGCCTTGGGTGTTGTAATCAATAAATAGCTTTTCATCAGGTAAATTAGTAAATCGTTTATAAATACCGTTAAGTGCTTTGTTATGAGTAGTTAAGTGGGCGGTAGCAAAACGAGGGGTTATGCCAATGGATGCGCCTATATGCATAGCAAGCGCTGAGGCTTCTATTAGCGGTGAAGTAGTTTCTCTGCTTGGCTCAGTAATTTCATGGCGCCTACACGCTGCCATAAATAATCCTACGTTACCGAGTAAGTCAAAAGCGCTATCAAAGCCTTGATCTGTGTTTCCCTCGGCTAATAAATTGCTAATTAATACGTTGCCTTCCTTTTCTAATTGTTGCTTTAAGGCCTCGCCTACCCCTTCTACATTTGCTTTATCGGTTTGCTGCCAATAAAGCTGCTCTAATTCACTATTTAAAGTGACAAACTCAGTTCGTATCCAGTGATCGAAAATAGCGGTATGTGTGTTCATTGTTGTGCTCTATTATTTTTATAGTTAAATGCTAACAGAGTTCAATGAGGGTAAAACGCCAAAAAAATTAGTAAAAACTGCAATACTTAGCAATAATCACTACAAATATAAAAATAATTAATAAAAGCCGACAACTATGTTAGATAAAAAAGACCAGCAATTACTCATTGCACTGCAAAGCCAAGCTCGTATGTCGGTTTCAGATTTAGCTGGCAGTATTAACCTATCGGATACACCTTGTTTAAGGCGTATAAAAAAGTTAGAGCAAGAAAACATTATTACCGGCTACCACGCTGCCATAAACCCTAAAGCACTTAATCTTAATGTATTGGTATATGCGTTTGTACGATTAAGCCAAAACTCGGTCAGTGCTGCAGAGCAATTTGAGCAACATGTAGAAAAATTACCACATGTATTAGAGTGTTGTGTAATATCAGGAAGCTATGATTATTTATTAAAAATCATTGCACATGATCTTGAGAGCTACGAAACGTTTGTGAAACATCAACTAGGTGGCTTAAGCTGTATCGCAAATATAGAATCAACAGTTGTGCTTAAACAATCATTTAGCAAAAAACAGTTACCTTTATAAAAATAACCAAAATAACTTACTGTTAGCTATACTGATATTTCAAAACGACAATAATAATTGCTTGGACCTTATGTGAAAAATTTTAACTCTAAAAATCATTCCATTATTTTTTACATCATGTTTGCTTTAGCATATTTTTTAGTCGGCATAGCACTCACTAAACTTGCTTTTAACTCGCAAATAATTCCAATTTGGTTACCTGCCGGCATAGCACTAGTCGGTTGTTATATTTGGTGGTGGCGCTTTATCCCGCCTTTATTTGTAGCTGCAATTGCATTTAATCTAAATATTTTTGACAGTTCTGCTCATGAGCTAGTCCTGGTCGGTAACTCATTTAACGAGGCTATGTATATCGCCTTTGGTGTTGTTATACAGGCAATGGTCGGCGCAGCTCTTTTAAAGTATTGGCTTGGGCACCCGCTGCGCTTTAAAAAGCGCAAGAATATAATTTACTTTATCCTTGTCATAGCAATATTGGTCAGCTTAATTTCGGCTAACTTTGGCGTATTTGCCTTAAGCCAATTCAACTCGGTTTACAGTGTTGATAATCATTGGAAGAATGTTACTTACTGGTGGCTTGGTGATACATTAGGAGTATTAATTGCGACTCCGCTTTTACTTTCTTTATTACCACAAAAGTCTAATCAACATAATATATCGGCGTTTCCGACAATTGCAGTATGCTCTATTTTATTTTTATCAGTCGCGGTAACAACGCAGTTATACGATCAAGAAAATCGTATAAACACTATTAAAATTGCTGAACGTGAAGTCCATGTTATAGAAAACAGCCTTTATAGATATACAAATCGTAGTATTATTGCAGTGCAGAGCCTAGCAAGTCAGGTACAGTCATCTCCCATGCTAAGCCAGCAAGATTTTTATTCTTATGCTAGCCAGTTACTAACTCAGCACGCATTTATTAACGCCTTATCGTGGAACGCAAAAATACCTCAAGATCAACGCGACGTCTTTGCCCAAGAAATATCAAACATTTATCATTTAGATATTGATGTAGTAGGTGAGCCTCTTGAAAGTAGCGATCCCCTTGTGATAGTAAAATACATAGCTCCTTTTAATGGTAATCAAAAAGCTATTGGCTTTAATGTATTTTCAAACCCTGATCGAAAAAGCTCTCTGCTTAACCCCGCTATAAAGTACATGCCAGTAGGAACTAAAATAATTCAGTTAGTGCAAACCAAACAACCTAAACCAGCCTATTTATTATTTGCCCCTGTGTACTCCCAGCATAGTGATGAAAAAACAATTAAAGGCTATGCCACTGGTGTATTTTTAGTGCGTAGTATTATTGAGCAGGCAATTTCTAAAGAACAGTCTGATATGTTTTCGATTGGTATATACGAAGATACAAACACTCCGCCGTTTTATAGTAATTACTCTCAAAATGTTCAGCAAGCTAAAGGCAGCCGCTTAATGTCGTTTGATGTGGACTTTGCAGGGCAAAAATGGATTGTAAAACTAGCCCTTAAAGAAAGCTTTTTAACACAACATAATAGTCAACTAACTTTATTATTACTCATACTTCAAGTTGCCGTATGTTCTTTAATTTTAATGGTTTTACTGCTGTTTAATCAGCAACAAATCGCACTTACACGTCAAGTTGCAGAGCGTACTCACTCACTCGCACAAGCAAAGAAGCAGTCCGATTTAGCTAATCAGGCTAAAAGCCAATTTTTAGCGAATATGAGCCACGAAATACGAACACCATTAAACGCCGTTATTGGTTTTTCTTCACTTGCTAGAGAAACAGACAATGCAAATACACTCATTGGCTATTTAGATAAAATAAACTCAGCATCTAAAAGCTTATTAAACTTAATTAATGACATTCTTGATATATCAAAAATAGAATCCCAAAAGTTAGTTATTGAATCTATTGCATTCGACTTAGGTGCTTTAATAACACGTATAAACAACATGTTTGAGCAAAGCGCAGTTAACAAAGGTATTAAATGGCAAGTTAATTCAAAGCTACCTGTTGATACCTGGTTTATTGGTGATCCTATGCGAATTGAGCAAATATTACTTAATTTATGTAGCAACGCGATTAAATTTACAAGCCAAGGCAGCGTTACTTTAAACATAGAAACAGAGTTTACCGCCGCCAATAAAGTACAGCTAGTTATAACCGTTAGTGATACCGGCATAGGTATAAAACCAAGCCAACATAAAAAATTATTTAACGCATTTACCCAAGCGGATAGTTCTACCTCAAGGCAGTTTGGTGGTACAGGCCTTGGCTTAACCATAGCGAAAGAGTTAAGCCAATTAATGGGGGCTGATATAACACTTAAAAGTGAAGTAAATAAAGGCTCTACTTTTACATTTTCAATGCGATTAGAAACAACAGAACCTAAAAAAGAACATGTTATTGCATTTGATAATACTAATATTGCTTCGCTAGATATTTTGGTCGCAGAAGACAACCCGGTAAATCAAATGGTTATTAAAGCGATGCTTGGCTCATTAGGAATTGTGCCGTATATAGTAGAAAATGGCGAACTGGCCGTTGATATAGTTAAAAAGCAGCATTTTGACTTAGTGCTTATGGATTGCCAAATGCCTGTAATGGATGGCTATAGAGCAACGGCACTGATCCGCCAGTTTAAAACTGAACAAGAGCTCCCGATTATTGCTTTAACTGCCGACGTTATGCCAGAGGATAAAGCACATGCACAAGCAGTTGGATTTAACCAGCATCTTGCAAAACCGCTTGAACTCATTAAGCTAACCGAGTGTCTTGTCCAATATGCAGAAGTTAATGAACAATAGTGGTTTAATTTTAAGAGTAGTTTTAAGAGTCGCTTTTGGTATTGTTTTAAGTGTTTTTTCGCATACAGCTGTCGCTCAAAACTGTATCTCGCAGGCGAGCGACTTTAAATTTATAACAAAAAGTAAGCAACAAGGCTTATTACGCTTTGAAAAAGAGCACAACCACCAGCGCTTTAATTACCACGCACTTTTACCATTTAACGATTACTTAGATTTTGCATATAAACATATAAATAAAACCAATCCACGTGCAGATATGCCATGCCCTGTTATTACACAAACGTACCAGCAATTAGTAACACAAGGTACTCGAAAACCTGACCCTACTATTGCAGATATTATTGCCCCTTTTGAGCTTACGCATCCAAACAGCAATAAAGTTGCACTATTAATTCACGGGCTAACTGACTCACCCTTTACGTATCACGATTTAGCACAAGTGTATTATCAACAAGGCTATACTGTGCGTACTATTTTATTACCAGGACATGGAAGCGCCGCAAGTGCATTACTCAATGTAGAGGTTAGCCAATGGCAACAGGCAATAAAATACGGTATTAAACGCTCGGTGCAAGACTTTGATGAGGTGATACTCGCAGGTTACTCTACCGGTGCAGCGTTACTTATTGATTACGCAACCAAGCACACTGTTTCACCCAAAATTAAAGCGCTTATGCTTTATTCGCCAGGCTCCGAGCCACATAATAAGTACGGCTGGATAGCAAAGTGGATTGATGCCATACCCTTTGTTAATTGGATAGATAAAGACGCCGATGTAGACTTTGCTAAGTATGAATCATTTCCTTTAAATGCAGCTGCCACGTCGTACTATGCTATGTCACTTGTAAGCGTAAGTAGCTTAAACAAACGCTCTGCACTTAAATTACCTATTTTTAGTGTACTTAGCGATATTGATACCACGATAGATACGCGTGCCACGCTAAAATTATTAAGTGCATTACATAAAGATAATTCAGTAAAATATAAGCCGCTCGATACTTTAGTACTTTATGGAAGCACTGATATTTTACCGCCAGACTTTGCTAGTGACTACACAGTAAATAACCCGCAATGCACATCGCCTCAGTGTAAAAAAATTCATGGTATGTCGCATATTGCTATTGTTAACTCACCGCAAAATCCACATTATGGAATTAACGCAACCTATCGTAATTGTGGCAGCTTTATTAACGACGAGTCCCTGTATAAAACATGTAAAACAACAAAAAATCCACAACTAGGAGAGCGTACAAGCGCCAACTTAAAACACTATCCGGCTTTACAACGCTTAACTTATAATCCTCATTTTACCGAGCTTAAAAAGCAAATTAGTACGTTTATTAAAAACGTAGAACAGCTTAGAACAACTACAAGGTAAGTAGTCATGGGAACGTTTTCGCACCAATGGTTTAGCAGTATTAATGAGATTGATCAGGCGCAGTGGCAACGTTTATTTGGTGATGAACCATTTACTCAACATGCTTTTTTATATGCCCTTGAACAAAGCCAATGCGTAACACAAAAAAGCGGTTGGCAGCCCCATCACCTCGCTATTTTTGAAGATGATACGCTCATTGCGCTTGCACCTGGGTATTTAAAAAGTCATTCATACGGCGAGTACGTATTTGACTGGGCATGGGCTGAGGCATACGAAAAACACGGTTTAGAATATTATCCCAAGTGGCTATCTGGCATTCCCTTTAGCCCTATTGAAGGCAAGCGTATTGCTATCGAGCACGCGAATCCAAATGCGGTGTATCAGTACATTACAGAGCAACTTAGCATACACAGTGCTGAGCAAAGGTGGTCGGGGTGGCATGTTAATTTTTGCGACCAAGCCCAAGCAACATCATTAACTGAGCAACACGCCATGCTAAGAGTGGGTGTGCAATTTCAGTGGTTTAATAAAGGTTTTGAAACCTTTGACGACTTTTTGCAAATACTTAGCTCACGAAAACGTAAATCACTTAAAAAAGAGCGAGCTAAAATAGCGCAACAAAATATTGATATTGAATGGCTGCAAGGAACGCAAATTACGCCCGAGATAATGCAATTGTTTTGTGAGTTTTATCAGCGTACCTACTTAAAGCGATCTGGTCATTTGGGCTATTTAAATATGGAGTTTTTTACGCTTTTACATGCATTAATGGCTAATAACCTCGTTATTATGCTGGCCAAAAAAGACGACAACGTGATTGCTGCAACACTTAGTTTAGTAGGTGAGAATACACTTTATGGGCGCTACTGGGGAGCAAATGAGGAAGTAGATTCGCTTCACTTTGAGTTGTGCTATTACCAAGGTATTGAGTTTGCAATAAAGCATAAACTCAGCTGCTTTCATTCGGGAGCACAAGGTGAGCACAAAATAGCACGCGGATTTGAACCCGTACTTACCTACTCTGCTCACCATATTGTTGATGGCGATTTCAGTAATGCAATAAGCGACTACTTAAAGCGTGAACGCGGCCATATTGATATATATAAAGAGCAATGTAGCTCATTACTGCCGTTTAAAAACGAGTAACTGATTATTTGCAGGCATGGCAGTATCGCTAATAAGCGTAAGCCCTGCTTGCTTAGCTAGTTGTTCAACTGCTTCAAAATCTCTTATTCCACTTAACGGATCGCGCTCTGTTAAAAAGGCACTAAAGTCATCATTACTTGGGCTGGTAAATTCACCTTGGTACTTAAATGGTCCGTAAATACACAACATACCGTCGCTATTTAAGTGACGTTTAACACCATCAAAAAAACGTTCAACTAATTGCCAATTTACAATATGAAATGTGTTTGCAGTATAAATAGCGTCAACCTTATCTACAGGCCATTCATTATTTAAATCAAGCTCAAGTGGTGCATGTAAATTAGTTAAATTAGCTTCGCGGTGCCATAAATTAATCCCTTCGTGGTTTATAGCGCGATCACTTGTATGCCATTGTAAATGTGGTAATTGCTCTGCAAAAAACACACTATGTTGGCCTGTTCCTGATCCGACTTCGAGTACTGTTTTAGTATTTTTTAATACGTCCTTTAATTGCTCTAAAATAGAGGTTTTATTGTTTTCACAGGCTTGTGAAAATGGCTTTGTCATTACTGTGCACCAAAATTGTAGATTAATGCACAACAGTAAAGCAAATTTAGCTTATTTTGTCGTGATGAAAAAAAGCTAATTTTTAAATACTATAACTATCATATGGTTGAGCTGGTTCATTATGGTTGGTACGTAATATGCTTTTATATTGTTAACCCACTAAAGGGTTTAACTTATATTAAATTTCAAAGGATAAAATTATGCATATACCCCCTTATACCGCTGTAGACGCGGCCATTGCTATAACCGAAAAAACCACCGACGATCATAGTTACGCCGTTGATATGAGAGCTACAGTAATCGATTTACTTTCGCACCCTAAACATAATCAACAGGCGATGACCAAACATGAAACAGATCAGATATTTATTCTTGGCTACAATTAATACTCAAATTAGTATCGCAAATAATTTTTATAATAACTGTTTACACTGAAACCGATTGAATGTAATGATAACTATTATCGTTAACTTGAGTCGGTTTTTTTATGTCTTCAAATTATGCCCAGCATCGTTACCATCAAGAACTCTCTTGTCATTGCTTAAGACCTGGCCTGCATGCACCCATGCTCGTTGCCGATTACATAGAAACCGCCCTTAACGTCGCCAAAAAATTTGAGCAACAACATAATCCCTTGCTTCAAGAGTTTTATCTTAGGCGCACACACCATGAAATTATGAACAAAATGTGCGACCCTCTTATACATAATGCTATTCGTAAACAATGTTTAGAGCAGCTATACAAACCATTATTAGCATTAAAACGGTTTTATAAGGTGCATAACAATACTGCACAATTTTTAATACTTGAGCGTGAAGCTCGTATTCTTAGTCACGAATTCAACCCTTTTTAAGGAGCACACTTATGAGCAACTTTAGAACAGAATCAGACAGCATGGGCGAGCTACAAGTACCTACTGATGCGCTCTATCAGGCGCAAACACAACGAGCAGTTAATAACTTTGCCATTAGTGGCTTATCAATGCCAAAGCAATTTATCACTGCACTGGCTTATATAAAACAAGCCGCTGCGCAAAGTAACTGTGAGCTTGGCCATTTAAGTAAAGACAAAGCAAATGCTATTGAGCAAGCTTGCCAAAGTATTATTGATGGCGAGCATGTTGAGCATTTCCCTGTTGATATTTTTCAAACAGGTTCGGGCACAAGCTCAAATATGAATGCCAACGAAGTTATTGCAACGCTTGCTAGCCGATTAGGCAGTGAAAGCATTCACCCTAATGATGATGTAAACATGGGGCAAAGCTCTAACGATGTAGTCCCTACTGCTATCGCACTCAGTAGCGCAATAAATGTAGTGTATGAATTACTTCCTTCGCTTGAAAACTTATCGCAAAGCCTAGAAAAGAAAAAAGCTGAGATAGGCCATATAGTTAAAACGGGCCGTACGCATTTAATGGATGCAATGCCTGTTACATTTGATCAAACACTAAGTGCATGGCAGTCACAAGTTAACCATGCCGCAGCAGGAATTAGACATAGCTTAGAGCGTGTATGCGAGCTGGCACAAGGCGGTACAGCTGTTGGAACAGGAATAAATGCAGACCCTAAGTTTGCAGCCAAATTTGCAGAAAACCTGAGTGCCAATGTAGGCATTAGATTTACGCCTAGTAGTAACTTTTTTTATAACATCGGCTCACAAGACGCCATAGTAGCGCTTTCGGGGCAATTAAAAGTACTCGCTGTAGCACAAATGAAAATAGCGAACGACCTACGTTGGATGAACTCAGGACCACTTGCGGGCTTAGGCGAAATAGAGCTAGAAGCACTTCAACCAGGCTCGTCTATTATGCCTGGTAAGGTAAATCCGGTAATACCAGAAGCCGCAGCCATGGTAAGCGCACAAGTAATCGGTAACGACGCAACCATTACAGTAGCAGGCCAAGCGGGTAATTTTGAGCTAAACGTTATGCTGCCAGTCATTGCTTATAATATTTTGCAAAGCATAGAATTACTTGCCAATAGCGCACAAGCATTGGGCGATAAAGCCATTGCCAGCTTTAAAGTAAATCAGCCTAATATAGATAAAGCACTCGCTAAAAATCCAATTTTAGTGACTGCGCTCAATCCGGTGATCGGTTATGAAAAAGCAGCAAAAATAGCAAAGCAGGCTTATAAGGAAGCCCGCCCTATTATTGATGTAGCCGAACAAGAAACCGATTTACCACGCAGTGAACTCGAAAAGCTACTTAATCCCACCAAACTAACGCAGGGTGGACTTTAATAAACGATATTTTTCACGGCTTTAATTACTTGATAATATAGTTTTTATTGCCGTAAAAAATGCACCGTGTATGATAGTGATGAATATTTCATCACTATCAAGGTTTGTTATGCGTACCCGATTGTTAGCCATACTTTTACCACTTTGTTTAACTGCATGCTTAGATAAAACGCCAACTGAAACGCAGCAAGTAACAATAACCTCAGAAACTGAAGCGCCACAGAAAGAGCTACAAAAGCTAAAAGAAAACACTCAATTACAAGAAAATACTCAATTACAAGAAAATACAAAAAATAATGTAATTGCTGAAAGCGTTTCAATAGACGATATAAAAACAGCTAAAGCCGAATTAAATACGCTAATTACAGATAAGCAATGTGATACCAGCACCCAATGCAGAATAAGTGCAGTAGGCAGTCGCGCATGTGGTGGGCCAAGCAGCTTTATTGTGTACTCAACAAAATCAGCGTCTGAAAAACAAGTAACAGCCCTTAGCGATAAAATTACTAAGCTTGAAAGTAACTATAATTCACAAAAAGGGATGATGAGCATTTGTCAGCATTTAACAACGCCAAGCACGCAGTGTGTTGAAAATAAATGTGTTAAACTTGAAGGTTCAGCGGTAAGTGCATTTTAAGGATAACGTTATGAGTTGTTTACCATCGGCAATTAAACTATCAATTTTAAGCATTGCTAGCAGCATTTTATTACTAAGTGGTTGTGCTAGTACTGTGACGTCAAATGAGCAAAGTAAAAACTTGTCTGACTTAAACTATGATCTTAGTAACATGGTGAGTAATAACAGCTGCACCGCAAGTTTTCAGTGCAAAGTACTTGAAGTGGGCGCCCGCGCATGCGGCGGACCGAGTAAGTATGCTGTTTATTCAACGCTGAACACATCTCAAGAAGAAGCTGAACAGCTTGCTCAACAAATAACAAAACAAGAAAAAATACAAAATAAAGCACAAGGCTTAAACGATTGTTCACCAGTACTTGAAGTGCAATCGCTGTGTATTAATCACCAATGCCAGTCGTTTGATATAAAATAAAAACGGTCGCGTATAAGCTAATTTCAGCGTTAACCTAAATACGGAATTAACGCTGAAATTACAACAACCAGCACTACGCAAATACCCGCTTTTATAATGTACTTCATGGGCATTGTTTTAAGCACCCAATATGCATAAATAAAGCGTACAAAATAACTCGCCGCAGTACCAAACAACGCAAAAATAAGTAGATAAGCAATTAGAGTAATATTCATAATAATCTAGTGCAACTACTTAGTTTTTTTAGTGTGAGCAATTAGTAAGTCAGCTACTTGTTGTTTTACGGCTCGCTTATCATCACTTGGGACATCAAAGCGACTGGCTAGTTGCGCAATCTCATCATCATTTAAATTAAACGATAAACGTTGACGCGTTTTTTTAGACTTTACATCTAAGCCAAGTATTTTACGGATCATATCTGACGGCGTTAACTCTTGGTCAATAGCTTGCTTTTTTATCAGCTTTTGAACTTCACTGCTTAGATCAAATGCCATTTGTGTGGCACGTACAGCTTGTTCCTGACGCAACCACTTGTCTTTAGCATCACTCACTTAGCATCTCCGGGAAACAAGTCTACAATATCAGACATTGGACGCATGAGCGTTAGCGATACTTCGGTTTCGCCACCATCCCAAATTTCGATATTTAAACCAAAGCCTTCATTATCTGATGCTAAACAAATCATTTCGCATGGTTCACCACCTTCTTGCTCATAGCGAGGCAATGTTTGGTTGCGGTAATCTTTATTATGGAAATAACACACATAAGGCGACTCGCTTTGTTGATAACTTTTAGCTAAAAACTGCATAAAGCGCTCTGGTGTATTTTGCACTGTAATGTGGGTTAACGACTCTTCATCAAAAATACGCGCAAACTCATCAAGGCCAAATATCTCTTCAACTTCGTTGCGCTGAATTTTAATAGAAAAGTTAGCCCACTCTTCGCCGTCATCTTGCTCAATTTGTAAAAATACAACTTGGCCGCTATTTGTCTCAAGTACAAATTCAGTATCGCTGCTGTGCTGATATTGGTAAGTCTGAATATCAGTAACACGTAGTGTTTCACCTTTTAACCATGCCGGATAAGCAAATGAGTCGATAACGCTAAACATGTCGCCTTTTTTTAGCTCGCTCGGATGATTAAGCTGACGCTCTGGCTCTTTTTTAGATTTGAAAAAATTAAACATAGGAAGGCTGCCTTCTAAGCAAAAAAGGTAACTGAGCAAAACTCGGTTACCTTTTTAAAGTATAAACGTAATGGTTAGCTATTTTGCTTCGCTTTGATGCGAGCTAAAATATCAGCGCTTTTTGGACTTGTGTCGCCAATGCCTGCTTCAGCCATTTTTGCTTTTAAGTCATCGCCATTTACGTCTGACTCAAGTTGCTTTGCAGCACCTAGCTGATCGCTACGATCTTGTTGACGCTGTTTAATGCGTTCAAGCGATTGACGAGCCGATGTCATAGACGAGCTGTTTGTATTAAGCGTGCTGTTAACAGCCATTGTTGCTTGCTGTACGCTTTCAGTGGTTTTAACCATTGTAAGCTGGCGCTGATTCTCTTTAATCGATTTTTCAGCATCTTTAACTTGCTGCTTAAGCGCAACAATATGGTTACTAAAACCAGATAATACTTGCTCGTTTTCGGCTTTTTCAGCTTCAAAGTCACCAATTTTTTCTGCAATCTCTAATGCTAACGCTTCGTTGCCCTTTTCAAGAGCTTGGCCTGCATACGCTTCGTGTTCAGCGATTGATGCATCTACAGCGCTAATTTTACGCTTAGTTTGCATTTCTTTAGCCATTACTTCTGTAAGGCTTTTTTTAGCACGGTGAAGTGCATTTTGCGCGTCTGCAATTTCTTGCTCAAAAATACGGATGCCATTTTTGTCTACAATTGCTTCGCCTGCTTCACGAGCGCCGCCACGTACTGCTGTAAATAATTTTTTTAAAATACTCATAATCTTAACTCCACTAACTGGCTATTAATCGTTTAAATACAAGGTCACGGCTTCTAGTGCATCGATAGCGTTATCGGCTAATGTCACTAGTTCGTGGGTAACGTCATCTAATGATGAATTTACCGACAGTGCACCAAAAATCGCGTATTTGTTATCGATTTTAGCAAATGCACTCAGTGGAATTGGCACGTTTAAACGTAGTAATGTTTCGTTTAACTCGTTGCGTAATTCACTCTTAACTTCATCTTCGTCAAACAAGTAGCTAATACATAACAACTGCTCTTGCGTTTGTGTAACAAAAATTGGAAGTTCATCATTTCCATCAACAATGACTTGTAAAACATCTTGCTCGCCTGGGTTGGCAATCAAGAAAGACTCAAAGTTAGCGCCTTCAGTTTCAAAAGAAGCTAATTTTATTGAAAGTTCATTTAATTCCATGTCTCTGCCTTTTGTCGTTTGACATATTATGTCTGAGTTAAGATTCTCATGGTCGACATATTATGTCAACCATGTTTTGTTAGTTTTTATACAATTCGCTTTCTATTTGCCATGCAGTTCGGTAGTAATCATACAGCTGACCAGATCCTAACCTATTGACCTCAATACTTTTAACTTGTTCAAAGTAGTGGTTAGGAAATACAAAGCTTGCCAATAAATATTCTTTACTAATCCACCTTGATGGCACAGGCATAGCCGTCGCATCATTAATACGGCCACTGGCCGACTGACCCATTTTAGTGGCTATAGTCCAGCCCCACTGCCCAAACGAAGGTATGTTTTGCTGATACTGCTCAACATAGCCAAACCCTGCGACTTTAACTGTTTTAGCAATGCTTAAAAACGCTTTTTTAGCGTGGTAAGGTGAAGTTGATTGAACCGCCATTGCGCCATCGGGTGCTAATAACTGACGTACATGATTATAAAAGTAGTCACTGTACATTTTATTTAGATCAGGGTGATTTGGGTCCGGTAAATCAATTAAGATAGTGTCGAACTGCTTAGATTGATCAAGCAGCTTTTCAACTTCTAAAAATGCATCACCCACAATTATGTTGGCTCGCGAGTCTTGCATCGATTTATTGTTTAGCTGTAGTAATCGCTTATTGATGTGCTCTGGGGGCGTAAAGTCACCGTCTTTATGACCAAATAAATTGAGAAGCTGCGCGTCTAAATCTATTAACGTTACTTCACTCACAGGCCATTTTAAAACATCTCTAAGTGCAAGCCCGTCACCACCACCAATTATTAATACACGGTCGTGTCTGTTAGAGGCAAGCATTGCAGGATAAACCAGCATTGAATGATATATTTGCTCATCAATACTTGAGAACTGTAAACGCCCATTTAAATATAAATCGGTAATTGGCTGAGGTTGGTTTTTGCTTAACCTTTCGGTTAAAACTACGTGCTGGTATTTGGTTGCTTGCGAATAAATTACTTTATCTTTGTATAAAACATTACTTAGATTGTTCATCCAGCTACTGCCAAATACTAAAATAAAGCCAAACAATGCCAACAGTACTATATGGCAAACTAAAAGTGCCTTAGCAAAGCGCACATGGGCATGGTAACGCCATAAAAAAGCGAGTCCTGCGATGATATTAAATAACGCCGTCCACGCTGCAGCTTGCATTATAGGCATTGAGAGCATGATACTTACCCAAATGGCTGCACCAATACCAGCACCGATATAATCGGCACCATAAATAGTCCCTGCGTTGTTTTCTAAAAAACGGCCATAAACGTGCTGACGAATGCGCGCTATAAGCGGTATTTCCATACCAATAAATAAACCCAGTATTAAACCAAAAACATAAGGTAGAAAACGTGACCACTCTTGTAGCTTTTGAAATACGTAACCATTAAGTACAACGTCTGGGGGTAAGTTAAAAATGCTCGAAAATAAATGAGGAAGAGAATAACTTACAGCTATTACACCCGCTATCGCTAAAATGCAGCCCATGCCAACCAAAGCAATAATGCTTTCTAGCCAAGCAAAAGCGGTAAATGCATCTTTAAACCAGCGCGCTAAAAAAGCGCCTAAGCCCATTGCTACAATCATAGTACCGATCATGGCGTAAATAGCGCTTTCTACTGAGCCAAGTACACGGCCCGCATAATGAGACAGTAAGTATTCATAAATAAGGCCGCACCCAGCAAGCACGGCCATAACAGTAATTAGTAATATATCGTGCCCAAGTAAGCGAGACTTACTTGGGGGAGTGTTGGTTGATGACACTGATTATGCGCCTAGTAAGGTTGCCATAGTGATACCTACAGCAAATGATACTGCTGCAGAAATAGCTGCTACACCTACATTTTTTTGACGATTAACTTCATCGGAAATATCGCAACCAGATAAAATTATTTTAATTGTCACTAAGTGCAAAATAATAAATGCGACAAGGCTCACTACAGCGCTAATAGCCCAGTATAGTAAACTCGCATTAATGTTATCAGCAGCGTATGGCGCAACACCCGTTGCAGCTGTAATAGCTAATGCACTACCTATTAAAAATCCAGCGTAACGAATACCCACAGCTAAGTTACCATCAACAATTGCTTGTTGTAGGCAGTCGCCACTTTTGTTTGTACGCTTAAATAACTGCACTCGGTACTGGCTAACAAGTAGTAATACAACACTACCTATAATAAAGGCAGCAATTACAATTGGAAGGCCATGCCAGCCATCAGTAGCCACCCATAAAAGTGCTGAGCGAATAACTATTGCAACGCTAACAACATGACCAAAATCAATTATTGAAGCTGTAACGTTACCTTTAACTATTTCGTCGTGCAGGCTTACTTTACGAAGCGCTACTTTATCTTGAAAAAAGTGACCCAACTTAATAAGTACAATTGCTAATGCGCCGTAAGCTAACATTTGCAGTGCTTCTTGTTGCAGTGTTGCAGCAAAAGCACCACTACTTACACCTGTTAATACAATCGCCAGTGCCACTAAACCAGCGGCAAAGCTAATACCAAAAGCAAAGTTATCACGCTCTGTTATTTCATCATTTGCGTGTAAGTTTGAAACCCAGCCTTTTATATATTTAAGGCTTACAAATAATAAAACAATAATTGCAAAATCAATCGCCAATGCTTGTAGCGACCACATAGTTATTCCATTAAATTCATACATATTATTCTAACTCCAACTTTATTCTTTTACTTACCACGGCTCACGCCACGAGAGGTTCTGCTACCGCTATCACGCACCGATCCTGAGCTATTGCTATAACTGCTCGAACGAGAATAACTACTGCGGCTTTTTGGTGGCGTATAACTACTACGGCTTAAACCGGATGCACCTGTTTTTTTACTCGCATAAGGGCTTGTAAACTGCTTACCTTGGCGTTGGTATGTTTGGCGCGTGCGTGTTTCTAGCGCGCTTTGGGTTTTAATTTGTTTAGGGCTTGAATAACGCGAACGGCCATAGTCATTGTAATAACTATACTTTCGGCGTTTGCTCCAACTTCCATATTCAACACGGTCAAATACATCGCCTAAAATACGGTACATGCCGTACCATTGCCAAAAGCTAATACCATTACTATTTGTTTGCCAGTTACCATAGTTAGGGTTACCTACCATTTGGTTACCAACACCCTCACCTTCAGCTTGCTTACTAATTGCGCCTACACGCGCTAAAGTGCCTTTGGACATATCAGCTAGCATATTAATAGGATCGGTTAACGCATCAGAAAATAGCGTAGGTTTAGACGCATCACGCAACAAATCAATACTATGCAACGTATCTTCGTAAGGAGGAATTAAGTAAGTTCCTTTAATATCTTTAAGTCGCTGTGTTAAACCACTATAAAGTGCGCCTCGGCGCGTTGCATCAAGGGTAATTACATCAACAACTTTTGTAAGCTCTGGCTGTTGTTTTTTAAGGAGCTCGCCATATTCTTTAAGTAATACAGCATTGCGCACATTCCCATTATCAAGCGCAGTACCAAGCTGTGACAGCTCTGTATCTGCTTTTTTAATAGACTCTTGAATTGTTTGTTGCAGCTGCTCTTCTTTAGATTGACAACCCATAAGCACTGCGAACAAACAAAACAGGCTTATAAGTTTCCAAGCTTTAATATTCGACATTCATGTCACCTGATTTACTAAATTAACTTAGGTAGTTTTACACAGGTCACTTATTAAACCAAGAATGAAATTGCAACAAAGTAAGTCAGTACAAAATTAAATAAACAGCTATATTTAGTATATGAATTTAAAAGCATTCTCAATGTTAAGCTTTTAGTGCTACAAAGGGCGTAGTAAGTAACTTTTTTGTAATTATGGATTGCCTGATTACACAATAATAACTAAAACATAATTAAATGATGGTTAAGGGTTAGATTTGATGCTTCATAGTATTCGATATAAATTTATTATAATAACAACGGTTTTAATTATATTTAGCGCAAATTTAGTTTTTTTCCTCGCAATTAATGAACACGAAGATTTATATCGCCAATCTGTTAAACAAAACTTAGATGCAATGTCTTCAAATATTTCCGATAGCTTATTACGTGTTATGTCTGAGCAAGTTGATTTGTTCTCTATAACCACCGAATTGCTCGGTTTTGATCGATATGAACACATTAAGTTTGTTAATGTATTTGACGCTGACTGGCAATTAATCCAATCGTATGTCCACCCTAACTATTTAGAGCTTGAGAGCTTTAAGCCTGAGCTTATAAGTATTCAACCAAAAAATTTACCTTATGCGGTTACAATAACCAATGAAGGACTAGTGGCCTTAAAGGCAATTGGGGAGGAGCAGTTTCCTATTGGATATTTGCTCATTGTGCAAGACTTTAAAAAGCCACTGAATGAAAGTAAAATTAGCCTTTTTTATAGTGCAGCTCCATTTGTTGTTTTAATTATTGCACTCACCATTATTATTTCATTTTGGATATATCAGCGTTTATTAAGCCCACTTTTAGCGCTCTCGAAGTTCACACAGAAAGTTGAAAAATCAACAAATTATAAGCTTCAATACCAAGTCACTGGTCATGATGAAGTATCTCAACTTGGTAACGACATTAATGCATTACTACAAACAATTGACTCCCAAGTTCAAACCAATCATAAACATACCGCACAACTTTTAGTACAAACGCATTCAATGGAGCGCCTCGCCAACTACGATATATTAACAGGTTTACCTAATCGCATGTTTTTTATGGACCTACTCAAACTCGAGCTGGCTAGTAGTAAAAGTAACGATCAAGACGTTGCGATTATGTTCTTTGATGTTGATAGTTTTAAAGGCGTTAACGACACCCTAGGCCATGAAACCGGAGATATGCTTTTACAAGCTGTGGCTAAAAAAGTGAAAAGTTATCTGCGTAGTAACGACATAATTGCACGCTTAGGCGGTGATGAGTTTTTAATTATGCTACCTAATATCACTGAGCAATCTATTGTTATAGATATTGCCGAAAGTATCATTGAGGGTATGAAAGAGCCATTCACTATAAATGAGTGGGACGTACCAGCGGGTATTAGTATTGGTATTGCAAGTGCCAAAGAAGCTGAATTTGATATAAATACATTTATCAGTAATGCCGATATTGCAATGTACACATCAAAAGAAAAAGGCAAAGGCGCATATACAATATTCCACCATAAAATGCTTGAAGATAACAAACGAAAAGCGCAAGTCGCTAACTTAATATCTCACGCAATAGCGCAAAATGAATTTGAGTTATTTTATCAGCTTAAAATGTCGAATACAGGCGAAGCTCAAGGCTTAGAAGCCTTAATAAGATGGCAAAGCAAAGAGCTAGGCTTTGTTTCTCCTAGTGAGTTTATACCTATAGCGGAACAAGCAGGTAAAATAAAAGCGATTACTCAATGGGTGATCACACAAGTATTTAAAGATATGCAAATGCTAAAACAACTTATGGGGAATAATGTACTCGTCTCCATGAATCTTTCAAGCCATGACTTAAAAGATCATAACTTCATTCATACTGTAAAAAGTAAACTACTTGAACATAGCGTCGATATTTCAAATATTCAGTTTGAAATAACAGAATCAAGCTATTTAGAAAATTTTGAAAACGCGAATCAATTTTTTAATCAAGTTAAAGTTATGGGAGGCTCAATTGCATTAGATGACTTTGGCACAGGTTACTCTTCATTGAGTTACCTTACTAAAATTGAAATTGATACATTAAAAATAGATCGAATGTTTGTAAATCAATATGCAAGCTCAGCAAAAGACACTGCAGTATTACAAGCAATACTCGATTTAGGCCAACGCCTTGGTTTAAAAATATGTAGCGAAGGAATTGAAACAACCGACCAAGCTAACTACCTAGTATCAAATGGTAGTGATGAAATGCAGGGCTATTACTTTGCAAAACCAGTGTGCATTGCACAACTACCACACGCAATTGAACGAGCGAAAATATTATTTAAAGAACTAACAATAACTTCAAAATAACTCAGTGCAATTGATTTTTTACTAAGCAAACGGCTTACTTTTAATTTAGTGCAATTATGGTGAGCTCTTTAGGTATAGTAATTCCTGCTGGAAGGTAAGCTACTGAGTCTTCAACGGTTAGTAAGTACTCTATAACCTCTTCTGTAGACTCAAATTCAACAGGGGGCTTGCTGCGCCCCGTGAATCGCATTTGGGCCCAATAAGCTTGTATTCTAGACTCAGTAAGACCTACCATCCTAGTGTTAAAATTTATTCTAAGCGGATTGCCGACAAATAGGTTAACTGCTTTAAATTGTCTGCTCATAGCTCCGCCCATATAAATATGGCGAATTTGTTGCTTACTAAAAGATAAGTTTTTATCTGTGGTATTTACTACAATAATGACGTTCGAGGGGTTTGTATTTTCTGCATAAACTGAAATGCTAAAACCAAATAGGCTACTAGCGACTACAAAGAGCATCATTATTTTTTTAATGTTATTAATAGGTTTAAAAAATATCATTAAAACACCCAATCCAAACCAATAAGATAAAGATTAGTTTTTTTATCAAAATCAGAGTCATCAGGAGTAACAAAAAACGAGTCTTTTACATCGTCGCCTTCTAGGGTTGAAAACTCAGCTTTTAAGGCAAGGTTTGGCAACACATCCCAGCGTACACCAACCGTCCAACTCTTAATTGAGTCAGGCGTAGATTCATCAAAAATACGATTGTACCCATATGCAAGTTGATCTAAGTCGCTATTAATACCTAACGGAATTTCATTTTCAGCAGAACGAGTTTCTACGTCGCTATCTGCAAATGTTAAGTGGTAAGTAAAAGGAGCATGATTAACACCGGCAGTTAAATAATAGCTTTGAATTATAGGCACTATCCCTAAATCAGTTTTAATGCGGACCCATTCACCTCTAAAAAAATAATCTAAATTGTCGTAAATTACGCCAAATTGATTTGCATGTGCTCTACCTTTTGTTTTTACCGAGCTGGCGCTTTTTGTAAAATTAAGGCTATTAAGCACATTTTCTAGCTGTCTTATCTCATCAATATCAAGCTTGATATTCCCATTATAACGGGAAACTCTAAATTCTAAGTTTTCAATATTAATCTTACCAATGAACCCTAAAAGATTATCAACTTCAAAGCCCGTCCTTAAGGCGCCAATCCCTATATCACCCGACTCTTCACCATAGTAACCTTCAAAGCTCAAATCAAAGTTTTCTGCACCAAATTTATAAACAGCATCTATGCCATTAAACGTTTTAAATAAATAAGTATCATAAACTTGTTGAGGTGGATTGATCCATGGGTACGCAAAACCAACATCCGAAAAGTCACTCATGGTAAAAAAAGGTGTGCGTAACTTTCCGAGTTTTATTTGAATATTATCTGTCGGTCTATATGTTAAATATAACCACTCTAACCCTGAGTTATCGGAAGCTGTTGTGTTATTGCTTCTTAACAAAAATTGAGCTGTTGCAGACCACTTATCATCAAACTGATACTCGCCTTGGAATCCAATTAAACTAGATGGAGAAAATTTAAGACTGTCTTCATATCCCTTAAACTCGACATTTTTTTCGTCTAAGTAACCACCAATAACTCGAGCATAACCAGAAAATTCTAACTCATTAGAAAAAGCTGAAAAATGAGTAAGCATAGTGGTAAAAAGTAAGCACCAAGATATTTTATATCGCATCAGAGAAAATTAAATCCTTTGTTGAATTATGCAAAGTACAATGAAGATTAATTATGCTAACAAGGAAATAATTCACCAGTTCGGATAATCAATTATTTAATTATTTTAAGTAGCGCTCTTTACCGCGACCTAGGATTAATGATTATAGTCAATGAATTACATGTTGGCACAATATATGTGCTCTATAAGAGTATTAAGTACCTAGGTAACACTGTTTTTACCTCAATCCCATTCAGTATTATCGAGATAGAGCTTAACTATATTTATATAGATACTTTTCAACTAAGTAGGGGATCAAACTGATTCTTAATTTATCTCGTTCACCAAGATTGAGTGCTTAACATAAGTGCTTGGTAGGATGTAAATTAGCTAAATTATAATGCGATATGTGAGTAATTCACCACATTTTACTTTTTACAATTTGAAGCCTGATGATGTCGTAGTGCCCACAGCGGTAGAAAGTCACATAGCAAATGCTACACTATCTTAGTGTCGCGATATGAGTGTGTATTAATTGCGCGTATTTCACTTTTCTGCAGACGTAAAAAAGCCCGACTATTTCTAGTCGGGCTCTCTACAATTTGAAGCCTGGTAATGTCCTACTTTCACATAGCAAATGCTACACTATCGTTGGCCGGGGCTCGCCTTCGAGCTGTTTGGTTTCACTACTGAGTTCGGCATGGGCTCTTGGCTATTTACTAAATCCCAGAAAGCAAAAAACCCGTCACATTGCTGTAACGGGTCTCTACAATTTGAAGCCTGGTAATGTCCTACTTTCACATAGCAAATGCTACACTATCATCGGCGCTGTTTCGTTTCACTACTGAGTTCGGCATGGAGTCAGGTGGGTCCAAAACGCTATTGTCA
>NZ_JACJEO010000001.1:0-280979 GCF_014164115.1 Pseudoalteromonas sp. SG45-2
TTTCAACTTTAGCAGGCTCTTCAGTGGCTACTGGTGTTTCAACTTTAGCTGGCTCTTCAGTTGCTACTGTCGTTTCAGCTTTAGCAGGCTCTTCAGTTGCTACTGGTGTTTCAACTTTAGCAGGCTCTTCAGTTGCTACTGGTGTTTCAACTTTAACTGGCTCTTCAGTGGCTACTGGCGTTTCAGCTTTAGCCGGTTCTTTAGCTTTTACTGGCTCTTCTACAGCTTCAACTTTTGCTAAGTCTTCAACCGCAACGGCTTGTTCAACTTGTTGCGACGCATCTACCGGTGTTTCTTCTGATTTCGCTTTAAGTTCTGCTTCGTATTCTGCAGCAGCTTGATCAGCAACTGGAATAAATGCAGGGGCTTCATCAGATTTAACTTCTGCTTCACCTTCAGGGCGACGACGACGTTGACCAGATGCACGAAGATGACGAGGAGAACGACGTGAACGTGTACGTGTTTGCTCTTGTTCGTCTTCAGTAGTTGCTGTTTCATCGTTAGAATCAACAACATCAACTTTCTCTTCTTTAATGTGAGCTGTTTTTTCTGCCGGAGTTTGCTTTTGCTTTTCTACAGCAGGAGCTTGCTCTTGAACTTGTGGAGTTTCAGTTACAGCCGTTTGCTCAGGTGCTTGCTCTGTTGAGTTAGCTTGCTCAGCTTTTTCATCTTGCAGACGTACTTTTTTACGTATGTTACGACGTTGACGGCGAACTTTAGGCTTCTGCTCTTTAGGCTCTGCAGCTTGTGCTGGCTTAGAATCAGTTTCTACTTCCGCCTTTGCAGGGGCTTCAGTTTTAACTTGATCTTTTTCTTGGTTTTTATGCTCTGGGCGCTTACGAGAGTTAGGGTTACGACGGCGCTTGTTGCGGTTCTCGCTTCTCTCTTGAGTCTCGGTGCTTGCTGCTGAGTCAGTTTTAGCTTCCTCTTCAGCGGCTGGACGCTCATTGCGCGGCTTGTTAGTGCGTGGGTTATTATTACGACGACGTTGATTGTTATTACGACGACGATTATCGTTACCACGACGCGCATTATTGCGCGTTTCTTGCTGCTCTTTTTCTACAGCTTCTTTTTTCTCTTCTTCAGATTCACTTGCAAATAACGACTTAAACCAATTACCAATAGCAGCTAGTAAGCCACCTTCAGTTTTAGTTTGTGCTACCGCAGCAGGCTCTACGGCTTTAGCTGGCGCTGCTTGTGGAGCAGGAGTAGAAGGCATTACCACACCTTTTAGCATCGGCTCTTCACGGACTGGCGTACTTGGAGATTTTGACATCTCGAATACTTCAGGCTCTGGTGCAACAACTTGTCCGTAACTTACAGTTTCAAGTGTTTCGTCTTTACGTAAGCGCATAACTTCATAATGTGGTGTTTCCATATGTTGATTTGGAATAATCACTACGTCACATTTATGATGTTTTTCAATGCGATGAACACTACGACGTTGCTCATTTAATAAATAAGCAGCAACAGCAACAGGCACTTGTGCATTTACTTGTGCTGTATTGTCTTTAATTGCTTCTTCTTCAATTAAGCGAAGAATTGAAAGTGCTATTGATTCGTTTGAACGAATAGTACCTTGGCCACTACAACGTGGACATGGGCCTTGGCTTGCTTCACCTAATGAAGGACGCAAACGCTGACGCGACATTTCAAGTAAACCAAAGCGTGAGATTTTACCAATTTGAACGCGAGCACGGTCTGGGCGCGCTGCATCTTTTAAACGATTCTCTACTTCACGTTGATGGCGTGGAGGAGTCATATCAATAAAGTCGATTACAATTAAACCACCTAGGTCACGAAGACGTAATTGACGTGCAATTTCATCGGCCGCTTCTAAGTTTGTATTAAGTGCTGTCTCTTCAATATCGCCGCCTTTAGTTGCCTTAGACGAGTTGATATCAATAGATGTAAGTGCTTCAGTAGGGTCAATTACGATTGAACCACCAGAAGGAAGACGTACTTCACGCTGGAATGCAGACTCAATTTGGCTTTCAATTTGATAATGTGTAAATAAAGGCGTGTCACCTTGATAAAGCTTAACACGGCTCATAAAGTCAGGACGAAAACGCTCAATGTGCGCTTTAGCTTCTTCAAAAACACGTGGTTTATCAATTAAAATTTCGCCAATGTCACGACGTAAATAGTCGCGTATTGCGCGGAAAATCACGTTGCTTTCTTGGTGAATCAAAAACGGTGCTTTAGCACTGTCGGCTGCTTGTTTAATTGCATCCCAATGTACTAATAGTGCTTTTAAATCGTAGTTAAGTTCTTCAAATGACTTACCAACACCCGCTGTACGAACAATTAAGCCCATGCCTTTAGGTAGTTCTAAACGGCCTAAAGCTTCTTTAAGTTCAGTACGCTCATCACCTTCAATACGACGAGAAATACCGCCAGCACGAGGGTTATTAGGCATAAGAACTAAATAGCTACCAGCAACGCTGATAAAAGTAGTTAACGCTGCGCCTTTTTGGCCGCGTTCTTCTTTATCAACTTGTACTATTACTTCTTGACCTTCTTTTATTACGTCGCGAATGTTAGGGCGACCATGAAAAGTGTAACCTGCAGGGAAGTAAGTACGTGCAATTTCTTTTAAAGGAAGGAAACCATGGCGGTCAGCACCGTAATCAACAAATGCTGCTTCAAGAGATGGTTCAATGCGAGTGATTTTGCCTTTATAAATATTGGCTTTTTTCTGTTCGTGACCTGGGCTTTCGATATCTAAATCATAAAGGCGCTGGCCATCAACCAGTGCTACGCGCATTTCTTCTTGCTGCGTTGCATTGATTAGCATACGTTTCATATTGTTACTCTACTTATTTATGTCGCTGACATGACGATGTTTTTCTCGCCTGTTCAGTTGTCCCTATTTTTAGAATGTGCAGCCTCACGACTGGGTCTTTAACGGAACGGCTCTGTATCTCGTATGCAGTATTTTAAATGCTGGCAAACAATAGCGATTATTACCGCTATTAAATTCTTAATGGTGCTAAAACTGTCGGCTTTTCAGCTACGTTTACAAGTTTTACCCAGAAGTCGGCCTGTCATATTAATCTTACTAAATATCATTCATATTAGGCGCGTAGGGCTCATTAAGTTGGTGAGCAATACAGACTGATGTATCGCTAATATCCGTTTTAAGAGCAAAAATCGCTGCCGATGTTAATGAACGCTTATTTATTAGATTTTTTTAATTCTAAATAAGCTGCTGTACGGTACTACAATAATTGAGCTAGTGCTGAACGACGTTTTTTACGTCGTCACTATCAGACAAATTATCTGTTCATTGCTTTCTCTAGCACATTAAAAATCGCTTCATGTTCAAACTTAACCAGCAATATATTACGCGCATTGCCGTTAATTGATCGCACGTGTTAACTGAGGAGGCATAAAAGCTTTGGAAAACTTAACTCGGATCTGTATGATCGGCTACCCAGAATGTGCATCACGAATGTTTTAATGTGTTAAAAAGCACCGTTGTTATTTGCAAATACTAAATATTTGCGCTGCTGATTATCCCACTATTATTACAGTGTTAGCAACTAAATTATTTTACTTAAATTAGTGATTAGGCAATGTCAGAAAAAAACGACTTACAAGTAACTTATGTCACGATCAATGAAGACCATTTAGGTCAGCGTATTGATAACTTTCTTATTACCCATTTAAAAGGGGTGCCTAAAAGCGCTATTTATAAACTTTTGCGCAAAGGTGAGGTACGCGTTAATAAAAAGCGTATTAAGCCTGTATATAAACTACAGCTTGACGATGTACTGCGTATTGCACCTATCAGAGTTGCTGAGCGTGAAGAGTTTGTACCATCAAAGTTAGACAAAGTAACTCGCCTAGAAAACGATATTTTATTTGAAGATAAATACCTTATCGTCATAAATAAACCTTCAGGTATGGCTGTTCATGGTGGCAGTGGTTTAAGTTATGGTTTAATTGAAGCGCTGCGCGCGCTTCGCCCAGAAGAGCGCAGCCTTGAGCTAGTACATAGGCTTGACCGTGATACATCGGGCTGTTTGCTTATTGCAAAGCGCCGTTCGGTGTTAACAGCATTGCATGAACAACTTCGTGAAAAAACCATGGAAAAAAATTACTGGGCACTTGTAGAAGGGCAGTGGGACTCTAAAACTAAAAACGTTACTGAAGGGCTGCGTAAAAATACACTTAAATCGGGTGAACGCGTAGTACGTGTAGATAACACTGAGGGCAAGCCTTCGCATACGCGTTTTAAAGTACTTGAACGTTTTAACGATTGCTCACTTGTACAAGCATCTCCTGTTACAGGACGTACGCACCAAATTCGTGTTCATACGCAATGTAAAGGTCATCCTATCGCGTGCGATGATAAATACGGTGACCAGGGGTTTGATGAATCTATGCGTAAAGTTGGGTTAAACCGTTTATTCTTACATGCA
Organism: Pseudoalteromonas sp. SG45-2; assembly: GCF_014164115.1. Classification (NCBI taxonomy): domain Bacteria; kingdom Pseudomonadati; phylum Pseudomonadota; class Gammaproteobacteria; order Alteromonadales; family Pseudoalteromonadaceae; genus Pseudoalteromonas; species Pseudoalteromonas sp. SG45-2. The sequence continues at coordinate 4,428 of NZ_JACJEO010000001.1, forward strand.
CACGATTTAAGTTTTTATCATCCTAAAAACGAAACAACGATGCGTATTGAAGCGCCCCTTGATAAAACGCTTAAAAATACATTACTAAAATTACGAGACGCAAAACAGTGATTGCAGTGACACCGATTAAAAAATATAAGCTCGTCATTTTTGATTGGGATGGCACCGTTATGGATTCAGTAACTAAAATAGTTAACTGTATTCGTAGTAGTGCTGAGTCACTTAATTTAGTGGCGCCAAGTGATTTAGCAATTAAAAATATTATTGGTATGTCGCTTGAAAAAGCAATTGATGTTTTATTTCCCAATAATGCCGCGCAGCATCAAGCGCTAATTAAGGGGTATAAACACCAATATAGTGTTGATACCACGCCAACTCCTGTATTTAATAATGTTGCAAACGTTTTAGGTGCCTTAAAAGATCAAGGCATTGTTTTAGCGGTTGCCACAGGTAAAGGTCGAGATGGATTGGAGCGTTTACTTGAACAAAGTAAATTGCGCCACTTTTTTAGTGCAACGCGAACTAGCGACGAAGCGCAATCAAAGCCCTCTCCAGATATGCTGTATCAATTACTTGAAGAGCTTGGAATAAGCGCTCAAGACGCTGTAATGATTGGTGATACCCAAATAGACATGACAATGGCAAAAGCTGCAGGCATGGATAGAATTGGCGTAACAATGGGGGTACATAACGCACAGCAGCTAAATGAGCTTAGCCCTGTTGCAACGGTAGATAATTATCTGCAATTACAACAGGTTTTGCTTGGCTAATTTATTTAATTAGAACTTGTTTTGAGCGGTAAGCACATCAATACCAAACTCAGCCAGTAATTGGCTGAGTTTAATTAATGGTAATCCAATTAAGCTATTAGGATCGTCTCCGCTTAGTTTTTCAAATAAACAGATACCCAACCCTTCACTTTTAAAGCTGCCAGCACAGTTATAAGGCTGCTCTGCGTCGCAATAAGCACTAATTTGTGCATCACTTAGGGTTTTAAACGTCACATTAAAAGGTTCTACGCAGGTTTTTTTTGTTCCAGTTACAATATCGTAAACACAAAGCCCAGTTAAAAATGTTACAGTATTACCGCTAAATAAATTTAGTTGTTTTAGAGCATTTTGTTTATTGTGCGGTTTACCTAAAATTTGATTGTTAAACACAGCGACTTGGTCTGATCCAATTGCTAACCCTTTTTTAAAGTGTTTATTAGCTGCTGAGGCTTTTAACTCACTTAAACGCTTAACCAGTTCAGTAGGTGTTTCGCATTCAAGTGCTGATTCGTCAACGTCGGGTGAAAACGTATCAAAGGGTAAATTAAATTTTTGTAATAAAGACTGCCTAAAAGGCGAGCTTGACGCTAAAATGAGTGGAAGCTTCATGGACTGTTTTCCTACGATAATTCAGATTGAGTTAGGATAAATCAGATCCGAGAGTAAAACACGTTAAAAACCAAGTAAAAATGGTTTTTTACTTTGACTAACAAACTAACTATCTATATGATGCAGCCCCTATGCAAAAGGTGAAAATTCCCATCACTCTTCATCCAGGCAAAGCAGCGCAGCACCGTTTAAAGTATGACGGAATTGTACCGCTTGAAAAACTTACTCGTTTAGAGAAAGTTGTGCAGGAAGAAGTAGGTGAAATAGCGGTAAAAATACATTGCAAAAACGATGATCAAGGTTTCGCTGTGATTAGAGGCAATTTGTCCACACATGTTACTGTCATTTGTCAACGTTGTAATGGTGATTTAGGGTTGGATTTGGTTCAAGACTTTGCATATTCACCAGTAGGTGAAGATACAGAGTTAGATATTTTTCCTGAAGACTACGACGAAGTAGCACTTGATGAAAATGGTGAAGTTAACGTTTTTGATTTAATTGAAGACGAACTAATTTTAGCAATTCCATTAGTGGCTACCCACAACGAAGCTTCATGCAGTTATTCAGCAAAGCCTGCCAGCTTTGGTGTATTAAAGGCGGAAGATGATAAACCTAATCCATTTGATATTTTGAAACAACTTAAGAAAGATTCTTAGGAGAAGACTATGGCTGTACAAAAAAGCAAAAAGTCTCGTGCAAGACGCGGCATGCGCCGTTCACACGATGCGATCAGTGGTCCAACTTTAACTGTAGATCAAACATCTGGTGAGACTCATCGTCGTCACCATGTGACTGCAGATGGTTACTACAAAGGCGTTCAAGTAATTTCTAAATAAGAGATTACTTATATGCTGAAAGATCTAACCATAGCGTTAGATATGATGGGGGGCGATTACGGCCCCCGTTCATCTATTCCTGCTGCCGTTCATGCGGTGAATGCTCATGCCAATTTAAGTCTCATTTTATGTGGCAATGAAGACGTTATATCTAAAGAACTCGAATCCCTCGATTCTTTACCCCATCCTAGACTCATAATTCGTCATTGTAGTGAAATAGTTACTAACGCCTGCGAACCTGCAATTGCTGTACGTTCAAAAAAAGATTCATCTATGCGTGTTGCCCTTGATTTAGTTAAGTCGGGCGAAGCTCAAGCGTGTGTTAGCTCAGGTAATACCGGCGCTTTATTTTTTATGGCTCACTACGTATTAAAAATGCTGCCAGGTGTTAAACGTGCTGCACTTATTTCATCTGTTCCTACAGAAAGCCAAAACCCAGTATATTTACTCGACTTAGGTGCTAATGTGCATTGCGATGCGCAAATGCTCTATCAGTTTGGCATTATGGGCTCTGTAGTTGCTGGTCAAGCACTTGGCTGCGATAACCCTCGCGTTAGCTTATTAAATATTGGCGCTGAGGACATTAAAGGCCACGATGATATTAAACAGGCTGCACAATTAATGCAGCAAAGCTCACATATTAATTACATTGGTTATAGCGAAGGAAGTGATATTTTTTCTGGCAAGGCTGATGTTATTGTATGCGAAGGGTTTGTGGGTAACGTGGCGCTTAAAACATGCGAAGGCATTGCCAAGCTTATTATGAATAAGTTTACAGCTGCGCTCGAAAAGCACCTTTTGTATAAATGTATGGCGTTTATATTGCGTCCAATAATAAAAAAACTCTATAAAAGGGTGAACCCCGACCAGTATAACGGTGCTTCTCTGGTAGGATTGCGCGGTATTGTCGTTAAAAGTCATGGAAATGCGTCAGCTAAAGCATTTCAAGCAGCAATTGATGAAGCGGTAAAAGAGGTTGAACGTCAACTTCCTGATAAAATAGCCGCTATTTTCGAAAAAACACATTCTAAAGACACGGCGGTTAATCAATAATTGATGTGCCGTGTATTTCATTATTTATTTGTTTAATTAAAAAGAGCAAAGTATGGCACAAAAAATTGCACTTCTATTTCCAGGTCAAGGCTCGCAAAGCGTTGGTATGTTACAAGAGCTACTAGAGAGTTCTGACATTGTTAAAGCAACATTTGCAGAAGCATCAGATGCACTGGGTTACGACTTAGCAGAGCTAGTTCTTAATGGCCCAGAAGAAAAATTAAATCAAACTCATCGTACACAACCTGCATTATTAACTGCAAGTGTTGCTATTTACCGTGATTGGCTTGCAGCAAACCCAGATGCAGACGTTGTTATGGCCGGTCACAGCTTAGGTGAATATTCAGCACTAGTATGTAGCGACGTACTAAGCTTGAGCGAAGCTGTTAAGCTTGTTGAAAACCGTGGTTTATACATGCAAGAAGCTGTACCTGCAGGCGTAGGTTCAATGGCTGCGATTATTGGCTTAGGCGATGAAGAAATAAAAGCGGCATGTGCTGCCTCAGCGCAAGGTGAGGTTGTATCTCCAGTTAACTACAATTCTCCTGGTCAAGTTGTTATTGCTGGGCATAAAGCGGCAGTAGATAGAGCATCACAAGCATGTAAAGATGCTGGTGCTAAACGCGCATTACCACTTTCGGTTAGCGTACCTTCACATTGTGAACTAATGAAGCCAGCAGCTGATAAGCTAGCGGTAGACTTGGCCGCTTTAACATTTAATACACCTAAGTGTGATGTAATTAATAATGTTGATGTAAAAGCTGAATCGACCGCTGATGCAATTAAAGATGCACTAGTACGTCAACTATACAGCCCAGTTCGCTGGACAGAAACAGTACAAGCCTTGGTTGCACAAGATGTAACGCAAAGCTACGAATTTGGTCCTGGTAAAGTATTAACAGGGCTTGCGAAACGAATTGATAAAGCAATGGTTTGTGGCTCAGTAAACGATGCCGCTTCAATCGCTGCAGCTAAATAAGAGTATATAAAATGTCTAATTTATTTTCTTTAGAGGGCAAAATTGTCCTAATTACTGGCGCTAGCCGTGGTATTGGTAAAGCAATTGCAACAACATTAGTTGCGCAAGGTGCAAAAGTTGCAGGCACTGCAACAAGTGAGTCAGGCGCTGCTAAAATCAGCGAGTACTTAGGTGACAATGGTAAAGGTTATGCATTAAACGTAACGGATCCTGCCTCTATTGAAGCGACACTTGCCGCAATAAAAGCTGATTTTGGCGATATTGACGTACTTGTTAATAACGCAGGTATCACACGTGACAACCTATTAATGCGTATGAAAGAGACTGAGTGGGACGATATAATCGACACTAATTTAAGCTCAGTTTTCCGTTTATCTAAAGCGGTACTTCGTCCAATGATGAAGAAAAAGAAAGGCCGTATTATTAACATTGGCTCAGTAGTGGGTACTATGGGTAATGCAGGTCAGGCTAATTATGCAGCGGCTAAAGCAGGCGTCATTGGTTTTTCTAAGTCACTAGCGCGCGAAGTTGCATCACGTGGTATTACCGTTAACGTAATTGCACCTGGTTTTATTCAAACAGACATGACTGATAATTTAACTGACGAGCAAAAAGCAGCAACACTTGCAAATGTTCCAGCAGGGCGTTTAGGTCAACCAGACGAAATTGCAGCTGCGGTATGTTATTTAGCATCTGACGCTGCTGCGTACGTATCAGGTGAAACTTTGCATGTAAATGGCGCGATGTACATGGTTTAATAACCATTGTACCCACATTATTACCTAATAAAGTTAAGTAAGTTACCTCAAAAACATTGAATTATTTGTGAACTTGCTTTAAACATACTTGAAATCGCTGCGAAAATAAGCGATAAAAGACAAAACACACACTCAGAGGTTTGACCAGACAATTATTTATGGTCAAATCATTGAATCAGAGAATTATGCCGCGTAAACTACGCGGCAATCTGAAAATAACGCATCGGCGTTTTTAATAAAGGAAAGAAGAATGAGCGATATCCAAGAACGCGTAAAGAAAATTATCATTGAACAACTAGGTGTTAAAGAAGAAGAAGTTAAAAATGAATCTTCTTTCGTAGATGACCTAGGTGCAGATTCTCTTGATACTGTTGAACTAGTAATGGCTCTTGAAGAAGAGTTTGATACTGAGATCCCAGATGAAGAAGCTGAGAAGATCACTACAGTACAAACTGCTATCGATTACGTAACAGCACACGCTGAGTAATTAATCGCACGTTAAAGGCAGCATCCGCTGCCTTTAATTTTTTATATCCAAACCACCTCAAAGTTCGTGATTCAAAACTTAAGCCTCAATGCTCAATTTTAGCTAAAAATTAATTTTGATTGTGTTATGCGTTTTTAATCTATTTTGGGACTAGCACTTTGAGGTAGCTTGGGTATGATCATCCCCTTGTAAATATCCCTTATTGGAGGCAAACCGTGGCTAAACGTCGAGTCGTCGTAACTGGCTTAGGAATGTTGACGCCGCTAGGTAATGATGTTCAATCAACCTGGCAAGGCTTATTAGATGGCAAAAGTGGCATTCAAACAATAACCCACTTTGATACATCAAAATTTGGTACTAAATTCGCTGGTTTAATAAATGACTTTGATGCAACTGCATACATGTCAGCGAAAGATACTAAAAAAATGGACTTGTTTATTCAGTACGGCATTGCAGCGGGTGTTCAAGCCTTTAAAGATTCAGGCCTTGAAATTACTGAGCAAAACGCAACACGTATAGGTGTCGCTGTGGGCTCTGGTATTGGTGGCTTAACGCTTATCGAAGAAAACCACATTAAGTTATTAAATAGTGGTCCGCGCAAGTTATCGCCATTTTATGTGCCGTCTACCATTATTAATATGATCTCAGGTCATTTATCAATGATGCATGGACTTCGTGGTCCAAATATTTCAATTGTAACTGCCTGTACTACTGGTTTGCATAATATTGGCCATGCAGCGCGCATGATTGCCTACGGTGATGCAGATGCAATGGTTGCTGGCGGTGCAGAAAAAGCGTGTACCCCAATTGGTATGGGTGGCTTTAATGCTGCACGTGCACTTTCAACCCGCAATGACGACCCACAAGCGGCTTCTCGCCCTTGGGATAAAGACCGCGATGGCTTTGTGCTTTCTGACGGTGCAGGTGTTGTTGTAGTTGAAGAGTACGAACATGCAAAAGCACGTGGCGCTAAAATTTATGCTGAGCTAGTTGGCTTTGGTATGAGCGGCGATGCGTACCACATGACATCACCACCAGAAGATGGAGCCGGTGCTGCCCTTGCAATGCAAAACGCACTAAATGATGCGCAAGTGAACGCTGAGCAAATTGGTTACATTAACGCACACGGTACATCTACAAATGCAGGCGATAAAGCAGAAACTGCCGCTGTTAAATCTATTTTTGGTAATGCAGCTAAAGATGTAATGGTAGGCTCGTCTAAATCGATGATGGGTCACTTGTTAGGTGCTGCAGGCTCGGTTGAATCGATTATTTCGATTTTATCACTGACAGATCAAAAAGTGTCGCCAACTATCAACCTTGATAACCCAGACGAAGGGTGTGACTTAGATTATATTGCTCACACTGCACGTGATGCAAAGTTAGACTTTGCACTGTGTAACTCGTTCGGTTTTGGTGGTACTAATGGCTCGTTGCTATTTAAAAAGGTATAATCTTTTTTAACAACGAATCAAATTATAAGAGCTCAGTTGTTTAACTGGGCTTTTTTTATATGCCAAATAAAATGCAAACAATAATAGCAGTAGATCAAAACAGCACTTTAAGCACGCGTGACAGAGGCTTAAATTACGGTGACGGCTTTTTTACAACGGCTAAAGTTGTTAATGGGCAAGTACAGTATTGGGCTCATCATAAAGCGCGTTTGATTGAATGCGCACAGCGTTTGGGTTTTCCTGAGCTAGATTTTAATCGCCTTGAAAACCAAATTGCTTTGCATATAAAAGCTGCACCACTCAACGTGCTTAAAATACTTGTAACGCGAGGCGAAGGCGGACGTGGCTATGGGCTGCCAAGTGAGTGTAATATTACTATTTTATTGAGCATATTAGATTACCCTAGTAATTACGAAGCGCTTGTTAAAAAGGGTGTAAATCTCGAAATAAGCCCAATTAAATTAGCAGCACAGCCTTATTTAGCGGGTCTTAAAACACTAAACCGGCTAGAGCAAGTACTAGTTAAAAAAGCAATGCAAACGCAAAACTGCGACGATGTGTTAGTGCTTGATTACAATAACAATGTAATTGAAGCTTCTGCAGCTAATATTTTTGCGATTGAAAATAAGCGTGTGTTTACGCCATTGCTTGATGAGTGCGGAATAAAGGGCGTTTATCTGCAATCGTTATGTGATAAATTGCCTGTTGAATTTAAACGCGTGAAAGTAGAAGACTTAACCCAAGCAGACGCCGTATTTGTGTGTAATAGCTTAATGGGAGCAGTACCTGTAAAACGTATTGAGCAACAGGTATTTAATACAGACGACAGCCACGCATTACTAACTAAATTATTAGCCAAGGAGGCTGAGTGTTAAAAGTTATTTTATCGGTACTTTTTTTAGCTGTTATAACCACTGCTGTTGGTTACCAGCAATTACAAGCAACAATAAATAGCCCGTTAAAGGTAGCAAAAAACACACAATTTGAAGTTAAGCATGGCACTGGCTTTAATAAGTTATGCCAACAATGGCAAGCTAAAAACTGGGTAGAAAGTTGTTGGCGTTATCAGGTAATTGCCAAATTAGATCCCACACTTACCGACTTAAAAGCGGGGCTTTACGAGCTAACAGCCGATAGCGTTATTAACAACGTAAAAAAAATTAACCAAGGTCAGCAAATTAGTTTTAGTTTTACCATAATTGAAGGTCAAAACTTACGTGAAGTACTAAGTGCTATTAAAAAAGCTGATAATTTACAAAACGATTTAAAAACTGACGAACTAAGTACTCAAATACTGGGTAATGACACGCACTTAGAAGGCTGGTTATTCCCCGACACTTACCATTATCATAATAACGATACTGCAAGCAGTGTATTAAGACGTGCAGCACAAAAAATGCAGCAAACGTTAGATGATGCTTGGCAGCAGCGCGCCGCTAATCTACCCTATAAAACAGCATACGAAGCACTAATAATGGCTTCAATTATTGAAAAAGAAACAGGCCTTGCCAGTGAACGTCCGTTAATTGCATCAGCGTTTGTTAATCGATTAAACACCAATATGCGCCTGCAAACCGATCCAACCGTAATATACGGGCTAGGCGCTGACTTTGATGGTGATATTAAACGTAAAGATTTGCGCGATTATACGCCTTACAATACGTATCGTATTAATGGTTTACCGCCAACACCGATTGCAATGCCATCAAAAGCCGCTATTTTAGCTGCAGTTAATCCGCCGCAAAGTGAATACGTTTACTTTGTATCAAAAGGCGATGGTAGCCACCAATTTTCAACCACGTTAAAGCAGCATAACGCAGCAGTTAAAACGTATATATTAAATAAAAAGAATTAATATTTTATGAAACCAAAATTTATAGTAATAGAAGGGCTAGAAGGCGCGGGCAAATCAACCGCTATTTCGTTATGCCAAGACTTTTTAAACAAACAAAAAATAGACTTCATTAACGTGCGCGAACCTGGTGGCACGCCATTGGCTGAATCGCTTCGTACGCTTGTAAAAGCAGAGCATGAAGAAGAGATTGCCTTTGAAACCGAGTTGCTTATTATGTACGCAGCTCGCTCGCAGCTAATGCACAATGTTATTACCCCAGCGCTTGATAAAGGCCAATGGGTACTTGCCGATCGTCATGATTTATCGTCTCAGGCGTATCAAGGTGGCGGGCGTGGTATTAGCTCAAATACACTAGCTTCACTTTCGTCAATGGTGTTAAAAGGCTTAAAGCCAGATTTAACTATTTACCTTGATATTGACCCAGTGATAGGCCTTGAGCGCGCAAAAGGGCGTGGTGAGCTTGACCGTATTGAACAAGAAGCCATTGAGTTTTTTCAACGTACACGTATGCGTTATGTTGAACTTGCTAATGACGACAACACAATTAAAACCGTTGATGCAAACCAAAGTATTGATAAAGTACATCGCGATATTACCAATGTACTGCATTCATTTTTTGAAGGCCTAAAATAATATGCCATTGCCTTGGCTACATGATACTCAAGCACGTTTAGCGAAAAGTTATCGCGCAGAGCGTTTTCATCATGCGCAATTATTTTGTGGGCCTGTTGGCGTAGGTAAGTTTGAGTTAAGTGATGAGCTTGGGAATGCTTTGTTATGCCAAAATATAGCTACGCAGGTAGCTGCGCAAAACAGTATGCTAAAACCTTGCGGACAGTGTAAAAGCTGTTTACTTAACCTGGCTGGCACTCACCCTGACAAACGTTTAACGCAAGTTGATGGGCAAAGTATTGGTGTAGATGATATTCGTGGCATTAGTGATTTTATGAATCACTCAGCAGCGCAAAATGGCAATAAAGTCGCGATAATCGAAAATTGCGAAAAAATGACCACAGCAGCAGCTAACGCATTATTAAAAACGCTTGAAGAGCCAACTAATAGCCGCTTTTTAATATTAACCACAAGCCAACCAGAGCAGCTCCCTGCAACTATTTTAAGTCGATGCGCTAAAAGTGATGTAAAAATAACTAATACAGCACTTGCTCAGCAATGGCTAGAGACATTAGACATTCCTAACTATAGTTGGTTAGCACTTTTTTATAACCAACCGCTGCAAGTAAAGCATTGGCAACAGCAAGACCAGCTAAAAAATATTGATACACTGTATAAGTTTGCAACTGAGTTTAAACAAAGCCATAATTTCAAAGCGTTAGTCGATATAATAAATAAACAGCCTGAACTTGTTCGTATATTTACTTTGTTTTTAAGCGTGCAACTAAAGCAGCAATTACTGCAAGGCATGAGTTTTGACGCTTATCAAAGTGCGCAAAATGCATTAGGCGAGTTTTTACAAAATAACACACAAGTACTTGGCCTTAATTTATCGCTTGCTGTATCACGATTAGCATACACATTGCGAAATTCTTAAAAGGATTAATCATGCAAGAACTACTAGTAGACATAGACGATTTAGACGAGTTATACCGTTGTTATATGCCTTACTTAAAAAAAGGTGGCTTATTTGTACGCACTAATATGCGTTACGAAGCAGGGCATTCATTAGCGCTTAGAGTTACTTTGCCCGATGCCTTAGAAGATGACGTAGTGACAGGTAAAGTGTCGTGGATCACGCCACAAGGTGCACAAAGCTCTAATCCTCCAGGTATTGGTATTAGCTTTTTAGATGATAAAACAAACCTAAACGCTAAAATCGAAAAGCTCCTTGGGACTATGTTAAACTCAGGCGATCAAACATATACCATGTAGTTATAGGGTCGGTTTTTCATTGAGATTAACGCGCCCTATATTGGGTTCTTTTAATTACTAACATAATAAATTAAACGAACAAATTTAAACCCTGAACATAATACAGGCCTTATAGTGATTGTAGATTCTCATTGCCATTTAGACCGTCTTGATTTTGATAAATTAGACTTAAACCTTGACCAAGTTCTTGATAAAGCGCGTGCAAAGCAAATAGAGCATTTTTTATGTGTAAGCGTAACGCTTGATCAGTTTCCAAGCATGCTTGATAAAATTAAGCATTACGACGATGTATCAGCCTCATGCGGTGTACATCCACTTGATCAAAAAGACGCCCTTAATAAACAGCAACTAATCGACTTAGCCTCACACGAAAAAGTTGTTGCCATTGGCGAAACGGGTCTTGATTACTATTATTCAAAAGATACTCACGCAGTGCAGCAAGCCAGCTTTGTTGGGCATATTGAAGTGGCTAACGAATTACAAAAGCCGTTAATTATTCATACTCGTGATGCCCGCAGCGATACCATTAATTTAATGCGTGAGCACAAGGCCGAAAACTGCGGTGGTGTATTACATTGCTTTACCGAAGATTGGGATATGGCAAAAAAAGCCATAGACATGGGTTTTTATATTTCTATTTCGGGCATTGTTACCTTTAAAAATGCTATTGAGCTAAAAGAAGTAGTAAAGCAAATACCGCTAGATAGATTACTAATAGAAACCGACTCGCCTTATTTAGCACCGGTACCGTATCGTGGGCAAACAAATCAGCCAGCGTACGTAGAAGATGTTGCTTATTACATTAGCGAGCTTAAAGGCATTAGCTTTAATGAACTTGCTAAAGCGACTACCGAAAACTTTTATTCTTTATTTAAATTAGCAGCTAAAGGCTAAATACATGATTACTCACACGGCAAACCTTCCTATTTTACTAATGGGGCCAATGGTGCGCCGTGCAGAGCAAACTGGAGTCTGCATTCAGTTTGCTACCTCCAATCCTGCAAACTGCCAAATAAACTTATTAAATGTTGAGTGTTATAGCGATCAACATACTGTTTCTTTGGGCGAACATTTATACCTGCATTTCGTTATCATAAAGCCAATAGACAACAAACTCCCTGTAGATAGCTTATTAAGCTATGAGCTTGTAATTGACGATGCAGCAATCGATTTATCGCCCTGGTGCTATAGCAATCAAACAACGCCTGCATTTGTAATCCCCGATAAACTGAGTGATATTTTGCATGGCTCATGCCGTAATGCACATCACCCAGCAAAAGACAGCTTAGTGTCTGCAAGTCACTGGCAAAATACTCAGCGCGGTAATAATAATCAAGGCGCACAATTGTTATTACTGAGCGGTGACCAAATTTATGCCGATGACGTAGCAGGCCCCATGTTATTAGCTATTCATCAGTTAATTAAAGCCTTAGGTATTTATAAAGAGCAACCACTTGCCATTGAGCTACCGGATGATATAAATGAGCAACTTTATAATCGCCATTTGTTTTTACCAAAAACGCCTTGGCAAAAACGCTCAAAGTTAGGTGTTGGTTACTGGCTAAAAAAAGACGAACCTCATTTTTCAAGCGTAAAAGCCTACAATCACCTTATCCATTTTGAAGAATATATAGCACTGTATTTATTAAATTTTAGTGCTGCTGCTTGGCAATGCGTTGATATACAAAACACAACGTATTCAGGTCAAAACAAGCAAAACAAAACTATTTTTGACGCTGAAAAAACAGCACTGATTGATTATGCAAAAGGCTTAAGTGAAGTAGAGCGATTGTTTGCCAATGTATCTACATTAATGATGTTTGACGATCATGATGTAACCGACGATTGGAACCTCACCGCTGGGTGGGAGCAAGCTATAAATGAAAATCCAAGTAGTAAACGGATCATCAATAACGGCTTAATTAGTTATTGGCTTTTTCAAGGAATGGGGAACGATGCACTAAATAAAACAGGCGAGTTACTAACACCTTTTAAGCAAAGCCGTACTGCTAATAATTTATGGCAGTTTAAAGCATTTGATAAACCACTAAACGATTTTAGTTTTTGGCATTATGAGTTAACTACAACCCCAAAAGTAGTGGTGCTAGATACACGTACGCACCGTTGGCGAAATGAGCAAAACTTTAATGAGCCTTCAGGCCTACTTGATTGGGAGCGTTTAACAGAGCTTGAAGAAAGCCTATTAAGCCACGATCAGGTTATTATTGTATCGCCAGCCCCTGTATTTGGTGTTAAATCAATAGAAGCCATTCAAGCCATGTTTAACATATGTGGCCAACCGCTCATGGTTGACGTAGAAAACTGGATGGCGCACGAAGGATCAGCCAAAAAGCTACTCGATACCTTTAGACGAACCGACACCCCAAACGAAACGCTTATTTTATCGGGAGACGTACATTACTCCTTTTGTTTTTCGGTACAAAAGCGTTTTGGCGATCACCCCAATCGAATTTGGCAACTTACCGCCAGTGGTATTAAAAACGAGTTCCCGCGTAAGTTAATAAACATACTCGATAAGCTCGACTCAATTTTATACGGCCCAAAAAGCCCATTAAACTTTTTTACCAAACGCTGGCACATGGAAGTAGATAAACACCAAACCATAGGTGAAGGGCAAAAATACTTAGTAAGCGACTCCGCTATTAGTTTAATAACACTAGAGCAGGGGAATTTAGCCCGATATCAACTTATACACGGTGAAGGGCATTTAACTGAGTTCGATTTAGAAGAACAGTAATTCTTAATCAATAATTAAATAAATTAAAAGCCTATTTGCACAAAGAGAAGCGAAAGAGGAGTAAGGTTGTTAAGAAAGCAGCGCTTAATTTATTCAAAATCAGCTAAAAATCTATTTGCACAAAGAGAAGCTAAAGAGGAGTAAATGAGAAGGCATAATGCTAATAAAAACAGTATTTTATATTCATTCCCTTCTCTAAAAGCGAAGCGCCTCTTAACCTCTTAGGAAAAAATCACTAATTACAGGCGCTGCTGTTACAAAGCAATGCTTAAAATTATTCAATTTATTTATAAAAACCAGCTAAAGATCTATTTGCACAAAGAGAAGCGAAAGAGGAGTAAATGAGAAAGCAGAATGCCATTCAGGGTATATTTTTGGTTTTATTACTTCCTCTAAAAGCGTAGCGCCTCTTAGCCTCTTTGTGAAAAAATCACTTATAACGGGTACGATTGTTACGAAAGCCATGCTTAAATTATTTAGTCTATTCACCAATAAATCAATTAAAGAACTATTTGCACAAAGAGAAACGAAAGAGGAGTAAATGAGAAGACATAATACTAATAAAAACTGCGTTTGGTGTTTATTTTCTTCTCTAAAAGCGCAGCGCCTCATATCCTCTTAGTGAAAAAGTCACTAATTACATGCGCTGCTGTTACAAAGCAATGCTTAAAATTATTCAATTTATTTATAAAAAACAGCTAAAGATCTATTTGCACAAAGAGAAGCGAAAGAGGAGTAAATGAGAAAACATAATGCTATTCAGGATATGTTTTCGGTTTTATTTTCTTCTCTAAAAGCGCAGCGCCTCATAACCTCTTTGTGAATAAATCGCTTAAAAATTTAATGTACAGTTACTTATAGCCCTTTGGATAACGACTTAAAACCTAAGTAAATAATTTTTATGAATTAAAGCGCTTTATGCCATCGACTAGCTTTAGAACATTGAAGTTTATTAGTAAACCAGTACTTATTTCTGCAAGTTTCATATAAGTTATCAATTGTGCAGAGTGAATTGGAAGAAGCTTATCAACCGCCTTCAGTTCAATTATTAATTTATTAGGTAATAAAATATCTAACCGGTAACCTGTATGTATATATTGATCTTTATAATATATCGGCAGCTCAACTTGGTTTTTAGCAGATAAGCCAATTTTACTTAATTCATATATTAAGCAAGTTTCGTAACTTGATTCTAATAACCCTGGGCCTAAATTCCTGTGTACTTCTATAGCGCAACCTATTACTGTTTTTGTTAATGTATCAGTATCCATAGGTATCCTTTTGCTTAATTTACAAGCATTTAATCAACTAAGAAAGAGTTCTAAAATAAGACTTAAGTGTAGTACAAATAAAATAACAAAATTGAATACTTGTAGGCTATATGAAGCAATATATTAAGTTGTCACTCGTTTGTTGAGCTATTTACTGATAAAATCAATCAAAGAACTATTTGCACAAAGAGAAGCGAAAGAGGAGTAAATGAGAAGACAAAATACTAATAAAAACTGCGTTTGGTGTTTATTTACTTCTCTAAAAGCGTAGCGCCTCTTAACCTCTTAGTGAATAAATCTCTTATTAAAGGCTTTGCTTGTCACGCTAACAAGTTAACCGTAAATTTAACCTTGGCGGTAGACGCTGAACTTGCTCGCGTGAGAAGCGCAGCTTCTAACCACTCTATATTAGGTAATTACTTGGCTTTGTATTTAACCATGCTCTTTTCTGCTTCGTTTAGACGCAGGTAACTTACTACTCAATATTGCTAAACATAAAATAGTCATAAACAACATTGAGTTTGCACCAGCTTGTAAAGAGTAATCTACCAACGAATGCAGCAACATATCTATAATTGCAATGGCACAGCCAAAAGCAACGCCCTGAAACAACGCTGTTTTACGCTTTCGCATAGTTGCTATACATAACCATAAACAATAAAGTATAAGTGAGCCCAGTGCGGCTGTAGTGGGTATACCCAGCTCTACTGCAAACTGTACGTAATCGTTATGGGCATTATCGTAGTAACCAGAATACGGCTCAGACTGATACGCCGGAAACGCAGTATAAAATGTACCACCACCAGAGCCCAACAAAGGCTTATCTAAAATGAGGGGTATTGAATCACGTACAACTTCGTCGCGGGTTTCTGATGAAATACTGGTTTCGCTTATACGCTGTTTAACTTTTTCTACATCGAATATAGCGCCGATAATAATTAAATCGATTATAAAAAAACTAACTATAAGTAGTTTAAACGCTTTAGGTTTTTGCCTGTAAATAAAAAACGCGAGTAAGCTAACAACCATTAATGCAATAAAAAATGCCGAGTTACCCATACGGCTACGCGTTAAAATTAACGCAACAATAATAATAATTAACGAAATACGTAAAATTATTTTCGAGCTTAGAAGTATTTCGGCCCAAGCCCTAAACGTTTGTTTTAATGTTTGTTTGTAATCGCTATTAGAGCGTTTTAATTCGCTAACTAAAACACCAATACCCAAACATAAGCATAAAGCTAAAAAGTTAGCCAAAAAATTAGAGTAAGTAAACGTACCAATAGCACGGTCGGTATGCTTATAACCAAATAGTGGGCTAATAATATCAGGCGATAAATTTAAATAAGTAGCATATAAAGCTTGAAACACGCCGGCACTTATAATTGCATATATTAAATTTTTAATACGCTTTTCAGTATTACAATAAATAAATAATAGCCAACAAAATAAAATCATAAAACTTGTTTTAATAAGCATTTGTTTAGTTTGAAACGGGTCAACACTTACGGTAAATATTTGTACTGCGCATACGCCCGCAACTATACCGAGTACAGTAAATAAGGGCCAAGAATATAACGGAGGGTATAAATGGTGCTTGTTATTAATACTGCTGAAAACTAAATGGATGAAAAAGGTAGCAATAATTAATATCCCCATTGCTAAAATTGCCCAAGGGCGGTAACTACCTAATGGTAAGGGCAGCAAAAATAAAATTGCACAGAGTAAAAAAAATATAAAACGATTCACAGGGTTCTCTAAACTAAGAGCCTAAAAGAAGGACTAAAAAAATAAGCCATATAAAGTAAAACGCAGCCAAAAGGCTGCGTTTTTATTATTTTATTAACGGTTAGTTACCGACTTCAGATATACCTGCATCACCACCTGTGCCGCCTGCACCTTGCGGTACTGCAGTTGTTGGTAAAGTAACAATTACCGGAGCAGCAGGAGCTGGTGCGCCACCTGGGCCAGCTGCTGTTGCTTCAGAGGCAACAGTGGCATCAACGCCAGCTGTAATAGCAGCAAGTGTAACAGTATCGCTGTCAACCCCAGCAGCTACAAGTGCAGCTAAAAAATCAGCAATAAGTGGGCTATCGGCTCCAATTGCGTCTACAACTACAGTCATCATAGAATCAACTTGAGCAGCAGTACAATTTGTACAAACGCCGTTAATAGCAGCTACTAAGTCGGTCTTTAGCTGATCTGGATCTGTTTCAGCAGTTGCGCTATTTAAAACGTTGACTAAATTAGTCATGCCTTCAGTTTGTACTACAGCATCAGTATCCGTTTGTGCATAACTTGGTAAAACTGTAAGTGCAGATGCACCTGCTATTAAGCTGGCTAATATAAATGATTTCATCTCTTGTCCCTTGGTAGAGTATTAATTACAAAATTTTAGCGCATCGGTGCAAAAAGTAAACTCTTTATTTACGCCATTATCACTAGTTTTTATTATTTTAGTTGGCGGCATTATTAAATTACCCTGCACGCCATCGCAACCTAAACTTTCAAGTACCTTTAAAGTTTCAGGTTTTTCAATCAAACAAGCTAAAACTTTAATACCAAAGCCATGACAAATATTATTAACTGTTTGAATAAAAAATTGGCTTTGAGTGTTATCTAATAAGTCTTGAATATAGCTACCATCTATTTTTATATATTCAATGTCTAACCCTTGTAAGTATCTAAACGAGGTTAAACTAGTACCAAAGTGTTCAACACAAACATTTATGCCAATATCTTTTATTGTATCTATATGTAAAGAGGCAACATGTACGTTGTAAAGTAAGCTAATTTCATGCAATTCAAAAATCAAGTTTGTTTTAATAATTGGCTTAGTGTGTGCATAAAGAGTAAGCCATTCAATAAAATCAGTTGAATACAACGAAGCCTTACTAATATTTAACGCAAATGTATCGTCTGGGTGTTGCTCTTTAACGTTTACAAAGTTACGAATTATTTTTTTGTCTAACTCTTCGGTTAAGTTAAGCTTTTCGGCCATAGCAAATAAATGGCCATTATTAACCTTTTCGCCTTCATGCGTAAAATGAGCAAACACCTCAAAGTAGCATTGCTTGTTTTGTGAGTTAGTGCGTTTAACTGGTTGCACCGAAAAACTAACTTCACCAGTAGCAATAATTGACTGAATAAGCGAACGCCACTCTTTAACACTAAACAAAGTATCTTTATCTACTTTATTTACAGCCGAATCGCCAATGGTGCAGCCGGTATCAAGGGCTGAAAGTACACCCCCGATAGATGAGCCTTTATCAACATTTACTAATGCTAAGTTAGCAAAACCATTCACGTGTAAGCTGTTTTTCATTTTACTAAAAGCATCATTTATATCGAGTCGCGTTCTATTTAAAAATTGTATATCGAATGGGACTAAAGCAATAAAAGTACTACCGTTAAGTCTAAATATTTTAGAATTAGTTAAAGCACCAAACACATTTTGCAAAGTAACGCTTACATCATGTACGTGCTCGTCACCATCTTGGTAACTTACAGTTTGGTTAATATTAGCAAGTGAGGGGAGAGTAACCATCATGGCAGTGATTGGAGTGTCGCTAGTAATGGTGTCAACCACTGAGTTAAAGTGGTTCTCAAACGAACGGCGGTTACCTAGCCCTGTGAGTGAGTCTACATATACTTCATCGGTAAGTGCTTGTGTTTGCTTTGTTAAAGAGTCAAAGGTGCTTTGTAGGTTCATTACCATATTGTTAATGGCTTTAGTTACAGTACGTAGCTCGCGTGCAACTGGTATTTCGTCGTTTAATGTAAAGCGTTTACGCGTAACCAAGTGTGCTTGGTTTTCCACTGCTTTTAAAGGTCTAAACACTGCACGTAGTATTAAATATGCTACTGCAAGCGACGCTACCAATAATAATAAAGAACCATAAAAGCTGCGTTTAGTATGTTCCCATAGCGTTAAATACGATTGCCCAACATGGCTTGTTACTTCAAGCACTCCAGCCATAATCCAGCCATTGTTTAATTCTGATTGCATAGTAGGGGCTTTAAGCTTTACTGCTGTAATAAACCAATTAGGCACAGATTCAACGCGTTTTGGGCTTGTTAGGTCAAAAACTATTTTATTATCGGCGTTAGTAAATTTTATTTGTTTGTAATAACCGGAGTCGAAAATAGCGGTTGCCATGGTTTGGGCAATCATTAAGCTATCTTCTTCAAGGTAGGGCGATATAGAAAGCCCTAAGCTTGTTGCTGTATCTTGCGCGTGGCTACCCATTTGTGTTTGTAAGTATTGGCGAGTGGTATCAACGTCAGTAATTATGCGTACAAAAAAAGAAAGTACCGAAATCAATATAATAAGGCCATATACTTGGGTTTTTAAACTTAATCCATTTTTAAAAAGTCGAGACATAACTCGGTGTTCCTTTATCACTTTTGGCGGGCGCAAGCTCACCTTGTTCAATTCGCTCTAACATGGTGTTCCAGGCAGAAACACCACGGCTATTTTTTACTTTATTACCTAACCCTTTTGATTTGGCTAACCATAAACCTTGGCCATTAAAACTATAGATAGGTGTTAAGTCAGGGCGCTTATTAGCGGGTAGTAGTTTAGTGTTAAAATTGCCTAAAACAAAGGGGATTTGATCAGGAGTTTCAATATAAATAAGTACCATATGAGGTTGATTAACTGTTTTTTGACGTACATACATTAAACGTACTTTATCTTCGGGTACGCCCAGTGCTATTAACGTAAAGTATTTGGCAATTACGTAGTCTTCACAATCACCCATACCAACGCCTAAACTCTCAAGTGGGGTGGCCCAATAATCTTTTTGGTGCCAAAGCTCATCATCGGTTTTGTATTTAATGTGTTTATTAAAAAAGTCATTCACTAAATGGATTTTTTGCCATTCACTTTTATCAGCTGACTCATCTATAAAACTTAGCCAATTTTTTATACGTTTATGCCCTTCATCACCATACTGTTTTTGAGCGCGCGCAATTATATCGCTATTGCGTAAATACAAAAGCGTATTTTGTGCGCATACAAAAAAAGACACTAATAATAAAATGTAAAACCCTAAACGCACAAATGTTCCTTAAGTCTGTGTCCCCTGATAACAAAACAAGCCTAGTATAGTATTGGTAGCTTTAAAAGGGTAGGTCATCAAAAAGTATTAGGCACTATGTTAGTGCAATGCAGTTCACTTTTGGTGCAACATAAAATTAACAAAAAAACAATCAAAAAGTACTCTTTAATTATTGAGTGCATTATTGTGTTGTGTATAATAGCAAGCTCACACGGCATGTGAAACGCTCGAAAAGGAATTTTAGCTTTGCAGTTCCTTTTTTTGTTGTTTAACAAAAATAATGAAAGGAATTAAAGTGAAAGTTTTAAAAGCAGTATTACCTGTAGCTGGCCTTGGTACGCGTATGTTGCCAGCCACAAAAGCCATCCCTAAAGAAATGCTTCCTCTGGTAGATAAACCTTTAATTCAATACGTAGTTAACGAAGCTGTAGCAGCTGGCATTAAAGAAATTGTGCTTGTTACACATGCTTCAAAAAACTCAATTGAAAACCACTTTGATACAAGCTTTGAGCTAGAAGCCACATTAGAGGCGCGCGTAAAGCGTAGTTTACTAGAAGAGGTTCGCTCAATAGTGCCAAAAGATGTAACCGTAATTTCGGTTCGCCAATCGGCACCACTAGGCTTAGGCCATGCTGTTTTAGCAGCGCGCCCAATTGTTGGTAATAACCCATTTGCAGTAATGCTACCTGACGTAATTATTGATAAATATAAATCAAATTCAAAAACTGACAATTTAAGCCAAATGATCGACCGATTCGACAAAACGGGCTACAACCAAGTAATGGTAGAGCCCGTACCGCAAGAGCAAGTGCATCAATACGGTGTAGTAGATTTAGCCGGTAAAAAAATTAACGCAGGCGAAAATGCTGCAATTAAAAACATGGTCGAAAAACCAAATAACGATGAAGCACCGAGTAATTTAGCTATTACAGGGCGTTATGTTGTATCTACAGCAATTTGGGATTTACTAGAATACACCCCTCCTGGAGCTGGCGGTGAAATACAACTTACTGATGCTTTATTACAATTGCGTCACCTAGAAACGCTTGAAGCCTACCATCTAAAAGGTAAATCTCATGATTGTGGTTCTAAATTAGGTTACATGTTGGCCAATGTAGAATATGCAATGCAATCAAGCCATATGGGTGAAGAGTTTACTAGTCTCGTTAAAAAGCTAATAGATTAATATTTTCATTCCATTATCAAGTCAAACTATAAAGTCACACTAATCTATTTTACAAAGGAAAATAATTGTTGAGTTTTTTAACCCAAGGTGAATTAGGGCGCGCATTAATAAAAAGTATGACTGGCCGTTATGCTCTGTATGCTGTTCAGATGCTTTCACTTATGATTCTTGCAAGAGTTTTTACACCAGAGCTTTTTGGTATATTTGCTGTTATCCAAGTGTTCGCAACTTTCTTTATACTTTTTAGTGAAATGGGTTTCGGGCCTGCATTAATAAATCAAAAAGAAATACCTAATGGGGTTAGAGACGGTATATTCTCTGTAACTGCTATTATAGGAGTATTTATAGCTGCTTCGTTTTTATTGCTTTCGCCCCTAATATCTTCATTTTATGAAAATGAAATATATAACCTTTTGGTTATTCCAGTTGCAGTTAGCGTTTTATTTAATACTGTCTCAATTGTCCCTTTGGCTATATTACAACGCGAGCAAAAGTTTATTTTAGTAGCCGGTAGTGATATTGCAGGTGAAATAACGTCAGTAATAGTTGTTTTTGTATTACTAGCATTTGTGCATCCAATTTTTGCTTTAAGTAGTAAACCTCTTACAATTAGCATTATTCGGTGCTTTTTTCTTTGGTATTTATCAGGCACTTGCTTAATTGGAAAGCCCCAGTTTGGTAGGCAATTTTATCACGTAAAAAAACTGCTTAGTTTTTCAGCCTTCCAGTTAGGGTTTAATATTATGAATTACTTCTCCAGAAGCTTAGATAATATCTTGGTTGGAAAATATTTAGGTGTTTCTAGTTTAGGTATTTATGACAAGGCATATCAACTTATGAGGTATCCCCTCATGTTATTAACATTTGCAATGACACCAGCCATACAACCCGTGTTGACTAAACTTAAGAATGATAAAAGTGAGTTCGAAAGGTTGCATAATCAGTTGGTTAATTATTTAGCAATCGCCGGGTTGGTAGCTGGTATAAGTATATACTTTTTAGCAGATTTTATTGTTTTAATCTTACTAGGTGAACAATGGGAAGGGGTCTCAAATATACTAAAGCTCTTGTCAGTTACTATACCAATTCAAATGATGTTGAGTTCAAGTGGTGGTTTTTTTCAAGCTGCTGGTAGAGCTGATTTACTATTTTATTGCGGAGTTTTTTCTTCAGTTGTCAACGTAATTGCAATTATATTGGGAATTTATTTCGGCAGTTTAGAGTCATTATGTATAGCACTAATCATAAGCTTTTCAATTAACTTTATTCAGTGTTACACGGTTTTATCAATTTATATACTTCCGCGCGGTTTGAGCGGACTAGTTAAAAAAGTTTGGTGGATCTTAATAATTAATATTATTTTTATTAGCTTCGCCATAATGGAGTTTTTTAATGTCACCTACATTTAGTATAATAGTACCCATTTTTAATGTTGAAAACTATCTAGAGGAAGCAATAGATTCTCTTTTAGGGCAAACTTATGATGACTTTGAGATCATTTTAGTTAATGACGGTTCTACAGATTCTAGTGGAAATATTTGTAAGGAATATAAAGAAAATAATGAAAACATAATATTAATTGAACAAAATAACAAAGGTTTATCTGAAGCAAGAAATACTGGAAAGAAGAATGCATCCGGTAAGTTTATTTATTATTTTGACAGTGATGATGTTTTGGATAAAAACTCTTTGATGGATTGGTATAATATTTTTAAAGACAGTGATGTCGATATTATTTTATTTGAGGGGGTACCATTTGGTATTGAAAATAACTCCTTAAAGTATAAAAGAAGTACAACCCACTATAATAAAACTTTAAAGTCTAATGATTTTCTGTACGATTCTAAAATTAATCAAACTTATACACCGATAGCCTGTCTTTTTGTAGTTAAAAATCAGATTGCTAATATCAACGAATTTTACCCTAATATAATTCACGAAGATGAGCTATATTATGCAAAGCTTCTGCTAAGGAAGCCTTTGAACGTTTATGTATCACCAAATGCCTACTTTAGACGAAGGCTAAGACCCAACTCAATAATGACAAAGAAGAAGTCGGATAAGAATTATTATGGCTATGAAAGGGCGCTGATAGAAATCTTATTAGACGACAAAATATTGAGAAATAGAAAAACTGTACTCTTAATTATAAACGATTTAATTCGTCAAATGTGTAAAGTTGCTGCACAGGTGGATGGCAAAGCTATTTCTTTTAAGAAAAGAATTTCTTTATTACGTATTTTCAAATTAATCTTAAAAAAGAAACTCGTTTCTAAAACTTGTATTTTTTGTTTATTTCCAGACTTTCAAAGGTATAGATAATGAAAGTAAAAGTATCGGTTTATATAACTACCTATAATCGACTTGAGCTTTTAAAGCGTGCAGTGGAGTCTGTTTTAAATCAATCCTATCAAGATATTGAGATTATTGTTGCTGATGATGGTTCGACAGACGGTACTCACGCTTATTTAAAAGAGATGCAAGAACAAGGTTTATTACTGAGCACTATCAATGAAACCGGTAAGTCTAAAGGAGCATGTTATGGGCGAAATAAAGCGTTATCTTTAGCCACAGGTTATTTTATTACTGGTTTAGATGACGATGACTATTTTGAAAATTGGCGAATTGATAGTTTTGTTCAGTATTGGTTTAAATTAGAGCAAGAAAATACTAATGACATAGCAGGTTTGTTCGATGGTGTTTTAGAGGTTCGTGAAAATGGCGAATTTACGCATAATAATTCAGAATGTGTCGATTATGACATGCTTAGATCGCTCAATTACATTGGTAACCAAGTATTTACTAAAAGGGATTATTTTTTAAAAATAGATGGCTTTGATGAAAAAATGCCTGCTCTACAAGACTGGGATACGTGGATACGATTGGCTAAAAAATATGGGATATTTAAAAATATAAAAAAGAATTCTTATATAATAGTTCAGAACCATGGCCTAGAACGGATCTCGGAAAAAAAAGCAAATAACATCAGAAAAGCTTTTGAACGCTTAAATTTAAAACATAAACCTTCAAACCTGAAAGAAAGATCATCTAGGATAGTAGCTATGTGTAACTATTCACAGATTAATGTAAAAGTAAGTGAGCTACTCATATTACTCATTACTTTTGAGTTTAGAGTTATATTACGCCGAATCAAGAAGGCATTAGAGCGTGTTTAAAAATAGGCTTTTTTTACATTCTCCAGCTCTATTTTTTATTTTATTTTTTAGAGCGTCACTAGACCCAGTTTTAGAGTTTACTAAAATTGGTGGCATTGGTTTGGGGGCACTGCTTAACCTTTTAGTGGTAGTGTTATTTTTTATTTGTTGTAAAAATAATAAGTTTGTTTTACCTAAGTCTTTCTTATACGTATGGGGTGCATTCATTTGCATAGGCTTGGCATCTATTATCGTGTCACCAGATAAAGTTCAGTCACTGCGCTCTTTTTTTTCAATCTTGACATACTGGGCAATGTTTTGTTTTGTCTACTTTTTTGTTAAAGATGATCGTGATTTAAAGTTCTTTTTAAGATTTACAATTTATAGCTCTATAGTTCCTTTTATCTTTGTGTTTTTTGAATTGTTATTTCCTGAGGGAAGTACTACCAGAAATGGATTTAGACTGTTCGGTAGCTTCTCTCACCCGAATATATTTGCTTTTTACTTGGTGTTAATTACTACACTTTGTTTTTTTTGTATAAAAACTAGACTTTTTATCTTTTCAAAACAATTTATTAGAAGAGTAAAAATAATTTTATTTATTAGTCTAATTTGCTTAGTGATGACTAAAACTAGAAGTGCATGGTTAGCATTAATTATAATGTTCTCCGTATATGCACTTTTAGTTGAAAGAAGGTACCTATTATATTTATTTTTATCATTATTAATGCTTTTATTGATACCTGAAGTGCAAGATCGAGTATTGGATATTTTTTCAGGTTCTAGTGTAGATAGCTTAGATGTGGGCGAAAGTTTAAATTCTTATGAGTGGCGAAAAGTGGTTTGGTTTGCCTCTTGGGATTACATAGCAGAAAGACCATTTCTAGGCCACGGCTATGACACTTTTTCTTATTATTTTTTAGATTTTTTTCCATTAGAAGAAAGTAAAGGATTTGATGCACATAATGCATATGTACAAATCACCTTTGATATGGGGTTCTTAGGACTACTCGCTTATCTTCTAATCTTTACCTTTATTTTGAAGCGCCTCTTAATACAGTTTAAAAAGGATAAAAGAGGGACGTCAATTATTATTGGCTTAGTAATATCTTACTTAGTCGCTGGCTATTCAGACAATATGTTATTTTATCTATCCTATAACTGGTATTTTTGGGGCTTATTGGGTGGCTTCTTTTTTAAAAAAAATTCATGTAAAAGGGCGGTTATATGAATATTTCTAAGTTAGATATCTCAGTGTTATTAAGAGCAATATCGATATTTTCTATTGTTGCTGGTCATTTTCATTGGCTTGGCATAGCCGGCGGGGCTTATTATCTTATTTTTTTATCTGGTTTTAACTTTGTTCTTTTTACTGCAAAGAAAGCAATAGACTCTAAGGTAACTAACGCTGGGTTTAATGCTAAAAAATTTTATCGTATATACTTCTCTTTTATATGGAAAATAGTTTTACCCACTCTGCTTTACACTGTTTTTTTATATAGTGTGTTAGGTGAGTTTCATATAGGAGGGCTTCTATTAATTTCTAATTTTTATGGCCCTGACTATGCCAATGGTTTAACCTTCTGGTTTATCGAAGTTTTAATACAAATATATTTACTTTTTTCAATTGTTTTTTATATAAACACGAAGTTTTTTGTTTTTCATAAAAGCCCTTATTATTTCATGCTGGTTGGCTTTTTAGTAAGTTATACAGTTTCTATTATCTGTAGGTTAACGTGGGATACATCTTATTATTTAGATAGACTACCTCACTTAATGATTTATATGTTTTTCGCCGGAGGCATGGCTGCACTTAGTAAAAACATTCGACTGAAAATGATTACTACTTCAGCATTGAGTATAATATTGATGGATCTAATCTATTTCGGATGGAGTAGTAGAATTTTATTTTTATATTTTGGCTCGCTGTTTACAATATGGTTACCTTATATTCTTATCCCAAGAGTTATAAATAAAATAGTTACTATTGTAGCTTTTTCATCGATGTTTATTTATCTAACACACTTTCAAACATTGTCATTATTAAATAAAATTTTTAGTTCTGTTTCTCCTGGATTAGCTGTATTGATGTCATTTTTAGTAGGAATAGTTATTACTAAGGTATGGAAGAAAAGACATTCATATTTAGAACGTATGTTTACCATACTACATATAAAGGAAAATAAGTGAATATTACATATTTTATAAACCAGTATCCGAAAGTAAGCCATACTTTTATACGTAGAGAAATATTAGAGCTGGAAAATAATGGTTTTAACGTACAACGAGTTTCACTTAGGGGGTGGGATACTGAATTAAAAGATAGCGTTGATATAGAAGAGCAGGCTAAAACAAATTATGTCCTTAATAGTGGGCTTGCAGCGTTATTACCAGCGTTTTTAAAGTCTTTTGTTAGCTCACCAAGAAGGTTTGCTAAAGCACTAAAATTGGCATTAAAAATGTCTAAAATGTCAGAAAGAGGCATGCTTTATCACGTAGTCTACCTTATGGAGGCATGTACGTTAGCTAATTATGCAAAAGTAGTGAAGAGTTCACATATACATGCACATTTTGGTACAAATTCGACAGAAGTAACAATGCTAGCGAGTATCCTCTCGGGTATTGATTATAGTTTTACTGTGCATGGACCAGAAGAATTTGATAAGCCACTAGGCTTGCATCTAAAAGAAAAAATAAGTCATTCAAAGTTTGTTGTTGCAATTACTAGCTACTGTCGTTCGCAATTATTTAGGTGGGCTGATTTCAAAGATTGGGATAAAGTTGAAATTGTCCACTGCGGTTTAGATTCGGATTTTTTAAAGGGCCAACCAGCTCCTCCAGTAAGTAACAATGTAAAAAAGTTATTATGTATTGGCCGTCTTTGCGAGCAAAAAGGACAGTTATTGCTGCTTAAAGCTTTGAAAAAAGTTTTAGATGAAGGTGAGAATGTAGAATTAGTTCTTGCTGGTGATGGCGAGATGAGAGCTGATATAGACAAATATATTGCAGATAACAGCTTACAAGATAATGTTAAAATTACCGGATGGATTAGCTCTAATGAAGTTCATGATTTGCTATTGCATTCTGATGCAATGATTTTGCCCAGTTTTGCCGAGGGGCTCCCAGTAGCAATTATGGAAGCTTTAGCCGTTGGGCGCCCAGTGCTCGCAACTTACATAGCAGGTATCCCAGAACTAATAACACATAATAAACAGGGGATTTTATTTCATGCCGGTGATGTAGTAGCTATAAAAGAAGCTATAAAAAGCTTTATTAATATGCCAGACGACGAGATTAAAAATATGGTTTCTTCTGGGTATGCTTCTGTAAATGAAAGACATAATATTGAGACAGAGGCTAGAAAATTAGCGTTATTAATAAAAGGTGATAAATGATTACTTTTTTTAGTGTAATAGCAAGTTTATTTATATTGCTATTTATAACCTTTCCAAGCTTATTTTTATCAGCTGAACTACTACTAGGTCTCTTAAATAAACGCGTCGCTAATAAAGTTGATTTTAATAAAAATGAACTAGAAGGAGTATACATTGTTATACCTGCACACAATGAAGAAATGATTATTAAAGACACTTTAGTAAAATTGAAAAGTGAAGTTAATTCTTTATCTAAAGTTTTAGTTGTTGCAGATAACTGTACTGACGCTACAGCGCCTATTGCTGAGGCATTAGGCGCAACAGTAGTTATACGAAACAACAATGAACTTTTAGGTAAGGGTTATGCTATTCAAGCTGGAGTTGATTATTTACAAGCTCTATCACCTGAAGTTGTTATTGTGTTTGACGCTGATTGTGAGTTTACGAGCGGAAGCTTTAATAAATTAGCTAAACGATGTATTGATGAAAACTCTGTCATTCAATCGGCATACATTATGAAATCGCCGGAGCATGCAGATATAAAAATTAAAGTAGCCGAGTTTGCTTGGTTTGTTAAAAATGTCATTAGGCCAAAAGGATTGGCGCTATTTAATATAAACTGCCAACTACAAGGATCTGGGATGGCATTCCCTGCGAGTGTATTAGAACAAGTTTCTTTCTCATCTGGCAGTATTGTTGAAGATTTAGAGTTAGGGTTAAAGCTTAATGCTATGAACGAGGCAGTAATTTTTGATAACTCTTCCCTGGTTATTAGTTATTTTCCTACTTCTGCAGCCGGAACTGATAGCCAACGAACACGTTGGGAGCATGGACATTTAAGCTCCATTAGTATGCTCCCAAAGAAATTTTTGCAAGCTTTATTAACGTTTAAAATCAAGAGTTGCTTTACTATATTAGATGCCATGTTACCGCCCACAGTTTTATGGTTGTTTATTGTGTTTGGTAGTACCTTTTTATGCTTTGTATTCATGTTATTTAATGTATTTATGCCCTTTTTACTTTCGGTTACTTCATTAATTACTCTTTTGTTTAGTTTAAGTTTAGTCTGGTTTGTAGCTGCTAGGCATATTATACAAACTAAAGATATTTTATTAATGTATAAATATATTTTCTCTAAGCTAACTGTTTATAAAACTTTTATTACAAAAAGACAGAAAAAGTGGGTGAAAACAGATAGAAGTGGTGGCCGAAATGAGTAATGAAAAAATTCTAAATAAAATTAGCTATTTAGAGAGTAAAGATTTAGATACTTTTATTGATAACTTAATTACGACTAATAGGCCAGTCTCTTTAGGTTTTGTAAATCAACATAGCATAAATCTAATGCACAGTGATGAAGCCATTTATGAGCAGTTTCTCTCTTTATCTTACCTCCTTCGAGATGGTATAGGTGTCAAGCTAGCTTGCAAATATAAAGGTATAGACCCTAAAGATAATTTAAACGGAACAGATTTTATTCCTAAAATTATTAACGCTATTAATAAGTCTGACCGCGACGTTAATTTTTTTGCCTTTGGTACTTCTGAACCGTGGTTAAGTGAAGGTGCTTTTAATCTTTTTAAGACTGAAGATGTCATTACTGAAAATGGTTTTCAAGATGAAGATGTATATATTAAAAATTTTAAGTTAAACGCTCAAGAAAACGCTCTTAATTGCGTTGTTCTTGCTATGGGGATGCCAAAACAAGAAAAGCTGGCAGAGTTATTGTCCAAAATTCAGGTCCCCTCAATAATAATTTGTGGTGGAGCTATAATAGACTTTCAGGCTGGAAAAGTTAAAAGGTCGCCCGAGATCCTTAGAAAGCTAGGGTTAGAGTGGTTATATAGGCTTTTATCAGAACCTAAACGACTTTTTAAAAGGTACGTGATAGGTATTCCAAAGTTTTTTTATAATTTAATAGTCAATTAATTTTCAGAGGTTTTATTTGTCTAATATTAAGAGAGATCCCGCCATTTGCAGTTTACTTAATAGAATGCCTGAAAGTGTACAAAATAGCTTTACAGAAGAGCAGTTGGTGCATCTCAAGATTGCTATAGGTGCCAGACAGTGGGGGCGCCATACAATTGATTTTAGAGGGGTAGTAAAGTTTTTCAAATATAGGTACTACTATGTTTTGTTAGCAGGTAGAAACAGAAGAGACCTTAGTGAAAATGAAGAAAAAGTAGCTTGGTTTTTACAAATATTATTTATTAGTTTAATTACGTTTGTGGCAATTGTTGTTCTTATGTTAATTATTTATATTGTTAAATCTGCTTTAGGGATTAATATACTTGAAAATTATTCATTTGGTTTATGGGATTCAATAATTAAACTCTTCGAGTAAATATTTATAATTTGTTTAATAAAGTTTATGAGCATTTTCATTTGTTTATTTATTGCTATTAATTGGTTAGTTAATGGTTTGTTGTTTAAGATTAATGTAGTCATAATTACTAACTTAGTTGAATGAACTTATTTGCTCAGGTAGAATTAAGAGAGTTTAGTCATTCTAAATTTATATAAAGATACCTATAGGGATAGATAGTATGAAATCTTCACGGACGTTCAAGCCAACGGGCTCGTCTGATGCTAATTTTTATCGGTTATTCGATATTTTTGCATTATTTTTAGCCTTTCAATGCTCAGCTTTATTTTATAGCTTCGAGCTTTCTCCCATCTATATGGTTTCGGTTTTAACTGTTGCTTTGAGTTTTTTATATTGCGCTGAAATATTTTCCGCTTATCGCTCTTGGCGAGCAGGTAAATTTAGAACCATGGTGCTTTGCGCTTGGGGTGCTTTGTTTTCTGCATTTGTTGTTTTGTTTCTTATATCGTTTGCTTTTAAGTTTACAGAGTCGCTTTCGCGTATTGGGTTAGGTCTGTGGTTTTTATTAAGTATCACTTACTTATATGCATGGCGCTTTGTAGTGCATTTATACAAGCGTCATAGACGTAAATTAGGTTTGAATTTACGCAATGTCGCAATTGTTGGAGCAACAGAATCAGCGGTTAATTTGTATAATGAAATAACTAAAAATGACGAACTCGGCTTTAATTTTTTAGGTTTTTACGATGACCGCCAACCAGAACGCCTGTTTGAAAACTCAACAAAACATGATGTTGCAGGACGTATTCAAGATGCGGTTAATGCAGCTCGCAATGGTGAAATAGGTGTTTTGTATATTGCATTGCCAATGAAGGCAGATAAACGCATAGCTGATATTTTGCGTCAACTAGGTGATACAACGGTTGATGTGCATATAATTCCCGACTTTTTAATATCTAATTTAATACACGCGCGTATAGAGCATGTAGGTGACGTTGATACACTTAGTGTATTTGAATCACCATTCATTGGTGCCCGTGAATTTATAAAACGTACTGAGGATATAATAGTAGCCTTTATTATTTTAATGCTGATATCGCCTATTTTAATTGCCATTACATTTGCTGTTAAATTTACATCTAAAGGGCCTGTAATTTTTAAGCAAGACCGGTACGGATTAGATGGGCGTAAAATTAAAGTATGGAAGTTTCGCTCAATGAGTGTTACCGAAAACAGTGCAGTGGTTACACAAGCTACTAAAAATGATGCACGTATAACACCTTTAGGTGGTTTTTTACGCCGTACAAGCCTCGACGAATTACCTCAGTTTATAAATGTTTTGAAAGGCGATATGTCTATTGTAGGGCCACGGCCTCATGCTGTTGCCCATAATGAGGAATACCGTAAAAAAGTAGAGTTTTATATGTTACGCCATAAAGCTAAGCCAGGAATTACTGGTTGGGCGCAAATTAATGGCTGGCGCGGCGAAACCGATACTCTTGATAAAATGGAAAAACGTGTTGAATTTGATTTACATTATATTAAACACTGGTCTTTATGGTTTGATGTTAAAATTATTTTTATAACAATTTTTAAGGGATTTAAAAATGCAAATGCATACTAAAAAACTAGTTTCATTAAGTGCTTTTTTAACTGTGGTTGTGGCTACACCTGTAGCAGCTAACTTAAAGCCTGGTAGTGTTATCACTAAAGACGGTGCTGAAATTACACCGACTTTACAAACAGGTATTAGCAGTAACAACAATTTTTTTAGCACACCAGAAAACGAAGAGTCGCGATTAATCTGGACTATTACTCCTAATATAAAAGCGGCGATTGAAGATGGCCCAGACAGCTATAATCTTGATTTGCGTTCAAGTAGCTCGTTACATAATAAAGATACCGCTGACAATTTCACTCAAGTAAATATTGGTGCTGGTGTGCATAAAGAATTTACTAGCCAACATCGTTTGGATATTAACGGTGATGCCGATTGGCTATATGAACCTCGAGGTAGTGGCTTAACTGAAGGTCTTGGTGATGCTGTTAATGAGTTAGTTAAATATCAGGAGCAAAATGTCTTAGCGCGATACGAATATGGTGCACAAAGCTCAAAAGCACAAGTTGCTTTGAAAGCTGGTTTTTTTAGTAAGAAATATCAAAACTTTAGAGAAGTATCGCAATATCGTGATTATGATAAATCGTTAATTGGCGTAACTGGCTACTATAATACTCAAGCATCAACTCGTACCTTTTTAGAGGTTAAACAAGAAAACTATCGTTACGACTCTCTGCAAGCTAATGGTATATCACGCGATAGTGACGACGTGAAAATACTTATAGGTATGGAGTGGGAAGCGACAGCCGTTACTTCTGGATCATTTAAGTTGGGTTATCAAAATAAAGATTTTAGCTCAAATGAGCGTGAAAGCTTTAGTGGTTTAAGTTGGGAGGCTGGCGTTAGTTGGCAACCACTTAGTTACTCTACCGTGCAATTTAAAACTAGTCGCTCAGCTAAAGATCCTTTAGTGCAGGGCGATTACATTAAAGAAAGTACATATGGTGTTAATTGGACTCATAGCTGGAGCGATTATTTAAGCTCACTAGCGGGGCTTAGTTATACTAATGAGCAATACACTGGCGATATTGGTCGTAAAGATAAAACTAAAAGCGCGCGTTTAGGTTTAAACTATGTTGCGAGTAAGTTCGGGATGGTATCTACCTATGTAGACTTTATTGATAAAGATTCTACCCAAAGCGCAATAGAATTTGATCGTATTATTGTTGGTGTTAATTTTACATTTGCATTAAAGGCTAATTAATGAAGTTTATTTTTAGTTTAACGCTGCTATTTTTAAGTAGCGTTTGTTTTGCTCAAACTGCACACAGTTATGTATTAGGTGCAGGCGATAAGGTTGAAATAAAAGTATTTGGACAGCCTGATTTAGAAGTTACTGCATTATTAGGGAATAGTGGAGAGATCAACTACCCGTTTTTAGGAAAAGTTAAACTAGCGGGGCTTAACATTTCTGAGGTTGAGCAGGTTATCACTCAGGGATTAAAGCCTGACTACTTAGTTAATCCAAATGTTTACGTTCAGGTTGTTCAATATAGGCCTTTTTACATACATGGTGAAGTTGAAAGCCCAGGGGCTTACCCTTACCAGCCGGCTATGACAGTTAACCAAGCCATCGCCCTAGCGGGTGGTTTAACTGAGCGAGCCTCTATTGATAAAATTTATATTTTTAAAGAGCAGACTAAACAGCAGCAACAAAAAGGTAGCTTAAATAGCCAAATTGCAGCGGGCGATACTATAAAAATTGAACAACGCTTGTTTTAAGCAATCTATAAGGCAGTATTTAATGAACCAAATAAATGAAAGTATAAGCAATAATGAAGAGATTATTGACTTTGGTGCTTATCTCAATGTTGTAAAGCGTGCTAAATGGCGAATTTTAGGGTTTTCTATAATAGTTACACTTCTTACTATTATGGTTTCACTTACCTTAGTTCCTAAGTATGTAGCCACAGCTACATTATTAATTGAAGCAGAACAGGCTAAAGCTGTTAGTTTTCAAGAAATATATGGCTTAGATTCTAATAAGAAAGAATATTACCAAACTCAGTTTGAAGTAATAAAGTCAGACAGTATAGCCCGTGAAGTTATAACTAAGCTGGATTTAAAAAGCCATAGCGACTTTATTGGAAAACCTTCAGCTATTGGGGAGTTCAAATCTTTTGTTAAAAAATCTTTGCCTTTTTTAAATAAAAAAGATACTACAGTATATTCTCCGCAAGAACAGGCTGAACGTAAAATGATTGGCTTATTGGCCGCATTTAGATCTCGTCTAACAGTATCACCAATCTCTAAAACTCAGTTAGTAAGAGTAAGTTTTGAGTCGAGTGACCCAAAATTAGCTGCGCTTGTAGCTAATACTGTTGGTGAAGTTTATATCGAAAGCCAAATACGTGCCAAAATGGGTATTACTCAACAAGCATCAAGTTGGTTAAACACACGTCTAGCGCAATTACGCATTCAGTTAGATAACTCAGAAGAGCGTTTGCAAGCTTATCGAGAGAAACAAAAATTAGTTGATATTGAAGGTATAGCAGGACTTGCCACACAAGAGCTTGAGCAGATTTCTCAGCAGTTAATTGTTGCGCGTAAAGAAAAAAACAACCTTGAAAGTATCAACAGGGTAATTAGCGAATATGGTAATAATAATTTGGAGCTTTTAGGCAGTATGCCGGAAATAACATCACACCAAGTTATCCAAAATGTTAAAAGAGAAGTGGTCATAGTTGAGCGTAAGCTAAGTGAGCTAGGTGAGGTGTATGGCCTTAAACACCCTCGCATTATTTCTGCGAAAGCAGAACTTGCAACCGTTCAAAGTAATTTGAATAAACAGATAAAAGGGCTTGTAACAGGTATTGAAAAAGAGTTAAACCGAATTGCGCGCACTGTGAGTGCTCTCGAGGGGGATTTAGCTAAAATACGTGCTGAATATCAAGATATTACTCGTAAAGAGACTCAATATAATCAATTGAAGCGTGAAGTAGAGACCAATCGAAATATATTTAATACGTTTTTATCACGTTCAAAAGAAACTGAAGTTACTAGTGATTTTAGCTCTGCAACTGCGCGCTTTACAGACCGTGCATATACGCCTAGAGACCCATCAAAACCAAATAAAAAGCTCATTGTTGCACTTGCCTTTTTTGCAAGCCTAGGCTTTGCACTAGTTATGAGTATTATATTTGATGCGCTTAATGACACTGTTAAAACTAAAAATGATGTTGAAAACAAGTTAGCTCAGCGTATGTTAGGGTTATTACCGCACGTACCGATGCCTAAAAAGAGTGTATTTCCGATACATGCGTACCTTGAGGGTAATTATAGGCGTTTTGCAGAATCGGTACGTACGTTTAGAACTAGTTTGTTATTAACTCAGTTAGAGCGGGATCATAAAGTAATTGCAGTTACTTCTAGCTCATCGGGGGAGGGGAAAACGACCACTTCAGCTAATTTAGCGATGTCGCTTGCACAAATGGGTAAAGTATTATTAATTGATGCTGACCTACGCAAGCCAAGTATTGCTAAACGCTTTGATATTCCGGTATTTCACCCAGGGTTAAGCAATTTAATAGTGGGTACTGAACAGTTAACTGAATGTGTACATGTTGATGTAGAATCGGGCGTAGTTATTATGCCAAGTGGCCAAATTCCTAGTAACCCGTTAGAGCTTTTATCTAACGCACGCTTTAGTGAAGTAATAAAGAGACTTAGAGCTGAATACGACTATATAATCATTGATACACCACCAACACAAGCCGTGAGTGATGCATTAGTTATAGCGCAAAGTACAGACTCAGTAATTTATGTTGTTAAGTCGGATATTACGCGCATAAAACCTATTAAAGCGGGTATTGAGCGTTTATTTGAAGCTAAAGCGCATGTTGCAGGTATTGTGCTTAACCAAGTAGATATGGGTAAAAGTAAAGACGAACACAGCCATGGCTATTACGACTATTACGACTATTCACAAAAGCCTGAGCAGCCAAATGCATAGTAAAATGGTAAAGCAGTGATTGATATTCATTCTCATATTTTGCCAGGAATTGATGATGGTGCTAAAGATTTAATGGAATCTTTAGCACTATTAACTATTGCACAAAATGATGGTATTACCCATATGGTTGCCACGCCTCATATACATATTGGGAGATTTAATAACTCGGTCTCACAATTGTATAGCGAGCTTGCTAATTTGAAAGCACAGGCATTAGTAAATAATATTAATATTAAGCTAGCTGTAGCCGCTGAAGTTAGGCTTGATGTAGAGCTAATGAGTTTGGTGCTTGGTAATAAACTCCCGTTCATTGGTACGCTTAATTCAGTAAATTATTTACTATTGGAGCTACCACACTCTCATGTACCGCAAGGTTACGATAAGTTTATAAATTGGCTAGCCAAACAAAATATAAAAGTGATTATTCCTCATCCTGAGCGTAATCGTGATATTCAAGTAAATCCTTTTTATATTAATCGTTTAAAGCAATTAGGGTGTGAGTTTCAGTTAACAGCGTCAAGCATTGAAGGTGCATGGGGCGAAACTGCAAAAAATATTAGTATAGATATGCTAAAAAACGGTTTAGTAACTTATGTTGCATCTGATGCCCATTCAGTTAAGCGCAGGCCGCCTATTTTGAGTAAATCTAAGCAAATAGTTAGTGAGCTAATTGGTCAAAATGATGCACATGATTTATTTTTTACTAACCCAATGCGTTTAACTGAGTCGTTGTTTAATGAGTAATTTAAATACAAACCGCCTCACACAAATTGCAATACTTGCAGTTGCTACATTAGTTATAGGTTATCAGAGTTTACAAAGTATGCGTGCAAATACATGGTATTTTAATGCAGTCAATATTTTAAAGCAGCCTGTAAGCACAATTACTCCTGAAGAGCTAGAGCTTGCAGATAAGGCAATTACGTATGCAACAAGCCAAGACCCTTTACAGCCTCATTACTGGCAGTTAAGTGCTTATATAACAATGCTCAATCTAGCTGTAACTAGCGAGCAAAATAAGAATAAGCTTTTGGTTTATCAACAAGCAGAAAAAGATTTATTAAAGTCATTAGAGTTAAGGCAAACATGGTCAGAAACTTGGATTGCACTAGCGCAAGTAGTTAGTTATCAAGAAGGGCCTACAGAACGAGTATATGAGTATATTCAGCAGGCTAAAAAATTTGGGCCGTACAAGTTTGATGTGCAGCTTGGCATTATTCAAATAGCGTTAATGAACTGGCAGCAACTTTCCCCAAAATATAGAGCATTGTATGTGGCCGAGCTTAACTCTTCAGTTCAGTATGGCAATAAATTTTATGAGATTTTCAGATTGGCAGAGAGAATTAATCGTCTACCTATAATGTGTTTATCACTGCAATTTGGTTCTCATCTTGAAGCCATTAGAAGAAATTATACCTTTAAAGATTACTGTGGCTAAAATAACTAATCGGTTTTAGGTAGATAATATTGGATTCGAATTTCCAGAGACGTTAATTATTTCTTTTTTCTCTGAAAATAAAAATTATAGAGCTATAAAGGGTGTTTTGGCTATGAGGTTTATTGGGTTGGATGGTTTGAGGGGCTTAATGTGCCTTTGGGTAGTTATTGGTCATTCAATAACTATGGCTGGAGTTGAGTTAGATAAAAACTCTTTCTTTGGTAAAATACTTGGAAAAGGTTTAGCCGTAGATGTTTTCTTTATAATAAGCGGATTTGTAATTACTTTATTACTTTTGAGTAAGGATACACCTTATGGAAAGTATCTTAAGCAAAGAGTACTGAGAATTTTTCCTGCTTATTTATTCTTTTTATTATTATCAGCTTTGATACTTAATGAAACTCTATTTACTCTCCAGAATTTTCCTGAAGACATAGGGAAAACTGCTGATAGACTAAAATATACAACTGCCTCATTAGAAGACTTTAAATTGCACTTTTTTACTCATTTATTCATGCTCCATGGTATTACTCCATCGTTCATTCTTAGCAATCCCACATACACCATAATGGGCCAAGCTTGGAGCTTAACACTTCAATTTCAATTTTTTCTCCTTGCACCACTTTTTATATTTATTTTGCGTAAACATGCTTTTTTTCTAGTATTCATAGTTGTATTGATTCTAGCTTCAAGTCGATTTTTTTTGGATATAATGGGGCACCACTCATTCTTTTTAGTTAATTCTAATATGTTTTTTGTGGGTATGTTTAGTGCGATTTTATTAAATGCTAAGAAAATGAATAAATTAACAAATAAAAATTTTTATTCTGCATTAATTATATTCTTACTTTCCGTATCACTTTACCAATGGGTTACTGAACGGTTTTTAGCAGCTTTACCTATTATAATTTGGTCTATTTGCTTTTTTATTGAGGTTTCTCTTATAGCTTCTCCGCTAAAGTCGCTTTATAGAGTGGTGTTAACTAATCGCATTTCAATATTTTTAGGTAACATATCTTACTCAATGTATTGCAGTCATATGTTTTTCCTTTATGGTATTTCATTTGTTTTGATTAAATATAACACTGTTTCAACGTTCTATACTCCTACTATGCTCATAGTACCTTTTTTACTTACGATTCTTGCATCGCATTTCTCGTATGAATATATTGAAAAGTACTTTATTAAATTAGGTAAAAATTCGAAAAAAAATAATTTCCAACAGCGTGCTATTTAATCTAGTGTTATTAGCGAACTTGTATGTAAAACGAGAGTTGTATTAGAAGGCTTTAAGCTTTAGAAAAAGATTGACTCCTAGAAACTAACCGATTTGAATCTAGCACAATAAGCAACTCTTATGGGCGCTTACAATCATTAATTCACAAAATCATTCATATTTTAGATGAAGAAATTCGGGAGATTGAAATGAAATTGATCTCCTCATTTCAGCTGGTTCCATAATGAAAGTTAATCATGAATTATTTCTCAACAGCAATTTAAGCAGCCGCTTATGTTGGCTCAACACCAAAGTTAAATGAGTCTGGCTCATTCAAAGGAAGAACCACTTTAAGTAAAGTCGGGGCATCACGGATTAGAACGAAGATATTTTTAGCAGCAGTCATAGCGGGTACCCATAACCTTGATATAAGTGCAAAGAGAAGTGACTTCTAGCGGCAGACAGAAGCAAGATGTAAGACTTAGGAGCTACAATGAAATGAGAAAGCTAATTAAAATCTGCTATTAGTCTAATAGAAAACCAAGTCAATACCGATATGAGTTAGCATAAAATCAGGGTTGCGAGTGCTACGAAGTGACGGGATTTACACTCTTTATAAAAATATTAATACACTCTTGGCTTGTGTACTCTCTAAGGTATTACTAAACTCAATGAAGACACTTATCAACATGTCTACTACTTAGCTGTCTCTAGCTAACTAAGCAATTTATTTTCAATTTGACTAAGCATAAAGAGGAGTTTCTAATGAAAGTCCAATCAAGCGCTATATTAATTAAACTTTTAACTATTTCTTTTTTTATATTTTTATTGTCTATAAGTAAAGGTTATTCCAAAAGTTTTCAAGATGAATCAAAACACCAATTAGGTGATAGACTTTTATCTACTTTACTTGCGAATGAGGCGCACTCACACGCACTCACAGATGCCATAGCTTCATTGTCAAAAAGTGATGACATTATTTATTTGAATGATATGCAAATAAAAACAACTATTGAGCTGTACAAAAATGGATTTCTCGAAGCTATTTCTGATAGTAAATATAAACGTTTATTATCTTTAGAGGAGCGAAGTCCTTCAAAGAGGATAGAAATATTACAAACTTTATTTATTCTATTTCCTAGTAGTACTCAAGCCATAATTTCCTATCTAATTAAAAATAACCTTTATGATAAAGAAACTCTGTTTTCAATTTTTTTTAAGAGTAAACCTGATCTTTCAGTTGCTTCAGAAAATACAACTGAACCTGACATTATGCGAATTGGATGGGGAGGGGGAGGTGCCTTCAGTAGTATTGTTGAGTATAAAAACGAGGTTTATGCATCTTCTGATGTTACAGGAGTATGGAAGTATTATGGAGATAGCTGGCAGCCGTTTGTAAAAGGACTTACAAACTATAATATTACTGGTCTTTTAGTTCACAACGACACTTTGCTAGCTGTAACAAAAAAACAGGTTCTTGAACTCATAAATGAAGTTATGTGGTCCCCTGTAGGTTTAAAGTTAAATACCTACCGAAGTACTACTCTTCAGTTATTTTCAACATCGCAAGCAGGTACTACTTGTTTTGCGGCATTAGAGGCTCAATTAGGGTGTATAGATATTTCTGGTGATGTTACAAAAAAGCCACTTTCAATTGATAAATTAAAAGGGGTTTATTTTGATGAGAGTCCAGATTATATATATGGTTATAATGGCACTAATTTGTACCGAATAAATCTTCTTGATGGTAGCCACAGACTTGAACACACCTTTAAAGAGAATATCCTACGCATTGCGCGAATAAGTGGTAATGCAAACGCTTTTGTTTTCACAACTAAAGGAGTTTACGACCTCAATTCTCACGTACCTATAAACGCAGATCTAGCTAATAAAAATATAGTAAATGTTTTTATTGATAACAGATTGGATAATAAGAATTTTATAGCTTTAGGGAGTACTTGGAATGTAAGCCTGTATGAGTTAATTGTAGAACCTTTTGGGTTGTCATTAGGTTCGAAGGTGTCTGTAAACTATGGTACATCAC
The DNA here is from genome assembly GCF_014164115.1 of Pseudoalteromonas sp. SG45-2. Taxonomy (NCBI): domain Bacteria; kingdom Pseudomonadati; phylum Pseudomonadota; class Gammaproteobacteria; order Alteromonadales; family Pseudoalteromonadaceae; genus Pseudoalteromonas; species Pseudoalteromonas sp. SG45-2. The sequence goes on from NZ_JACJEO010000001.1 coordinate 44,517, forward strand.
TACCTTATAGGAAGTGGCGTAAATCTATAACTAAACCAATTGGAATGCCGAGTGCGGTTAAGGGTAGCATATGGTTTAGTGATTACTGGGGTATATATCAACATGATAGAAAATCGGGTAATTTCTATGAGAAGTCTTATAACGCAAGTAACTTTGTAGGCACTGATATTCATATTGATAATGAAAAGCTATATATTGCTAGTATGGATAATGGCTTGGTATCAATGGAACTGAATCAACCAAACCAATTTATAAATATTTTCCCTAGAACTTCTGGAGACTGGTTATTAGCTGGACACTCATGGTCAGTGGAAACTAACGATGAGGCTGTTTTCGCTACCTTATCTCCTTGGAATTTGCCCCAAGACTATTTGATAACTGCAGATAAAAATAACAATTTTATTAATGTGCAAAGAATAGACAGTTCTCAAAGTAGAAATGATAGTGGCTCTTTTTGGGGGCAAAGTTATTCAAGGAAAATTTCAATATCAGAAAATATCTATGTATACAAGGATGGGGACAATGGTGGTTTGTATAAGTTATCACCGTCGCTTGATGAGAATATTGAACAAAGCACCAGTGAAAAAGTATTTTCGACTAATCATAATAGAGTTTATCGTTCCCTTATAAAAACCGATGACTTTATAGTGACATATCATATTGATGATGAGGAAATGTTGTACTTTCATGATGTTGATAATGGAAGCTTAATTAAAACGGTAAAAGCTCCAAGTGGCTTTTGGGCTTTCAATCTAGAGTATATTGATGGATCTCTATACCTTTTAGGTTCACTTGAGAAGGCTGTAATTTACAAGTTTAACGAACGTGATAGTACTTTTACTGAAATAGTTAACGAACCTTCATCCTCTGCTTTTTTGAGTATGAAACAAGCCCCTGACCATTCGCTCACTATTGCGGGTGCAGTAAGCTGGGGGGGAGAGTCTAATGGTAAAGTGCTATTAAATACTTCACAAAACAATGGCTGGATAGATATGACGTGTTTAATGGCGAACGAAAGTGGTGTTGTAGATATTGTCTATACTGACGATAGTCGGTTTGTATATCTTCTTCAACAGGTCGGTTCTATAATCAGGATCAAAACCTCTATTTTGAAATATTACCAAGGCTGTTAAGTTTAGCTAGATAAATACTCGCATTTTAATTAGTCCTACAACTTAGTTGCTCTCTCAACTGCACGAAATAAGGCTTCAGTAAATATAGTTTGTGGTGGGCAATATAATTAGCGATGGATTTATGTGGAACCTAGTATAGTTTCCAGCTCATAAGGTGTCAGCATAACACTATAGCTCTGAGTTAATATTAGGGCATATTAATAGCTGTAAAAAGAAAATACTTTTCAATTAGAATAAGCCATTTTAAATATGCCTAAAATAGTAGCTTGGTGTTCTTAACTGGTGAAATGCATTATTAAAATACAAATGCAAAAAGGCTTATTGATTTTTAACTACTTCTAATAGTGTAGTGTTTTTTACTTTTTTGGTAAGCAAACACTCTATTAATCAAAAAAGCCCAGAGCTATTTTTGCTCTGGGCTATAAAATGACTCTAAATTGAGCCTAGCGTTAGCTAAAACACTTTCTTGGTTCATTAGGGAGAAGAAGAAAGTACTTTAAAGTGTAGTAAAACTACTAAATAAAGCATAACTAATTTTGCCCCTTGGTTACATTTGATAACAAAGGATTAGATTAATTATGTGTAATTTGTACTTTAGTTTAACCCCAGCTTATTAACTGCGTATTTTGCACTAGATCTCGTGGTAGTGAATTTTTAATCTTATTTTTTTGCCATTTCCCCAGCCCAATAGGGCAACCACACAGTGTTAATACCACTTCACCAATTGTTTGAGTTACTTCAGTTAAGCGTATATCTTTACCTTGAAAATAATCATTTGCTTGCTCGTTATTTAAAGCAAATATATTGTTTTTACACTCATTGCCAAATACGGTTGCAAATTCGTGCGTTAGTCTCACGCCATTTTTATGAATAATGCCAATTTGAATACCTAAGCGTGCGTACTTAATTTTATTTTGCAGGGCTTCAAACCCCTGCGGGAATAACCAAAGTTCTTTATCGCGCTGCATTAAGTTGCCAGGTAGGTTAGTTAACCCAAAATGCTTTTTAAGTGATTGCATAAATGCGGCACTTTGCTTTTTATCAAACTCGTTAAACGGAAATGCGCCTTTTTTAACTGTTTGATTTGGATTATTACAGCTTGTGTGCTTTTTAAACTTAGCAATAAAAAAGCCTTCGCTATCGAAGGTTTGCGGCCATACATGCAAATAGCCTTCACTTGTTGTTGCTTTACTTGCACCTTCAAATAAATCACTTAGCGACTCAGGCGCTATATAGTCGCCAAATTCACTCAGTAAATAATCGCACACTTGTTGGTTTTCGAGCGGGGTAAGTGTGCACGTTGAATACACTAATGTGCCACCTGGCTTTAATGCGTAAAATGCACTTTTAATTAAGTCTTTTTGCACTTGGGCTATTTGTATGTTTGATTCTATTGACCAGTTTTTAAGTGCGTCGGCATCTTTACGAACTGTACCTTCGCCAGAGCAGGGCGCGTCTAGCAATATGCTATCAAAGCATTCAAACATGTAGTTACCAAATATAACACCATCAAAATGCGAGAGCGCACAGTTACCTACTCCCATGCGTTTTAATGTAGCGCTAAGTACTTTTAGGCGCGATGACGAAAGCTCGTTTGCAACAAGTACACCTTGGTTATTCATAAGCGCAGCTAGTTGTGAGGTTTTAGAACCCGGTGCTGATGCCATATCAAGCACATAATTATTTTGAGAGTCTGCGAGTTCAATACTTTGCTTTAAGGCGATGGGCGGCAGCATTGAACTTGCTTCTTGTACGTACATTGCACCGCTTAGGTGTAAGTCGGTATTACCGAGGGCTAGGTTTTGTTCTTCATTGCTTGGGCGCTCTAGCCAAAAGCCTTCACTGCACCAAGGGATTGGGGTTAGCAGCCAATTTTTTTCAGTTGCACGTTTTACAAATTCTTCAATGCTAATTTTTAAAGTATTAACGCGGATAGATTTTCTGAGTGGCCTGCGACACGCATTTAAAAAGTCATCTAAGTTTAGATGCGCTGGTAAATAGGTTTTTACGTCGTCAATAAAGTGCTCAGGAATAAAAGTGTTGGCGTTCACGCGTTAGCTCATACTATAAAAATAAAGCGCGATAATAGCATTTATATAACGCATTTTCAGCGTTTAAAAACGTAACATCCAATTCACTGCTATGTCGACACTTTATTGGTTTGGCCTATTTTAAAGCGTATTTTATACGACTTTAGATTAATAGTGTCGACAATGGGTGTGTTTTTCAGCCGTTTTGATAGGTTTAAGGGTTGACATGATTTTTTAATAAGCCCATAGTAACCACATTAATTGTCGACAATCTAAAAAATAACTTATGACACACACGTTTTTAAACGAAGCGCCTATAACTACCGCATCAGATCAAGTATTTGTAGATATGCGCCGTGAGATTGTTGAGGGCAGCATAGTTCAAGGCAGTAAAATATCAGAGCCCGAGCTTGCCAAGCGTTATGGTGTAAGCCGTGCAACGCTTAGAGAGGCGTTAAATCGCCTAGAAAGTTGCTACCTTGTTGAGCGTAAAGCTAACGTAGGTTGCCGAGTAGTTGCTCTTACCGCTGAGCGCTTGATTGAAGTGTACCAAGTTCGCAGTTCGCTTGAAGGCTTAGCATGTAGGCTTGCTGCCGACAATATGGAACCCGAAGAAGTAAAAGGCTTAAAGCAATTACTTAATCAGCACCTACAAACACAACGTGTTAAAGAGGGCGAATCTTATTATCAAGAAGCCGGCGATTTAGATTTTCATTATCGTATTATTCAAGGCAGTAAAAACGCGCATTTAATTCATTTACTATGTAATGAGCTCTATCAATTAATACGGATGTACCGTGTACAAATGGGTATGGTGGGGCCGCGTGTATCAAAAGCGTTTGATGAGCATTTAGCTATTATTAACGCCATTGAAAACCACGACGGCGAACTGGCCGAAATGCTTATGAAGCGCCACATCAGTGCATCGCAAGCAAATATTCAAACCAAATTTGATTTATTAACTGCTAAAAGTTAAGTAGAGCAGTTAAACAGTCACAATTACAGATTAAAACTATAAGTTACTCCACGTAGCAACCGTTCAAAGTTAGGAGAAAGTAATGTCAGCAGGATTAAAATTTAAACAGGCTATTGCTAATAATCACCCTTTACAAGTTGTAGGGACTATTAACGCATATACAGCGATGATGGCTGAAAAAATGGGTCACCAAGCTATTTACCTCTCAGGTGCCGGTGTTGCAAACGCCTCGTTTGGTATGCCTGATTTGGGTATGACAAGCCTTGATAACGTGCTTGAAGATATTCGTCGTATTACTGGTGCTAGCGATTTACCACTACTTGTTGATGCCGATACCGGTTGGGGTGGGGCATTTAACATTGCACGCACAGTAAAAGAAATGACTAAAGCGGGTGCGGCGGGTTTTCATATAGAAGATCAAGTAGCGCAAAAGCGCTGTGGTCATCGCCCTAATAAAGAAATTGTAAGCCAAGGTGAAATGGTTGACCGCATTAAAGCGGCGGTTGATGCAAAAACCGATAGCGATTTTTATATTATGGCGCGTACCGATGCATTTCAAAAAGAAGGTTTAAACGCCGCTATTGACCGTGCAGCTGCCTGTGTTGAAGCCGGTGCTGACGCTATTTTTGCAGAAGCCGTACACGACCTTGCTGATTACCAAGCATTTGCAAAAGCGATTAACGTTCCAATTTTGGCAAACATTACTGAGTTTGGCCAAACACCTATTTACACAAAAGAGCAGTTAAGTGATGTGGGCGTTAAAATGGTGCTTTACCCACTAAGTGCATTTAGAGCCATGAACAAAGCGGCATTAAATGTGTATTCAGCAATTTTAAATGAAGGCTCACAACAAAGCCAAATTGAAAATATGCAAACGCGCTCTGAGCTTTACGACTTTTTAGATTACCACACGTACGAGAACACACTCGACACCCTTTTTTCATCAAAATCTGACAAATAACAACTATTAAAATAGATACCACACACAAATTTAAGATAGGAGAAGATCATGGTAGATAAAGCATTAAGCGGCGCGGGTTTACGCGGACAAGTGGCTGGTCAAACAGCATTGTGTACTGTTGGACAAAGTGGTTCTGGTTTGACGTATTGTGGTTACGATATTAGCGAACTTGCCGAAAAAGCGCAGTTTGAAGAAGTGTCTTTTTTACTTTCACGTGGTGAGTTACCAAACACAAGCGAATTGGCAGAATATAAAGCAAAACTAAAGAGCTTACGCGGCTTACCAGATGCACTTAAAACCGTGCTTGAAAATATTCCTAAAAACGCGCACCCAATGGATGTAATGCGCACGGGTTGCTCAATGTTGGGTAACCTTGAAATGGAGCTTGATTTTAGCCAAGCTAATGATGCAATCGACCGTATGGTTGCTGTGTTCCCAAGTATTATTTGTTACTGGTACCGCTTTACACACGATGGCGTACGCATTGAAACACAAACTGATGACGACTCAGTTGGCGCACATTTTTTAACACTGTTACATGACAAAGCACCTAGTGAATTGTTTGCACAGGTAATGAATGTATCACTAATTTTGTACGCAGAGCACGAGTTTAACGCCTCTACTTTTACAGGGCGTGTGTGTGCATCAACTTTATCTGATATTCATTCTTGCGTAACTGGTGCGATTGGTACGCTGCGTGGTCCATTACATGGTGGTGCTAACGAAGCGGCAATGGACATGATTCAAGGTTTTACAAGCGCTGAACATGCTGAGAAAGAAATTATGGGCATGCTTGAACGTAAAGACAAAATAATGGGCTTTGGTCATGCCATTTATCGCGAGTCTGATCCGCGTAATGTAATTATTAAAAAGTGGTCTGAAAAACTAGCGGCTGTGGTGGGCGATACCGTGCTTTACCCTGTGTCTGTTCGTTGTGAAGAAATTATGTGGCGCGAGAAAAAACTGTTTTGTAATGCCGATTTTTTCCATGCATCTGCTTATCACTTTATGGATATTCCAACTAAATTATTTACGCCAATATTTGTAATGAGCCGTGTTACTGGCTGGACTGCCCATGTAAAAGAGCAGCGCGCTAACAACCGTATTATTCGCCCAAGTGCCGATTACACTGGGCCTGACGCACGCAGTTACACACCAATAGAGTCACGTTAAAAAAATGGGTGAGCACGCATGTGCTCACTTTTTTATTGCACATAGCCATTAGCGAGTAGTTTTTCTCAAACTTTTTATTAAACACGCTAGCTGTGAGCAAACACCGTCACCAAATTAGCGAACCCTTACCATGACCATAATTAATAACACCCAATACCGTAAACCCTTACCAGGCTCAAACGTCGACTATTACGATACGCAAGAAGCCGTGGATGCAATTAAGCCAGGTGCATACGCCACGCTACCTTATTCATCACGTGTATTTGCTGAAAACCTAGTACGCCGATGCGACCCCGCCATGTTAACCGATGCACTTAACCAGCTAATTGAGCGCAAACAAGATTTAGATTTTCCGTGGTATCCGGCGCGCGTAGTGTGCCACGATATTTTAGGCCAAACAGCACTTGTTGATTTAGCTGGGCTTCGTGATGCAATTGCAGCAAAAGGCGGCGATCCGGCTAAAGTGAATCCGGTAGTACCGACGCAGTTAATAGTGGATCATTCACTGGCGGTAGAGCATGCCGGTTTTGATCCTGACGCATTTGAAAAAAACCGCGCCATTGAAGATAGACGAAATGACGACCGTTTTCATTTTATAAACTGGACTAAAACAGCGTTTAAAAATATCGACGTTATTCCACCGGGTAACGGCATTATGCATCAAATTAATCTTGAAAAAATGTCGCCGGTTATTCAAAACCGAGATGGCATTGCATTTCCAGATACACTAGTTGGTACCGACAGCCACACGCCACATGTTGATGCACTGGGCGTTATTGCCGTGGGTGTAGGTGGGCTTGAAGCTGAAAGCGTTATGCTGGGCCGCGCTTCTTATATTCGCTTACCTGATATTGTAGGTGTTGAGCTTACAGGCAAACGCCAACCCGGTATTACCGCTACCGATATTGTGTTGGCCATTACTGAATTTTTACGCGAACAACGTGTTGTGTCTACTTATTTAGAGTTTTACGGTGAAGGTGCCGACGCGCTAACACTTGGCGACAGAGCAACCATTTCAAACATGACGCCTGAATTTGGCGCAACTGCCGCCATGTTTTATATCGATGATAAAACAATAGATTATTTGCGTTTAACAGGGCGTGAAGAAGAACAAATTGCCCTTGTAGAAAACTACGCAAAAACAGCAGGCCTTTGGAGCGATAGCTTAAAAACCGCAAAATACGAACGTGTACTTAAGTTTGATTTATCAAGCGTGGGGCGCAATATTGCAGGTCCATCTAATCCGCACCGCCGTGTATCGACAAGCGATTTAGCTAAAGAAGGTATTTCGGGCGTTGTTGAAAATGAAGAAGGCTTAATGCCAGACGGCGCATGTATTATTGCGGCTATTACTAGTTGTACTAATACCAGTAATCCACGCAATGTAATTGCTGCAGCACTCCTTGCCCGTAATGCAAATGCTAAGGGTTTAATGCGCAAACCTTGGGTTAAAACTTCATTAGCACCAGGCTCAAAAGCAGTGCAATCATACCTTGAAGATGCAAACCTACTAACAGAGCTTGAGCAACTTGGCTTTGGCATTGTTGGTTTTGCGTGTACAACTTGTAACGGCATGAGCGGGGCGCTTGACCCTGAGATTCAAAAAGAAGTAATTGAACGTGATTTATATGCAACGGCTGTACTTTCAGGTAATCGTAACTTTGATGGGCGCATTCATCCTTATGCTAAGCAAGCATTTTTAGCGTCACCTCCTTTAGTTGTTGCGTACGCTATTGCAGGTACTATTCGCTTTGATATTGAAAAAGGGATACTTGGACAAGATCAACAAGGCAACGATATTACGCTTAAAGATTTATGGCCATCTGACGAAGAGATTGATACGGTTATTAAGCAAAGTGTTAAGCCTGAGCAATTTAGAAAAGTATACGAGCCGATGTTTAATTTAACCGTAGATTACGGTGAAGATAACGACCCACTTTACGATTGGCGCCCAGAAAGTACGTACATTCGTCGCCCTCCTTATTGGGAAGGTGCACTTGCGGGTGAGCGCACTATGACCGGTATGCGCGCGCTTGCAGTACTTGGCGATAACATTACAACGGATCATTTATCGCCATCAAATGCAATTATGGCAAGTAGTGCTGCTGGCGAATACCTGACCAAAATGAACGTCCCAGAGGAAGACTATAACTCGTACGCAACGCACCGGGGCGATCATTTAACAGCGCAGCGCGCAACCTTTGCAAACCCAAAGCTGCTAAACGAAATGGTGTTAGATGAAAACGGCGACGTTAAACAAGGTTCTTACGCTCGCCTAGAGCCACAAGGCACTAATACCCGTATGTGGGAAGCAATCGAAGCGTATATGGAGCGTAAACAGCCACTTATTATTGTAGCCGGTGCCGATTACGGTCAAGGTTCGTCGCGCGATTGGGCTGCAAAAGGCGTAAGACTTGCAGGCGTTGAAGTAATAGCAGCAGAGGGCTTTGAGCGTATTCACCGTACTAACTTAATTGGTATGGGGGTTTTACCGCTTGAGTTTAAAGCAGGCACAACGCGTAAAACTCTAAAGCTGGATGGCAGTGAAACGTACGATGTAACGGGTGATTTAAAACCAGGCGCCACAGTTAATTTAAGCATTACCCGCAAAGATGGTGAAGTGCTTACTGTGCCTATGAAATGTCGTATAGATACCCAAGAAGAGCTTTCTATTTACGCAGCTGGTGGTGTGTTACAACGCTTTGCTCAAGACTTTTTAGAAGCAACGCAATCTGCATAAGGGCAAACACTATGTTTAAACCGCAAATTAAAGTGCCTGCAACTTATATGCGTGGCGGCACCAGTAAAGGTGTATTTTTTAATTTAACTGATTTGCCAAAGCCTGCTCAAGTAGCAGGCGAGGCGCGCGACAATTTATTACTGCGTGTTATTGGCAGCCCCGATCCGTATACCAAACAAACGGATGGAATGGGCGGCGCTACATCAAGCACCAGTAAAACCGTAATCCTAAGTAAAAGTGAGCAAGCCGACCACGATGTTGATTACTTGTTTGGTCAAGTGGCGATAGATAAACCTTTTGTAGATTGGAGCGGTAACTGCGGCAACTTAACGTCAGCAGTCGGAGCTTTTGCCATTAATAATGGTTTGGTCGATAAAAACCGAGTACCTAATAACGGTGTTGCTATTGTGCGTGTGTGGCAGGCTAATATTAAAAAAAGCATATTAGTGCATGTCCCTATGACCAATGGCGAAGTACAAGAAACCGGCGACTTTGAGCTCGATGGCGTTACATTTGCTGCAGCTGAAGTAAAACTTGAATTTATAGACCCAGCTGATGGCGATGGCGCGTTATTCCCAACAGGTAACGTAGTTGATGACTTAGAAGTACCAGGTGTTGGTACTTTAAAAGCCACGATGATAAATGCAGGTATTCCTACTGTATTTATTAACGCCGTTGATATTGGTTATACCGGCACAGAGCTGCAAGACGATATAAATAACGATGTTGCAGCGCTTAAAAAGCTTGAAACCATTCGTGCTTATGGCGCTGTTAAAATGGGCTTAATCACTAATATTAGTGAAGCGCAAGCTCGCCAACATACGCCAAAGGTTGCGTTTGTTGCAGCGCCTTTAGCTTACAAAGCGTCTAGCGGTAAAATGATTGAGGCTGGCAATATCAACTTATTAGTACGTGCTATGTCTATGGGTAAACTGCACCACGCCATGATGGGCACAGCCGCTGTAGCTATTGGCACTGCCGCAGCTATTGAGGGCACACTTGTTAATATAGCCGCTGGTGGCGGTGCATTGAGTGAAGTTAACTTTGGTCATCCGTCGGGCACGCTAAAAGTAGGTGCTGAAGCTAAAAATACTGCAGGTAATTGGCTAGTTACCAAAGCAAGCATGAGCCGCAGTGCACGAGTATTAATGGAAGGGATTGTAAGAGTCCCTTACTAATCATTGGTGAAGTTAAGCGCAACTAAACATTTATTTTAGTTAAGCAAACAAATTTTATAAACGTTTGCTTAGCTAAAGTAAAACCTACTCACACTCGTCATAAATAATCCTTTTTCATTAATTTTTCGAATTATCGTCTTTTTTCGCTCTCATCCACCGCATTTACTTGAAGAATATAATTAACAAACTAGATTATATGTAATATTCATTTAATAAAGTGAATATATTGTATCAATATGTGCTGGTTCTTTATGAGTGTCTATAGGTTATTGAATAATAGAGATGCTGATAAAGAAGTAGCTCATAGAATAAAGATAAATACTTCTATAAAACGTATAAATATGTAGCATAACTATATAGCTTAATGGTATTTTTAATGTTCTAGTAACAAAAGTTATGATTGTGTACTTTTTTGATGCTTTTTGAATATAAAAGCTTACATAAATCACTATCAACTAAACTAATTTCTGATACTCATTCCAGGCTATCAAGGAGAAATAAATGGTAAAGCGTACGATCAAATTTACACCTATTGCAGCTTCAGTTGCACTTACATTAGGCTTAACAGCATGTGGTTCTGATAACGACAGAAATATTCCTGTTACACCTGTAGAATCTTTCACTGCAACGGGCGATGCACAATTTAACATTGAAGTAACAGGTAAAGCAGTTAAAGGTTCAATGAAAAGTGCAGTAGTAACTGTAATGACTTTAGATGCATCTGGTCAAAGCGTTCCTGTTGCATTTCGCTCAGCTGCTTCAGCAGAGGCTGAGTCTTTTTCTGAAGAAGCACTATCACAAGATGCTGCAGATGCAGCGGTAGAAGCAAGTAAAATTGCCGCTAACCCTGAAGTGCTAACTGATGAAAACGGTCGTTACAGCATCTACCTAGATGATGATTTTACTGGACCTGTTTACATTACTGTTAAAACGTCTGAAGAAGGCGATGATAGCTTTTTACGTTGTGATGCTTACGTAGGTTGTGGCACTTACGATGAAGCGCCAGAAGTTGACGACGAAAATGATGGCGATACTGATATTGAGTTTGGCGAATGGTACAAAACTGACCTAGAGCTTTCTGTTGTTAAGTTTATTCCAGCTGTTGAAGCAGATACATCTGGAGCGAGCGGTGCAGCTGGCGACGATAATGTTATAGGTTCTTATAAAGCTAATGTTACTTTTTTAACATCGTTAGTGGCGGGTCTTCTTCTTGACTCAGGTTCAAGTGTAGATGAAGACGCTATTGCTACAGCTAGCTTAAACACTGTTGTACAAGTGATGGGTCAAGACGCAGCACTTTTACTTTCTGCTATTATTGGCGATTTATCTAACGGCGGCGCTGTAGATTTAAGCAATGTTGATGGCGAAGAAGAACTTACTGACGGTATTTTAGCAATTGCACAGCTTTCATCTTCAATTCAAGGTTTACCTTCAATTGGTGATGTAATGAGCAGCATTAAAGCTGGTATTAAATCAGGCCAGTTTAAAGGTAATACTGACGCTGGCATTGCTGCAATAGCTACAATGTTACAAACAGCAATTACAAATACTGCAAACATTTTTGTTGCTGTAGCAACGGGTGATGAAACTGCAATTGAAAATGCTTTAAAAGCGGCATTCTCTATTAACAACCCTAATGCAACACAAGCACAAATTGATGCGTTTGCCGCTAATTCAGTAGGTATTGCTAAAAAAGCAAAAGCAGCTAAAGACAAAGCTGTTAAAAATGGTGCAGCAACTGATGCCGGCCTTGCAGCCGCTGCAGTAAAAGTTAAAAAAGCACTAGAAGTAATTGGTTGTACTGGTGCAGAGTGTACAGTTGGAGATGATTTTTATACAGCTCTAGCAGCTGCTTTAACAGTAGAAGTTACAGCTTCACAGACTGCACTTACTGCATTAGAAATGGATATTGAAACAGCTCAAAGTTCACTTGCTGATGTTCAAGCAATGGGTGGCGATGCTCTTACGGCTGATAACGCAGCTGCATTTGTAAGCGCTGTAACATTACTGAAAAATGAAGCTGCTACTGCTGGTTTAACAGCTAAAGCGGGTTCTATTTTTGTTAAATCACAAGGTTATGTAACTGCTGCAAAAGCGTTAGTTACTCAAAGCTCTGATTACCAACAGATTCTTGATTCTGCAACGTCTTTACAAACAGATGCAGGTGTTGCTGTAACTGACACCGTTGCATACGACGCTGCATTAGCTGCACTAGTAGCGGAAGCAGAAGCAGCGATTGAAACGTTTGATATTGCTCTTGCTGCTGCAAAACTAGTTGCTGAAGACACTGCAGACGTTGCTGATGAGAAAAAATCAGCAGCAGACACAGCTGAAGCAGCTTCTACAAGCGCACTTGCTAACGCAGAAGGTGCAATGGTAGATACAGCCGCAAACGCAACTGAAGCTCTTGAGCTTGCAATGACTGCTGTTACTGCTGCGTCTGACTTTGCTGCTGCTGTTGATGCACTTGAAATTGCTATTGAGCAAGCACTTGTTGCTGCTAATGCTTACCTAGACCTTGAAGGCGAAGGCGCACAAGCAATGATTGATGCGCTTACAGCTATGCAAACAGCTGCTGAAGCTCAAGGTGAACTAGCTAGCGAGCAATTTGTAACAGCTTATAACCTACAACTTGTTGCTGAAGCGGCGGTTGCTAAACTTGAAGTACTAACTTCTGTTAAAGCTACATCAGAGTCATTATCGACTATGACTGTGCTTACTAACACTGGCGGTCAAGCGGTTATCGATGCAGCAGATGTTCTTGCTGACGTAATTGATGAACTAGCTGAAATGGGTAACTCAGGTGAAGGTACTTCTACTCGTCAACCTGATTGGTCATATAACTATGACTTAGATGCGCTAGTTTTAGAATTAGAGAACGAAACTACCGGTGAAATGATCAGTGCTTCAGCTTCTTACCAAGGCGAGCAATTAGTTGTTGCTTGGGGCGCTACATTAATGGGTGAAAATGACGCAACTGTTTCACTTGTTACTGCTGATACACAAGCACAAGCACTTGAAGATTGTGTTGATTTTGCTGCAGGTACAATTGATGCTACGCAAATTGATTCATGTTTAATATTCACATTTGATGGTGCAGTAAATGCTGACACAATTGATGATGCTGAAATTATCGATACGCAAGCTTGGAACCACGTTGAAATTATGGACGGTGATTCTGGTTTCACTGGTATGCTAAACCTTACTGCAACTGAAGAGTCAGATTCTTCAAGTATTACACTTGAAGGTATGTCTGGCGACTTAGACTTTAAAGTAATGGGTATGGTTGACAGTAGTGGTGATGAAGATGAAAGTACATTAGAAGTTATGGTTAAAGGTGACGCAGCAATGGGTTACACATTATCTCTAACTGGTATGGAATCTACAGGTTACACTGGTGATGTTAAAGCTATGTACAATGGCGAAATGATGTCATTTGGTACTGCTTCTAAAGTTACTAACGGTGTATCTATCACTTACATCGATGGTGATGTAGTGCCTTACACTGATGTTGATTTAATTGATTCATCTAAGTAATATTTAAACTATAAAAGGGGAAAGCAGCGCTTTTCCCTTTTTTTATAGAAAGCGATTAAATTATGAAAAAAAAAATTCTCTTGTTAGGATTTTCAACAGCTTTTATTTCTCCTCTTGCTTCCGCAGATAACCAATTTCAAATATTTACTCATTTTGACGCAGAAATTTATACTGAAGCACAACCAGTACAAGCCTTTGTAGATGATTTTGATGCACCATTAAAGTCGGGTGACAGTGCATTTACCTATAATATTTTTGAAGTGGGTGTTGGCTACGGTAATTTTAAAGTGGGTTTACAAAGTCGTTATGACTATGTTCTTAACTTTGATCCTGATACAGCTAAATATACTCATACCGAAAAGAATGACTTAGAGTTTGAAGATAGATTTTATACCTATTACCTCGATGCTAAACAAGCAACGTCTAATGGTGTATTCGTATCTTATGATTTTAAATTTTTAGATAAAAATGCATTAACAATAACACCTAAGCTTTCTGTTTTTGCCAGCTCACACTATCAAGATGCGACAGTAAATGGTGAAATTTTTAGTGATGAAGTTGAAGGTGCTGTAACTGTCGATTACAACTTTTCAAAAGATATTTTATTTAAAGAATTTACACCTTCACAAAAGCCTGAAGGGCTAGGCTATAGCCTAGATATTTTTGCCGATTGGCAAGTAAATGATGAGCTTAAAGTTGGTTTTAGCGTAAAAGATTTGCTCTATAAAACTCAGTACGAAGACAGTGGCTCTGTAAAGGGTCAAACGACTGAAATTCCATTTAGCGAAGATGACAACGGCGATATTATTACTCAGCCAACAGTTTCATTAAAAACATCTGCATTTGGAAATACGGTATCTCATGATTTCGAAATGGAAATGCGACTACAAGCATTTGCCGATTACAGAATAAACGACCGATTTTCGACTCAGTTAACTTTAAAACGTTACGATAAAGACACGTTTAGCCAATTAAAAGGCCGTATTCACTTTTGGGATCATTGGCGAGTACAAGCAGGCTACGAAACAAAAAGCGAAGCATTTTTAGTTGGTATAGAAAACGAATATTTTGGTCTTAATTTACAAACTGATAGCCTAGATTTAGATAAAGCCTATTATGCGAATGTGAATTGGTACGTGAACATTAAGTTTTAAGGAATGAAGATGTTAAAACAAATTATACCTTTAGGGGTCGCTATTGCATTGGCAGGTTGTGGCTCTTCATCAGACAGTGACAGTTCAGAATCTGTTGCAGTGAGTGAAATTGCTACATCTTCTTCTGTGAGTTTTTATGTATCTAATTGGCAATCACCACAGGGCACGCTTAATGTTTTAGATAGCGATGGGGTGGTGCAAGAATCAATTGAAGTCGAAAACATCAATACTGCGAGTGTAAGTGTAACTCCACTTACTTTTAATAGTTTTGAGTTTATACCTAGCGATACAGCTCTACCTTGTCCGCGATTTACAGGGTGTGGCAGAACTGTGCGTGGTGATGTAAATGACTTAAACGCAAACCGGTTAATTGACTACCAAGAATTGACAACCGTTACCCTTAATTACAAAGCGGATGCATTTAGTGCACCGGGTGTAAATAAGGTTTATTTATCGCCATTGAGTAAAGCAATTACAGAAGAAGGCTTTAGTGCTACACAGGCGAGTTTATCAGCCACGCCTTTTTATCATTTAACGCACAGTAATTTAAATGCAAGTGTTGAAGCAGAAATGGTGACAAATGCCTTCACCTACGCGGCAATTTTAGCTGGTGTTGCTGATAGTTCGTTTAGTGTTGAAAGTGCTTTTAATGCATTTACTAACTTGGAGACTGACCAGCAAGCTTGGCAAGATTACAGCGACTTAGCAGCGCAGTATGTTACAGACAACTTATTTAGCGACCAAGGTAATGCTTTGCTGAAAAATGTAGCTGGTCAAGTTAAGCAAACGATTGCAAGTGTAACTACATTTGCAAATTGGCAGGCTCGCTCAGCAGAAGTGCAAAGCTTAGACTCAAGAGAGTTACTTGTTGATACGCGAAATATAATTGGTGTTGCAAGACTTCAAGAAAAAAGCTATTCAGATGAATTAGACGCAAAATTTACTGAGCTTGAAGGTGCGTTTGATGAAGATACACAAAGAACCCTTGATGCACTTAGTAATGCTTTAAACGAAGTTATCACAAATTATTCACCACTAGCTGATGGCTCTACACCATCAGGGCAATATAAGCTTCGTGATTTAGATATTGATTACAACCAATCACCTTATACTTGGGCTATTACTGGCACATATGATGAGTTACCTATAACCATTGATTTATCAATTCCAACTTTCAGAGTAAGTGGTGTATTAGGAAATAAAATCGAAGGTGTAATGAGCGCAACGGTCACAAATGGTACTACGGTATTAAGTGTGGATGTAAGTGAGTTGCTGATTGAGTTTGATGGCATAGATGCTCAAAGTGAATTAAACCCAGAAGCCGATACGGGTATTACACAGGTAACGACCAACGTAATTATCAATAAAGCAGCGGGTAAACTCGAAGGTGATTTATCAGTAAACTTAAATCGTTTTGTTAATTCACTAGGTGAGGAGTCAACCACGTTATCTACTTTTGATTTTAATGGTGATTACGTAAGTGACATTCAAAGCACTGCATTTCATATCACAGCAGTAGAGGCTTCGCCTTTTGTTGGTGAAGATAATGACGATTTAGCATTTACTTTTGAATTAGATTTTCCATTGAGTGGTGCAAGCGATTTTAAATTTGCGTACGTAGGCGATGTGGAAAACTTATCAGAACTTACTTCTACAGATATATTTGTTAGCATACAAAATCGCGCGTTAGATTTACGTATTCGTGATGTTAGTGGCAACATTAATCTAATAGCGAAAGGCGAAAATGGACGTTGGTTAGATGTAAAGCAAAAGGGCCGTAATTACAGTGGCGGTTTATATTTTGGTGATACTATACTAGCTGATGTTACTGCGGTACGTGGTATTCCTGGTGTTTTATTTCCTAATGGTGAGTTTGAGTCGTTATTTTAACCATTAGATTAAATAATTAAAAACTCAGCATATGCCTTACAGCTCAGCGCTTTTTGCGATGAGTGAAGTGTTTTTATAACTATTCGAAATCCGGTATTAGTTTTCTAGTATCGGATTTTTTAATGTTTGTTATATTAGTTAAATGCGCCTGAATCGAGGTAGCTGCCAATCCCGAGTGTAAACATCCATAGCCCCCATAAGCTGTGTTCAATAACACATACGACCGTTGAGCGGCTTTGTGCGTAGGTATACGCAAACAGTAAACCGCCCAAAAAGGCTAAGGCTACTGCAATCCAATTTGCATACACAATATGCGCCAGCGCAAATACACTCGCACTGACTACAATACGCACTGCTTTTTTTGGCATGATGCGTTTATAACGATGAAAAAAATACGTTCGGAATATTAATTCTTGAGGAATAACCGACAGTATTGGATACAGCACCAGCAGTAAAAGCCAATCATTAAACGAGTTACGGGGAAGGGTAAACCAGTTGCCTTGATGAATAATCCCGTAAAACATGCCTGAGAACAGCGCACCTAAAAAAAAGAAGCTAAACACACGCCTTTTAACAGCAGAAAATTGCCCAAGGCTTGTGAGTCTAAACCGTTTAAAATGGGGATCGCCTAGTAGCAACATACAACACACACTCATAAGTATAATAAGCGCAGGGATAAGCCAATTAGCTAAATGCTCGCGTAATCCAAAACCCAACAAGGGCAGCAATATAAAAATGAGGGTAAATTCAAACCAGCGGTATTGATTAGCGTTCAAGGTCGTCTCAACTTGCTTTTTTTAATAAGCTAACAAGCTAAGACGACACTTTTATGACGAGGGGGCTTACTTTGCTGTTTCCTCTTCATCAGGGAGGTATTTGTACAAGGCAATAATGGTGGCAAAAATGCTTACAAAAGTAATACCCATTAAACCAAACACTTTAAAGTTAACCCAAAAATCGAGCGAAAAATTGTATGCAATATAAATGTTTAGTGCCGCTATACCAGCAGTTATAACAACCCACATTAAGTTAAGCTTATCCCATAATGGTTCTGGGACAACAATGGCTTGTTTTGTATCATTAGCGTTTTCGAGGATTGAGCTAAGCGCTTTTTTAACGAGATTTTTATTAAGTACATAACGGCTAACAAGTAACGTTAAACTTAAACCTGCATATATCAGTGTTGCTTTCCATTTAATGTATTGCTCATCATGAAGTACCAGCGTTAGCGTACCAAACACGGCAGCAATGCCAAAAAATATCCAATGACGAGTAGGTACATTGCCATGTTTAAAGTAGCTATAAGCAACTTGAATAAGCGTAGTGGCCATCAATAAACCGGTAGCCCAATAAATATCGACGAGTTTAAACACTGCAAAAAACAGTATGAGTGGAATGTATTCAATTAATGCGTGCATAGTCTACCTAAATTATACAAAAAAGAGTCAAAGGCTTTTTACCACATAAAGCTTAGCAACTACAAGGTTGACTTGTTGCCCTGTAACCCTTAGCCTGCGTGGCTTTATTACCAATTTGGTTTGGTATTTTTCATATCATCATATTCCCACGCTTAACCAACACTGATTTGGCGTGTATTTAGGAGCCTAAAATGAATAAAGCAGAACTCGTTGCTGCCATTGCACACAAAAGTGAATTAACAAAAAAAGATTCTCAAGCGGCACTTTCAAGCTTGCAAAAAGTCATTACTAAATCGCTTTCTGAGGGCGATCAAGTTCAAATTAATGGCTTTGGTACCTTTGCGCTAAGTTATTACCCAGCGCGTACTGGGCGTAACCCACAAACAGGGGCTGCAATTGAAATAGAAGGCGCAAATAAAGCGGTTTTTA
Source organism: Pseudoalteromonas sp. SG45-2 (assembly GCF_014164115.1). Taxonomy (NCBI): domain Bacteria; kingdom Pseudomonadati; phylum Pseudomonadota; class Gammaproteobacteria; order Alteromonadales; family Pseudoalteromonadaceae; genus Pseudoalteromonas; species Pseudoalteromonas sp. SG45-2. The sequence goes on from NZ_JACJEO010000001.1 coordinate 63,136, forward strand.
AACCAGCTAAGGCGTTAAAAGATCTGCTTTAAATAGCATTACTTAGCTTGGTCATTGATTGAGCTTTGCGTGGAGTTATTAAACATAAAATTATGGGCGTTGCCCATCACGACAACAAGTTGTGCGTCTACAAAATAAACATAATGCCGAGCGTTAGTTGTAGGCGTTGAGCTTGCTCACGCGAGAAGCGAAGCTTCTGTATTTAAATCACCAAGTAGCAAAGCTATGTCTGATCTATGTAGTTTTTTCATCCCTTCTAAATGATTTACATGGCATTATAAATTCCACTTAAATTAACTCCTTTATTTTCAATTGCTTGTTATCGGCACGCATCGTGCTTTTTTGATTGTGTATTTTAAATATACCTTTTAAGAAAATAAGGAGATCTCAATGAGTACATTACAAACAAGCACACGTTTACAAGGCAAAAAAATCGCAATTTTAGCCACTGATGGATTTGAGCAAAGTGAGCTTTTATCTCCACGCAGCGCATTACTTGATGCTGGTGCAAACATCGAAATAGTATCAATTAAAGAAGGCCAAATTACTGGCTGGGATGAAGACAAGTGGGGCGATAAAGTAACAGTAGATAAACTAGTTACAAACGCGGATCCTGCTGATTACGACGCGCTTATGCTTCCTGGTGGTTTATTTAATCCAGACAGTTTACGCCAAGATAAAGATGCTAAAGCATTTATTGATGGATTTTTTGGTGCAGAAAAAAACAAACCCGTTGCTGCTATTTGCCACGCACCGTGGTTGTTAGCTGAAATTAATAAATTGCGCGACCGCACTATTACTTCTTTTCCTAGTATTAAAAGCGATTTAATTAATGCAGGTGCTAATTGGGTTGATCAAGAAGTATGTGTAGACCAAGGTTTGGTAACAAGCCGAAGCCCAGCTGATTTAGAAGCATTTAATGCTAAGTTTATTGAAGAGATTTTAGAGGGTAAACACCAAGCTCACTAATTTGTTTTTCAAAAACAAAAAAGGGCATTTAAATGCCCTTTTTTAATGCCTAAATTTACACTTTTTATAATGCGGTTGCCGCTTTCATTTCACTAACAAATGCTTTTAACTGCGTTGTCATTGCGTCTAAATCGTTAAGGTTAGCTTCAATAATTTTAACTACAGCAGAGCCTGAAATAGCACCTGCTGCGCCTGCATTAAGTGCCGCTTTTACATCATCTGGCGTTGAAATACCAAATCCTAAAAGAGCAGGAGCTGCATGGTATTCTTTTAATTTAGTAACAATATTACCCGCTGGCATTTGTGCTTTTGTATCGGTACCGGTAACACCTGCGCGCGATAGTAAATACGTATAACCACGACCGTAAGAGGCGCATTGGCGAAGTGTGTCGTCATCCGCATTAGGTGTTGCTATAAAAATTGGGTCTACACCGTTATCCATTGCTGACTTTCTAAATATTTTAGATTCATGCAGAGGCACGTCAGCCACTAAAATAGAGTCTACACCTACCGCTTTTGCATCTTTATAAAATGCTTCTATGCCGCGCTTAAAAACTAGGTTTGAGTAAAGCAATAATCCAATTGGAATATCGGCGTTATACTCGCGTATCTCTTTAATAACATCAAAGCAATCTTGCGTGTTAATGTGCATATCAAGTGCGCGAATATTAGCTTTTTGAATTACAGGACCATCCGCAATCGGATCAGAAAACGGAATACCAAGCTCAAGTGCATCAGCGCCGCCGTCAATTAGGCTTTTAATAATCGCAACACTTTGCTCTTTACCTGGATCGCCAATTGTTACAAATGGTACAAACGCACCTTGTTTTTTCTCGTTAAGCGCTGCAAACATTTTGCCGTAACGATCCGTTTTTACTTGGCTCATAGCTGACCTCTTTCAGATAGTACATTGTGAACGTGTGCTAAATCTTTATCGCCACGACCACTTAAATTAATAACTAAAACGCTTTCCTCGGTTTGCTCTTCTGCATACTTAAGTGCATAAGCAAGCGCATGGCTTGATTCAAGCGCCGGAATGATCCCTTCGTTTTTAGCAAGTGATTGAAACGCATCAAGCGCTTCTGTATCTGTGATACCCACGTATTGCGCTCGACCGGTTTCGTGTAAAAATGCGTGCTGAGGACCAACCGCAGGGTAATCAAGACCCGCTGATACAGAGTAAGACTCTTCAATTTGGCCATCGTCGTTTTGCATAATGTACGTGTAAGTACCGTGTAATATACCTTTAGTGCCTTTACAAATTGTTGCACCGTGCTCATTTGTATCAAGCCCTTTCCCAGCAGGCTCAACACCAATTAATTTAACGCCTGGCTCGTCAATAAAGTCGGTGAACATACCAATTGCGTTTGAACCACCACCAACACAGGCAATTACAGCGTCAGGTAAACGACCTTCGGCTTTAAGTACTTGTTGTTTAGCTTCTTCACCAATAACTTTTTGATACTCACGTACAATTGTTGGGAATGGGTGAGGACCAGCAGCTGTGCCTAGTAGGTAGTGCGCGTCTTGATAATTAGCTGACCAGTCACGCAGGGCTTCATTTACTGCATCTTTTAATGTGCCAGAACCCGCTGTTACCGGAATAACCTCTGCGCCCATTAACTTCATTCTAAATACGTTTGGTTGCTGACGTTCAACGTCTTTTGCGCCCATATAAATTCGACATTTTAAACCCAGTAATGCACATGCAAGCGCGGTTGCAACGCCGTGTTGGCCTGCGCCTGTTTCAGCAATTACTTGTTTTTTACCCATGCGCTTAGTAAGTAACGCTTGGCCAAGTACTTGGTTGGTTTTATGTGCGCCGCCGTGTAATAAGTCTTCACGCTTTAGATACAGTTTTACTTTTGGGTTTTTAACTAAATTGCGCGTTAAAGTAAGTGGGGTAGGACGACCCGCATACTCGTTTAATAATTTACTTAGCTCAGCCTGAAACTCAGGATCTTTTTGTGCTTTGTTAAATTCGTTTTCTAACTGCTTAAGCGCAGGGACAAGTAACTCGGGTACAAACATACCGCCAAACTCGCCAAAATAAGCTGGATTTTGCATTTTAACCTCAATAATTTCTGATGCTTGTAAAAGCATTATGTAATTTGTTAGGGCACTTTTTACCCGCAGATTCTTCAACGCCTGAGTTTAAATCAAGGCCTAAGGCACCTTTAAAAAGCGCATCTTTAATATTGTCTGGATTTAAGCCTCCAGCGAGCATAAACGGAGTGGTTGCATCATGAAGCACCGACCAATCAAATGCTTTACCTGTACCGCCAGCTTGTGTATCGCTGTGTGTATCGTAAAGGTGTCGGTCAACGCCATTTACAGGTGTTGGCAATGCATCTTTTATTGCTTGGGCTTTCCAAATCTCGCAGCCGGTAGGTAACTGTGTACGCAACTGAGCGATGTAATCGTCACTTTCTTGACCATGTAATTGAACTGCCGCCAATTTTAGCACACTTGCGTATTGAGCAACTTGATCAATTGGGGCATCTACAAACACACCCACAAAATTAAGCGGGGCACTTTGGCTAAGCTCTTTTGCGCAATCTAAATCAACATAGCGTGGCGATTTAGGATGAAAAATTAAACCACCATAAACAGCACCGTTTTGATATGCCGCTTGTGCATCTTTGGTACGTGTTAAACCACATACTTTATTGTCACCTAAAATAACACGGCGACATGCTTGCTCTAAATCACGCTCGCCCATAAGTGAGCTGCCAATTAAAAAACCATCGCATAATGGAGCTAAACGTTTTACGTCTTGATGGGTGTAAATACCCGATTCCGAAATAACCACTTTATCAGCCGGAATAAGTTTGCGTAGCTTTTCGGTAGTGGCTAAATCGGTGCTTAAATCGCGTAAATCACGGTTATTAATACCAATAATTTGTGCATCAAGCGCAAGTGCACGGTGTACTTCTTCTTCATTACTTACTTCGGTTAATACCGACATGTTCAGAGAATCGGCAACTGCGTGCAGTGCTTTATAGCTTTCGTCATCGAGTACTGAAAGCATCAGTAATATAGCGTCACCGCCATAAATACGCGCCATATACACTTGGTACTCATCTATAAAAAAGTCTTTACAGATAAGCGGTTGTTCTACTTGGCTGCGCACAAATTCAAGATAGTCAAAACTGCCTTGAAAATATTTAGCATCAGTTAACACGCTCATGCAGGTAGCGTATTTTTTATAAACCGATGTGATTTCGGTTAAATCAAATGGCTCTCTAATTAGCCCTTTTGAAGGCGATGCTTTTTTACACTCTAAAATAAACTGTGTGCCTGGGGCGGCTAATGCTTTGTAAAAACTACGGCTTGTAGGCACTGCAAGGTGTTTAAAGCTTTCAAGCGGGCGTGCGGCTTTACGCTCAATTAGTTCTAATTTTTTATCAGCAACAATTTTGTCTAATACATTAGCCATTACTTACCTCAATAATTGCATTTAGTGTGTTCATGGCTTGCCCTGAACTTAATAATGTTTGTACTTGCTTTGCCCCTTCTTTTAACGTTTCTGCTTTACCTGTTAGGTATAAAAGGGCAGCTACGTTAACCACAATGGCAGCATTATGTGCATCTGTGCCTTTGCCTTGTAAGATGGCAAGGCTAGCATTTGCGTTGTATTGTGGGCCTTCACCAGCGAGTTGTTCAAGTGAATAGTTTGCAAGGTCAAAGTCGCTTGGGTTTAGTGTGTACTGTGTAAGCTCGCCATTATTCAGCTCAACTACCGTTGTTGGACCGTGTAGAGCTATTTCGTCAGTGCCCGAGCCGTGAACAATCATAGCGCGCTTTGTGCCAAGGGTTTTAAGTGTTTGTGCCATTGGCATACATAACGCTTCGTTGTACACACCTAACAATTGCACATCAGGTGCTGCTGGGTTAGCAAGCGGGCCTAAAATATTAAAAATAGTGCGTGTTTTAAGCGCTGTACGCACGCCCATCGCATGGCGTACGCCACTGTGATAGTGCGGTGCAAACAAAAAGGTAAAATTGGTTTGCTCAAGGCATTTTGCTGCCTGCTCTGGGCTCATATCTATATTAATGCCCAGCGCTTTTAGTAAGTCGGCAGAGCCTGAATTACTCGATACACTGCGATTACCATGTTTTACCATGTTAATGCCGGCAGCAGCGGCAACTATGGCTGCTGTTGTGCTTATATTTATTGTGTTTGAACCATCGCCGCCAGTGCCACAGCTATCAGCAAGTTGTGTACTGCTGGTAGTAAAAGCAACAGCGTTTTCGCGCATTGAGGCTGCAGCACCTGCTATTTCATCGCTTACTTCGCCTTTAATTTTAAGGCTTATTAGTAGGGCGGTTAGCTCAATCTCGCTCATGTTACCTTGCATTATTTCATCAAACAGTGCTTTGGCGTCTGCATAGCTTAATGATTGCCCTGTAATTAGTTGTTCAATAGCGTGTTGAACATTTATGGGTTGTTCTGGTTGTGTACTCATAATGTCCTCTATTATTTGGCACGTGTTAAGTAAGCGACACTTTGCTGAAGTAGCATTGCGCCGTTTGGCGTCAGTATTGATTCTGGATGAAATTGATAACCCAATGCATTGTCATCATGATGATAAATAGCCATAGGGATATCTTCATACTGGGCAATAACCTTTATATTACCAGGCACTTTTGTTGCCATTAATGAATGGTAACGTGCTACAGGCATTGTATTGCCCATACCATCAAATACAGGATGTTCGCCTAAATTAATAATTGAAGACTTACCATGTACGGTTTCACCCGCGTGACCGATTACTCCGCCATAGCTTTGTGTTAACGCTTGTTGGCCTAAACAAATGCCTAGCATTGGGAAGTGGCCTTTAGAGAGCTCAATAAGCTCCATTAAACAGCCTGCATCGCTTGGTGTTCCAGGGCCAGGCGAAAGTACTAATAGTACTTGTCCTTGCTCTTGGCGCATTTTATTAAAAATAACCTCAGCGCTAATGTTGTTTCTGTAAACAACCAGTTCGCAGCCAAGCATCGTCAGCTCATCAACAAGGTTGTATGTAAATGAGTCAAAGTTATCTAAAAAATAGATTTTGATAGGATTTACTTTGCTCATTTTATACCGCCTTATACGTAGATTTTATGGCGGTGATAACCGCTTGTGCTTTAGCGCGAGTTTCGTTTGCTTCTGAAATAGGATCTGAGTCAAACACCACACCGGCACCGGCTTGCACATACGCTTTGTTATTTTTAACAAAAGCTGAGCGAATAACAATACAACTATCCATTGCGCCATCACCAGTTAAGTAACCTACTGCGCCGCCATAACTGCCACGGCGCTTACCTTCTGTTTGACGAACAAGCTCAGCAGCACGAACCTTTGGTGCACCAACAAGCGTGCCCATGTTCATACATGCTTGGTAAGCGTGCAGTGCATCAAGCTCGGGTTTTAGTGTACCAACAACGCGTGACACCAAATGCATTACTTGTGAATAGCGGTCTACTTTTAATAGCTCTTTAGCAAAACGAGTACCTGCAACACTAATACGTGCTACGTCGTTACGGGCTAAATCAACCAGCATTAAATGCTCGGCGCGCTCTTTTTGATCGTTTCTTAGTTCAAGCTCAATACGGCTATCTAGGTCTGGGTTTATTTGCCCATTAGCAAATTTACCACGCGGGCGAGTCCCCGCAATTGGGTATACTTCTACTTGCTTATTACTTACGTCGTACTTAAGGGCCGACTCAGGAGACGCGCCAAATAATGCAAAGTCTTCATCGCGCATATAAAACATGTAAGGGCTTGGGTTTTGCTTTTTAAGCTGACTATACGCATGTAAAGAATCAGGGCAAGGTAGTGAAAATGTACGCGACGGCACTACCTGAAAAATATCACCATCTACAATGTTCTTTTTAAGCTTAACAACTTGCTCGCAATACGTTTCGTCGCTTATATCAACGCTTACTTCACATTCGCCACTTTGCATATCCGCACTAAATTCTGCTGCGTTATCGCACAGCGTATTTAACCGCTCAAGCTCTTTACCTACTTCAAAACAGTTAGCGTGTACGTCTGGGCCGTTAAATACATTACCAATGAGTTCGGTTGTTTGCTTTTGATGATCAATAACAACTAACGTTTCAGCTAAATAAAATACGTAATCTGGGCAGGTGTTTTCGCCATCAGGTACATCACTTAATTGCTCAAAGTTTGCCACCATATCGTAGGCAAACACACCGCCTAAAAATACCGAAAACGGATTTTCGGTAGTGCTTTGAATGCTGTTAATACAGGTACGAAGAGCGCTGAAGGCGTTATCGGCAACAAGCTTACTTGCTTCGTCTATATCGCTGCTGGTGTCTTGGTAGTTAAGTGTAAGCGTTGTGTCGTTTAATTGTGAATCACAGCTCTTAACATTTGCTTGTAAGTAGCTTAATAATTGCTTGCCGTTATTAGATTGTGCGCTAACAGTTACCGTTTTACCCTTACATACAATGCGCAGGGCGCTATCAACTAAAATTAAACTTTTTACACTGTCTTTAGAATCAATCTCAGCCGATTCAAGCAGTAGTGAGTTAGGCTTATCAAGTGCCGCGTATAATGCAAGAGGGCTACTAATATAGTCGCGTACTTGCGTAATGCTTGTTACTTCGCCTGGTGTGGTAGTTATATGACTAAAAATCAAACCTCATTCCCTCAAAAAATTAAACCCCGCAGTGCTTTTGCAATGCGGGGTTTGAATAACGATATCTAAATTACAAACAGATCATTACCGTCCCGCTATATCAGGCGCCACCACCAACGATGTGTAAGAGTAAGACCGTTATTCATGTTTTTCTGCCTCAAAATTTATTAAATATTTTTAACGTATATGTTTCGTAAAATTTAGTTATAAAAAAACCCGCATAGTTGCGGGTTTTGAATTTTTGCTAGACACGACAATTCATCACCCGAAAATTACGAGTGCCACCACCAAATAGTGTTTAAGTTTGAATTGATCATTATTGTTAATTCTTAATGTGTCTGAAAGTGGCTACAGTAAAACGTATCTTATGCTTTTGTGTCAAGTGTTTATTTAAAACAATTTAGTCAAAAAAGTTGTTATACTTACATAAACACCAGTAACCCTTAATTTTAAGCAGTTTTCTTTTGATAAAATATGATTTACATAGCCATACCACACATTCAGACGGGCGTTTAACGGTTGAAGAATTATTGCATCGCGCTGTTGATAAAAATATTGATGTGTTTGCTATTACCGATCATGACACTGTGGCGGCTATTAAGCCTGCTCAGCAATTTATTGAAGCAGAAAACTTACCGCTTTCATTAATAACGGGTACCGAAGTGTCTACCAAATGGGAAAGCTTCGAAATTCATATTGTAGGTTTAAATATTGATATTAATAATATTGACCTTACTTCTTTATTAACTGCTCAGCAGCAAAAGCGAGAAGAGCGTGCACTAGAAATTGGCGCACGCCTTGCAAAAAATGGCTTTGATGGCATTTACGAGCAAGCTAAAGAGCTGGCAAAAGACGCGCAAATTACGCGCGCACATTTTGCACGCGCTCTTATCGAGCGCGGTGTAGCTAAAAATTTCCCGGGTGTTTTTAAAAAGTACTTAGGGCGCGGCAAAACAGGCTATGTACCTAGTTGCTGGTGCACCATGCAAACCGCTGTAGAGGCAATACATGCTGCTGGTGGTGTTGCTGTACTTGCGCACCCAAGTAGCTATCAAATGTCAAACAAGTGGCTACGCAAATTATTAGTAGAATTTAAAAGTGTAGGAGGAGACGCAATGGAAGTTGCACAACCTCAACAGGCGCCAAGCGAACGTCAATTTTTAGGTGAACTCAGCCGTGAGTACGAACTACTTTGCTCGCAAGGGTCTGATTTTCATTTTCCGACAAGCTATTTAGAGCTTGGCAAAAATTTATACTTACCGAAAGACTGCCAAGGTGTTTGGCAAGTTTGGGAAGGACAAGAAGGGGCATTAACATGAGTCAATTATTCCATATTCATCCTGATAACCCGCAACCAAGACTGATTAGTCAAGCCGTTGATATTATTAAACAAGGCGGCGTTGTTGTTTACCCAACAGATTCGGGCTATGCCATTGGCTGTAACATTGGTAATAAGCAAGCCAAAGAGCGCATAGAGCGTATTCGTGGTATTGAAAAAAACGATAATTTTACGCTAGTTTGCCGTGATTTATCGGAGCTATCTACTTATGCACGTGTAGATAACCAGCTATTTAGATTAATTAAAAATAATACGCCAGGGCCTTATACCTTTATTTTTAAAGGCACAAAAGAAGTCCCTAAGCGTTTATTAAACGACAAGAAAAAAACCATTGGCATGCGTGTAATTGAACACCCAATTGCTTGTGCGTTACTTGCCGAACTTGGCGAGCCATTAATGTCGTGTTCTTTAATTTTACCCGGGCAGCAGTTTACTGAATCTGATCCGGATGAAATATTAGAGCGATTAGATAAACACGTTGATTTAATTATTCACGGTGGCCATTTAGCCGAGCAAGCAACCACAGTAATCGACTTGTCGGAAGATGAAGTTAAAATATTGCGTGTTGGTTGTGGTGATACAAGCCCGTTTGAGTAATAACAAGTGAGCGAAAGTAATGCTGATACAAAAAGTAGTGAAAAGCCAGTGCAGCATAAGCTGCCACTGGCTTTTTTGCATGGTAAAGCGGTTGTAGATAAACCAGAAGACTTATATATTCCGCCCGATGCGCTCGAAATAATATTAGAAACCTTTGAAGGCCCGCTCGATTTACTGCTTTATTTAATTAAAAAGCATAAGCTTGATGTGCTCGATCTTTCTATTTTTAGTATTACAGAGCAGTATGTAAGTTACGTTGAAATGATGACCGAGTTTCAACTCGAACTTGCCGGCGAATATTTAGTAATGGCTGCGTTACTTGCACAAATTAAGTCGCGCTTATTACTCCCTGTTCACGAAGAGCTTGAAGAGGAAGAAGACCCTCGCGCTGAGCTTATTAAACGCCTGCAAGAATATGAGTTATTTAAAAAAGCCGCCGAAAACCTCGATGATATCCCCCGTGTTGGGCGTGATATTTTTATAGCGCATGCCGCTATGCCAATAAATGAAGACACAAGTCATAACCTCCCTGATATTGAACTTAAAGACTTAATGCTGGCGTTGAGTGATGTTATGGCGCGAGCAAAAACGTTTGAACATCATCAAATTACTGCTGAAGTACTCTCAACCCGAGAGAGAATGAGCCAAATATTACAACAGCTATCGAAAGCAAATTCAGCAGTGGTATTTAATGCGCTTTTTACGCCTGATGAAGGGCGTAGTGGTGTTGTGGTTAGTTTTATAGCCATGCTAGAGCTCATTAAAGAAGGACTTGTTACTTGTTTGCAAGTAAGCCCAGAGAGCTTAATTTATGTCAGCTTGAGCGAGCAATCCACCCTATAAACTTATCTGTTTAATCCTCAACTTTTAAAAACTGACTTTAATTATCAAAGTTCTGTGCGTATACGCACGTAAAGTGTTTGTAAATGTTATTTTCATTTACGGCTATGCGCTATATTGTAACGTCATAGCATTATAGGACGTTACACATGTTTAAAAATACACCTTCATCTTACGGACTTGTCGCCATTATTTTACATTGGCTCATGGCGTTGACTATTTTTGGCCTGTTTGGTTTAGGTTTATATATGGTTGAGCTTACTTATTATGATAGCTGGTATAAAGGCTCGCTCGATTTACATAAAAGCATTGGTATTACACTTGTGGCCGTATTTTTATTTAGAACTTTATGGCGTGCTTTATCTACACAACCTAAACCATTAGGTGAAAGTAAAGGCATGAACCAATTAGCACATACTGCGCATATTGCTATGTATATTATTTTGGCCGTTATAGTTGTTGCAGGGTATTTAATATCAACCGCAGACGGACGTCCAATAGAAGTGTTTACCTTATTTAACGTATCAGCGCTTGATTTTACATTTGATGACCAAGCCGATATTGCAGGAAAAGTACATTATTATGGCGCGTGCACATTAATCGGGTTTGCAGTATTGCATGCACTAGGGGCGTTAAAACATCACTTTATCGATAAAGATAAAACCTTAATCAGAATGATCAAACCATTAAAGGATGATTAAAATGAAAAAATTATTAGTAAGCACAGCCGTTTCGGCTGCAATGATGTTATCGGCAACAGCCGCTAATGCAGCTGATTATGTAATTGATACGAAAGGCGGGCACGCATCTGTTAACTTTAAAATTAAACACTTAGGTTACAGCTGGTTATATGGTCGTTTTAATACTTTTGACGGCACATTTAGTTACGATGCTAAAAATCCTGATGCATCAAAAATTATGGTAAATATTGACACCACAAGCCTTGATTCTAACCATGCAGAGCGTGATAAGCACCTACATGGTAAAGATTTTTTAAATGTGGATAAATACCCAAAAGCGACATTTAAAAGCACCAGCATTAAATTTGATGAAGATGGTGAAGAGGCCGACGTAACCGGCGAATTTACGCTGCATGGCGTAACTAAAACTATTACCTTTGAAATAGATAAAGTGGGTGAAGGTAAAGATCCGTGGGGTGGATACCGCGTAGGTTTTGAAGGCGAAACCAGCCTTAAACTTACCGACTACGGTATTGATTACAACTTAGGGCCTGCATCTACTCATGTTGATATTATTTTATCAATAGAAGGCGTTCGTAAGTAATACAGTTATTGAATATAAAAACGCCACTTACTGTGGCGTTTTTTTTGCTTAACAGAAACTCAAATTAAGCGACTTTGAATTTGTTTATTTTGTGCTATTAATACGTGACTTTAATAGAGGCCTTAAATCCTCAGGCAACCAGCGCATAAGTAAATCGTTATAAGCCTGCGTTTTTTTAATAACTTTAAGCTGCTCATTAAGAATAGCGATGTCTTTTGCGCCTTGCTCGTTTTTAGTACAACCAATAAAGCCATAACTGAGCGCTGGAGATTCGGTTAATGGACGCTGCGTTAAGTTTTCTTCAAAGTGCATTGATTTAGCTAAATAGTAATGCTCGCTTGGGTAACCCAGCAAAATATCAATTCGTTTTAGGTTAAGCATATATGTAAGGCTCGCTAGGCTATCGCGTGTGGGTCTAATTACTAAATCAATGTTGGGTGTACTGTTTATTAAAGTATCTATCTCTTGGCCGTAAGAGCGGCTCATAGAAACTCCAAGAGTTAGTTTTTTATCTTGTATTAAATTGAGTAGTGATACTTCTTTTGATTCCGCTATATTTAGCGCTTTGGCCAGCTTTTTATGCATTGCTATTGAAGGCGAGAGGCCTGTTGTTGAGCTTTCTTCTGTGAAATAAATATGCTCTTTTCTGTAATCATTTTTATAAAGCGATAACGCACAAACATTATTTGAAGTATTAGACAGCTCTTGAATTACTTTACCTGAGGGGATAAGCATGCGGTTAAAGGTAATATTAGGAAGTTGTTTTTCAAGTAAAGAAATTATGCTTTCGTCACGGCCTTGGTGTTGATATTGACCATTTAAAATATAATAGGGTGCAAAATCGTGCGCTAGCCAGTTTATGGTTCTAGCATTGCTTATTGAGCTCAGACAGAAAAAAAGTAAGAAAGTTAAAAATATACGGAGCATTACAACAGCTACCAGTAATTATTATTGTAAAACTATTGTAACCAATAAAGGGCTAAAAAGTAAAATGCCAGCAACAAGGCTGGCATAATATCTTATCAATAATTGCAATAATAGAATGGCAATTAAAGTTATATGTTGCTTAGTTAGCTTTTAGCCACTTAACAAACTGGCGTGCATCACTCGCTTTTTGAAATAATGCATTTTTTAAACCTTGTGTATCACTGAAGATTACACGATGTTTGTTTACTGAAATTGATTGCACTGGATGTGCTATTTGGATCATAGACCCGTTATATTTATAAGACATAATAAAACTCACTTTATTCTTGTTATTTATTCTGCGCTATATTTGTATAGCAAATTGCAGTCAATAAATTAACGATGTTGTGTTTAGCTTCATTACAGTGTTGACGATCTTTATGACACTTTTGCGATGATAGTAAAAAATCATCTCGGTATTATTCAAGGGGTTCTCGCCGTACAATAACTTAGCTTTCAAATATACGTTTTGCGGGGCTTACTGGATCAGGGTAAATGGTTAACCGCGGCGGTTTCTTTAAACCAGAGAGGGAAGGTAACTTATATATAAATTGTGTGCAAGCTATTTATTATAAAAATATTTATAATAAATCTTATCAACTGCTTACAAAGCCCATTTTTAGTTACCAAAGGATAAGTATGAATTACCTAATAGTGAGTGATATTTATGGTTTAACCCCTGCTTTAAGTAAGTTATCACAGGCAATTAGTTCAAATTTAGTGATTGTTGACCCATACAATAACAAGATTCAAGCTATTGAAAGTGAACAAGATAGTTATAATAATTTTATACAGCAGTGTGGCCATGACAAATACACGGACAAACTTCTAGAATGCTTTGAGAGTTTAAAAGTGCCGACCACATGTATTGCGTTTAGCGCAGGGGCAAGTGCAGCATGGCGGGCACAGTTATTAACAGGCAATACACACCTTAAAAAGTTAATTGGCTTTTATCCGTCGCAAATTCGTAATTATTTAGCGTTAGATGCAAATGTACCCTGTGAATTCATATTCCCAGAAAGTGAGAGTCACTTTAATGTTGATGAAGTTATTAAAGCTTTAAGCACCAAAGCGGGTGTTAAGTGCTATAAAACCAATTTTTTGCATGGTTTTATGAACGAGTACTCAACCAATTTTAATGCGCAAGGGCTGGTTGAATATAGTAGCTATATAAAACAGAGCAGCCGTTAAAGCGTGTTTAGCTGCTTTTTATTAATATCAGGAAAATCAGTACGGGTATTATATTTTGCATACAGCGTTGTAAAAATGCTGCTGCCGGATAACTTATCTAACTCTTTTATAAAGGTTTTAGCACTAGAACGAGCGGGTCTACAGCATGTTTGATACTGTTTTATTATACCCGCGACAGATAAACCTTGTTTTTGTAGCTTAAGGTCGGCCTGTGCAAAAAAAGCCGCACCCGTCCAATAAACACGTTGCTGGGCGCGTTGTTTCCACATATCGGCAGAGAGCTTATTAAGTGGCTGTGTTTTAGTTTTGGTTTGCAGGCGGGCACGATCAAATCCTGCATTTAAACGTTGTACAAACTGTGGCTGGGTGATTATACCGCTGTCACGCATTATTACGTTTTGCATATAACTGGCAAAACCTTCGCTTAGCCAAAAACCGGAGTAGGGAAGTAGCGGCAAATATAAATGCGAAAGTTCATGGTATAGCGTCCAATCTTTAGTGAATGCATTTAAACTGGCGTAGCGATCTATATGTAGTTCAATCCCATCGGGGTTATTGCGCTTAACTGTAGCCCAAGGTACAGGCTCAAAAGCAAAGTATTGCGGTTTTAAATAAATAGGCAAAGTGGTTTGCTTTAAAGGCCCCAGTGTATTTTGTGTTTTTTCAACACTTTGATTAACCCATGTAGACACCGTATTTTGAGCATTACTTGAGAGCGAACTAAGGTTATGTATGACTACTTCAGCGGCTAATACGTTAAAAGAGCTGATTGATAGTAGCAGTACAAAAAAGTATTTCATTAAAATGCTCCACTGTAATTTAATAACTGGTACGCCAGGCTTAATATACAAGACCAACTAAATGGATAAATAATCACGCCTAATTCTTTATTTTTTAAAATGATAGTAACTATAAAAGTACAAATACAGACACCTCTAGCTAAGCATGGTTTAATCAATTAATCGTTATTTTAAGTTAGGTTTTAGCCATGACGTATCAGCATATTCAAGTTCCTGAGCACGGCCAAAATATCACTATTGATGAACAAGGACATTGGCAAATACCGTTAGAACCTATCATTGCTTTTATTGATGGCGATGGCGTGGGGCTGGATGTTATGCCGGTGATGCGCCACGTTGTTGATAGTGCAATTGAGCATTGTTATAAAAGTGCACGGAAAATTCATTGGATGCAAGTTTATAATGGCGAGCAGGCCGCAAAGCTGTATGACGGTGACTGGTTCCCGCAAGAAACAATTAACGCGGTACGTGCCTGCAAAATTGCCATAAAAGGGCCGTTAACCACACCACTGGGTGGTGGCTTTCGATCGCTTAATGTTGCACTCAGGCAAGAAATGGATTTGTTTGTAAATATGCGCACTATAAAAGGCTTTAGCGCACTTCCTTCTCCTTTAAAAAATCCTTTTTTAACAAACATAACAGTGCTTCGTGATAGCAGCGAAGACGTGTACTCAGGTATTGAGTGGCAAGCAGGCAGTGTAGAAAGTGAAAAAATGCTCGATTTTTTATGTGAGGAAATGGGCGTAACCCGCTTAAGGTTTTCACAAGAATGCGGTATTGGTATTAAAAATATATCTAAAGAAGGCTCTGAGCGACTAATGCGCTTTGCCATTAACTATGCACTTAAAAACGATAGTGAATCATTAACGCTAGTGCATAAAGGCAATGTACTTAAATTTACCGATGGGGCATTTAAGCGTTGGGGGTATGCACTTGCACAAAGCGAATTTAATGCCACTGCACATGAAAATGGGCGTTGGCTGCAAATAGAGCGAGTAAATCAAGCACCTCTAATTATTAAAGAAGTTATAGCCGACAACATGCTGCAGCAATGTTTAATGCACCCAGAGCAATTTGATGTAGTGGTGACGACTAATCAAAATGGTGACTTTTTAGCGGATATGCTGAGCGCACAAGTTGGCGGTGTTGGCATAATGCCTGCTGCAAATTTAAATAACGATGTCGCATTTTTTGAGCCTACACACGGCACGTTTGAACGTATAGCAGGGCAAAATAAAGCAAACCCCAGCAGTAGTATTTTAAGTGCGGTATTAATGCTTAAATTTATGGGATGGGACGAGGCCGCATTACTAATAGAAAATGCGTTAGAGCAAACATTTAAAAGCGGTGAAGTAACCTTTGATTTAGCGCAAGAGCAGAGCGATAACTCAAGTATTCATAACTCGACAACCTTAACTTGTACTGGCTTTGCAAAGAAGGTTATCGAGCACTTTTAAACACATTCATTATTAAGCTGCTGAGGCAGTTTTTACTCTGTGCATGCAAGGGCGGTTGGTTAACTGCGCTGCACGATGGTAAATCTCATGTGCTTGAGGTTCATCGCACTGCGTACCACTAAGCGTATCCATTAACGCAACAACAATAATTGCAGGAACCTGGCAGCAATATTCGTCTAAAACGGCTTCTGTCGTTTGTGCATCAACATGGCAAAGTGGGTGGTTTTTAAGTTGGTATGCGTTTAGCAATGTATCCACTTCTAATACATCATTTGGTTGGTGCTTTGTTTTACGGCATTTACAACCAAACTCATCAACTAAAGTAGCTAATGCTTGGTAAGTTTCAGTGGTGTTAGTTTTTGCGCATAACTGCTCTTCAATAAACTGATGTAAGTTAGCATCAATAAATAACCCGTCTTGTTGTGTGAAGCTTGATGTTGTCATAATTATTACTCTTAGTTTGTTGGCTTAACTTCACTCTAGCGCTAAGTGTATTATTAATGAAATTGTTGTTTTCAATAACTGACATTGATTTAATCAATAGTAAGTTTTAAAACTAAATAAAAATAGAAAACATACCTAAATTATACTAATTAATTTGGTGCAGAGCGGTAAAAACGTGCACAAAACTGGAACAAGGGGATTAGTTGATGAGTTAAGGTGGATGCTTAGTTAATTGTTTTTATTGAATTTTAATTGTTTTATGAAGTTGGTACTAAGCTTGCTAATCTTACACTGTAGGTAGACTCCTATATCGACGATTTCCAAAAGCGCCATGGTATTTTCCCAAAGTTGAATACCACGGCGCTTTTTTATTTTGAGCATTTATTTTATTTAGTCGTTACAGTAGCAATAACAATAGTAATATTAAATTTTAATAAAGTAGGGAATAGCCACTAAAATAGCGCCTACAATCAACAGCATGCTAACACTGCTCATAAAATACGGAAATACCAATAGCGACAAACCAATACAAAGCGGTACTACGGCTTTTTTTCTTCGCCCGTAAGTAAGGTAGCCAATACCTATGCCTCCAAACAAAACACTCCACGCAATTATTGATGCACTATCCATTTGTAAATTACCTATTTTGAAATACTGATTTAAATTACGACCGACATAGCCAGCTTTTCAATACCATGTGAAGGGATCCATCTTTTAAATTCCACGAAGCCATGCTTTTTATATAAATTTATTGCAGGAGTATTAGCAACCGCAGTCTCCACTATTGCATGAGAAAAATCATCCATTGCTAAAACATAACTTATTAGCTTACTTGCGATACCTTTTTTAAAATGACTAGGATCAACGGTTAAACTGCAAATATCTAAATACTCGTTGTTTGTATCTACTTCTATAACGGCTGCTAAACATTCATTTTCGCTGTAGCCATAAAAGGTTGTTTCTGATTTTTTTATACCTTTAATATTACGCGCTAAAGGAGGAAAGTTATGCGCGCCGATCAGTTTAGCCTCTATAGCGTAGGACTTTTGAAAGACAGCAAAAATTATATTTGCAATATCGTTATTCTTATTATTAAGTTTGTTTATCATTATATTCTTCTAATGAAAGTAAAGCTTGGACAGTATGCGCGATAGTAAAATACCTGGTGCTTGATGTGATGAAAATAATAATTTATCTATCTGCAATCGTTTTAGCAAACGCTAATAACTCACGCCTTAACCATTGGTGCGCCGTTGCATGGTGCAGCAGTGGGCTCCATATCATTTTTACTTCAATAGGCACTATTTGAAATGGTACAGGGCTGATTACCAAATCAGTATGAGAGGTTAATAACTTAGCTTGCCTGCGCGGTAGGGTGGCAATAAGTTGCTCTGATTGGCAAAGCAGGCTTGCGACCATGTAGTGGCGAGTAAAAACACGTATTTTACGGGTTTGTTCTAGTTGCCAAAGCGCTTCATCTACCCAGCCTAATTTTTGTTTTCCTGATTTATTAGTAACAGCGGCTTCAGGCCCCCAGCCGGCACGATTTACCCAAATATGCTCTTTTTTTAAGTAGTCGTCTAACCCTGATTGTTGTAAAAATGTATTTTTAGGATGGGTTAAACAACAGTAATTATCGCGCCATACACTGGCTTGATGAAACGAGCGTGGCAAACCATTAAAGCGATTTATTGCTAAATCTATAGTGCCTTTTTCCATGTCTTGCAGGTTTATGTCGCTTGGACTTAATACATCAAAATTAATACCGGGATTTTTACTAAGCTGCGCAGTTATAAAAGGGGCTATTAAGGTCGACTCTATGTAGTCATTTGCCATTATTCTAAAGGTAACTTCAGCGGTTGCAGGGTTAAATTGCTCACTAGGCTGCGTAATAGCTTCGGCCATTTTTAAGAGCGCCTCAACTTCAGGCTTTAACGCAAGTGCCTTTGCCGTTGGCGTCATAGAGCCTGCGGCACGCACAAGTAGCGGGTCGTCAAATAAATCGCGCAAACGTTTTAATGCGTTACTCATAGCCGGTTGCGTAAGCGCGAGTTTATTTGCAGCTTTCGACACACTTTTTTCATCTATTAACACATTTAAATAAACGAGAAGGTTAAGATCGACATTTCTTATATTCATATGGGCGTGTTGGCCTTTCAGGGTTGAAATTTGTTCAATCTAGGGGCGATTTAATCGCGGCGCGAGGTTTGCCACCTAGTGGGCTAAGTAAAAATCGAGCAACAAAGAGTTAATCGTCCCTAGAAAGAACCCTATGGGCAGTGTGTATTTGGCCTTTATGCAGCGTTAAAGTACATTTATGGGGAGCCACCACACTACATGTACTTTGCCTTGCTTATAAACCAAATACACGGCTGCAAAATTAACCTCGAAAGGTCAATACGCCCAATAAATTCTATTTATATGGTTTATTAATTATCTAAATTAAAGCCTGCTTGCTAAGGTGTAAACAATTAATAAAAATAACCGCCATAACTGGCATCAATATAAGTGCTGTATTTATGCAAAATAGGCTAACACATCAATCTAATAATACGCTGCAAAACGTTATTGCCAGTAAGCTTGCACGATCTGTTTTTGCTGGATTTGAGGCGATGTTTTCGCAATTTTTAAATATTACACTGGGTGCACAAAGCCGTTTTGAACAACGACAGTACCATAGTGTGCAAAGTGCTATGCGTGAACGTTTACAAGTGTATGAGCGCGAAGTGAAAAACGTGAGTGAAGCCGTGAGAGTTATTGCTTATGCTGAGCTTACTTGCCCGCAAACGTGGCAGTTAGCTAAAAATATTTACGGCGATATGGTACAAAATCACGAAAACAAACCTATTGCGCATACTTTTTTTAATTCAACGTTTGGCGCAATTTGGGACGATAAAAAAATTCGTACTGTGCATTTGTTTGTATTAAAAGCAAAGTATCGTAGTGAGCCGCGCTCTTATGAAAGCTTAGTGAGCAGGGTATCGCTACATAATGGGTTTAATAACGCCGTTAAAACGCTTATCACTAATCAAGTATTTAGAGTGCCGTTTAGTCATTTAGAACTTGATGTAGCCACATTACAAAGTACGTTAATGCAAGGCGCTAAGCAGCAATGCAAACAGGTGTACGAACTTATAAATTTAAACGACGGTTATATTGAATACGCCAACTCATTATTTTTTAGAAACAAAGCCTGTTATTTAATTGGGCGCTGCATTGCTAAAAATGGCGACAATATGCCTTTTGCTATCGCTATTTTAAATACCGATGAGGGACTAAAGCTTGATGCTGTAATGATGGGCGCCGATCAATTAAGTTTATTATTTGGCTTTGCACGCACCTATTTTATGGTTGATACCGATAAGCCCGCTCGTTATGTAGATTACTTAAGTGTGTTAATGCCACACAAACAACGCTTTGAGTTATTTAACGCCATTGGTTTTATAAAGCACGCCAAAACTGAGTTTTATCGGTATAAGGTCGATACGACTAAAAATAGCCCAGCCAACTTCAGGTATGTTAAAGCGCCAGGTACGCCGGGTATGGTAATGCTGGTATTTACTATTGAAGGGCTAGATTACGTTTATAAAGTAATTAAAGACAAATTTAGTGCGCCAAAAACAGCCACCAAAGCACAAGTGATAGACAAGTATAACTTTGTAAAACAAGCCGATAGGGTTGGTCGTTTGGTAGATACGCACGAGTTTAGATATTTAGCGTTTGATTTAAGCCGTTTTAGTGATGAATTGCTTGAGCAGATGAAAAACCAAATTGGTAGCAGTATGGTTATATCGGGTAAGGCACTCATTTTAAAGCACGTTTATGTTGAGCGTAAAATGACCCCGCTTAATTTATATATTAACCGATGCGATAACAAAACCTTAGAGAGCGTGATGCATGACTACGGTAAAGCAATTAAAGAATTAGCTAGCGCTAATATATTTCCGGGCGACATGCTAATGAAAAACTTTGGCGTAACGCGATGGGGGCGAGTGGTGTTTTACGATTTTGACGAAATTTGCCCACTAACCGATTGCAACTTTAGAGACGTTCCACAAACCCAAAATGCACTCGAAGAGCTAAGTAGTAACTCGTATTTTGATATAGCTGAAAACGATATATTTCCGAGCCAATTTAAGGTGTTTTTTAGTGCCAACGATATTGCGTTTAATTATTTTAATAATGAGCACAGTAACTTGTTTTTAGCGACGTTCTGGCAGGATTGTCAGCAACAAGTACATAATGGTTATCTACCCGATGTTTATCCTTATAAACAAAGTTGGCGCTTTTGAGGTTGTTTGAATCTGTGTTCATCCCCATCTATATGTTATTACAGTTTTTAAACTTGGAGCAACAATGAAATATATTTCTCATGAAGATGGCAACCTTGCATTTAGTGAAACCGAAAAGCCGGTTTTAAAGAGCCATGAAGTACTTGTTAAAGTTGCAGCAATAGGTGTAAACCGTGCAGACAGTATGCAGCGCCAAGGTAAATACCCGGCCCCTGCGGGAGATAGCCCTATTTTAGGTTTAGAATGTGCGGGTACAGTTACTGAGCTTGGAAAAGATGTAGATAAAAGCTGGCTAAACAAGCGTATTTTTACATTGTGCTCTGGTGGTGCTTATAGCGAATATGTAGCAGTTGATGCAAAACAGCTTATGGAATTACCCGATGATGTAACAATGGCTGAAGGCGCTGCAATAAGCGAAGTGTATTTAACGGCATTTGGCGCGTTATTTGAGCTTGGTAAATTACAAAAAGGGCAAACAGCGCTTATTCATGCAGGTGCTAGTGGTGTGGGCGGTGCAGCAATTCAAATGGCTAAAAGCGCAGGTGCTACCGTAGTTATTACCGCTGGTACGGATGATAAATGCCAACACGCAAAAGAACTCGGTGCCGATCATGCAATTAACTACAAAACCACCGACTTTGTAGAATATATGAAAGCAAATGAGTTAACAGCAAATGCAATTGTAGATCCTGTTTCGGGTAGTTACTTAAATAAAAATGCCGCTATTGCAGCCATGGATTGCCAAATTGTGATGCTTGCATTTTTAGATGGACGTTTTGCAGAGGTTGATTTTGCGGCGCTTTTACAAAAGCGTATTTCGTTTCATGCCTCAACGCTTAGAAATCGTAGTATTGAGTTTAAACGTCAGGTGCGCGACGACTTTGTAGCGCGTTTTTACAATGATATTGCCACTAAAAAGTACGACTTTAACTTGTATAAAACATTGCCTTGGAGCGACGCAAACGAAGCCCATGCTATTTTAGAGCGTAATGAAAACGCAGGAAAAGTGGTTTTACTTGTAGAGTAACTCTTTAATTTTAGGGTTTAGCCCATATACTAAGCCCTATAAAAAACACTTAAGGTTTAATAATGAATCCAATACTAGCAATACTTAAAGAGCGCAATGTAAGCGACGAAAAAGTAAAAGCATTGTTTGAAGCGTTTACTCAAAACCCAATGATGGCAATGGCGCTTGTTCAAGAGCTTGGTATTCCGCCAGAAAAGCTACAGCAACTAATGGCAGTCGTGATGACTCAACCGCATCTTATTAAAGAAGCGACTGACGAACTTGGTTTAGATTTTGAAAAAGTAAAAGAAGCGAAAGAAAAACTAAATCAATAATTTGTTATGTCATGAAACAAAAATAAATAAAAAAGCATAAGTATTTACTTATGCTTTTTTAGTTGGCTTATTCTTTTATGACTACTCTTTTGGAAGTAGTACGGTGTCGATAACATGAATTACGCCGTTGCTTGCTTTTACATCAGCTTTTACAACTTTAGCGTCATTTATCATTACGCCCATGCTGTCGGCTTTAACCATAACTGATTGGCCTTGTAGTGTTTTCGCACTATCTACCTTCATTACTTCGGCTGCCATCACTTTTCCAGACACTACGTGATAAGTTAATACCGCCGTTAGCTTATCTTTGTTTTCAGGCTTGAGTAACATTTCTACAGTGCCTTCAGGTAATTTAGAAAATGCAGCATCTGTTGGTGCAAAAATAGTAAAGGGTCCTTTACCTTGCAGTGTTTCAACTAAACCTGCGGCTTTAACAGCAGCAACAAGAGTAGTGAACGAACCATTTTCAACGGCTACTTCAACAACGTCTTTTTTCATACCATGATGATCAGCATAAGCCATTGTAGTAAATCCAAGGCTTGCAGTTGTAAACAATAATGCAGTAGTAATTTTCTTAAACATTTTATTTTTCCTTTAAGTTAATACCCGTTGGTTTCGTTAAATGTTACGACGCTCTAAATTTAATCGATCAATTAAAATTAGTAGTCAACATGTTTTGTTACATCATTGATTGAACTGCAGCTAAATAGCAAAGTCATATAAACAGTTACTTAATTAAAGACTTGTTCAATTGAAGGGAATAGGCATGAAATTAGTTTATAAGTTTTGGAAAAACAACCGCTCTCTTATCGTATTTATTGCACTAATGAGCGTATTTAGAAGCGCTGTAGCCGATTGGTACGAAGTGCCAACAGGCTCTATGAAGCCAACAATTCAAGAAGGTGACAGAATACTTACCGATAAAATGGCCTACGATATTCGTGTCCCATTTACGCATATAAAACTACTTAAACTAGCGGACCCACAAACCGGTGATATTATTGTTTTTGACTCACAAGCTGCCGATAACCGTTTAATTAAACGTGTAATTGGTGTGCCAGGAGACACCGTTGCGCTTGAAAATAATGAGCTCATTATTAATGGTAAAAAACTTAATTATGCAGATCAGCAAAGCAACATAGACTCGCTTGATAAAATCGAAGATTTAAACGGGTTAGCGCATTCGATAAGAGTGGCAAATATTCCTTCACGTTTATCGGGCTTTGACGCAATTACAATTCCTGATGATTATTATTTAGCAATGGGCGATAACCGCGACAATAGCGCTGACTCGCGTGTAATAGGTTTAATTCCGCGTAATGAGTTATTAGGAAAAGCAGAGCGCGTTATAGTCTCACTTGATTACGATAACTATTACTTACCAAGAAAAGACCGCGTATTGAAAAAGCTCAATTAAATAAGATAATTAATTTTATAGTTAAAATATATAAGCTTGGTAAGAACACTACGCTCTTGTTCGGTATTTAATATACGACTAAACATTACTTTAGCCCATAAAAAAACCGCTGACATATCAGCGGTTTTTTTATTGTATGAGTAATATTACATTACGCGCATACCAGGCTCTGAGCCGTCATCTGGGTTAAGAATATAAATTTCTTTTCCGCCAGGGCCTGCTGCTAATACCATGCCTTCAGACATACCAAAGCGCATTTTACGAGGCTTAAGGTTAGCAACCATAACGGTTAGCTTGCCTTCGATATCCTCAGGTGCGTAAGCTGATTTAATACCCGCAAACACTTGGCGAGTTTCGCCGCCTAAATCAAGTGTTAGCTTAAGTAGTTTATCTGCGCCTTCTACGTGCTCTGCTTTAGCAATTTTAGCTACGCGTAGGTCTACTTTTGCAAAATCATCGAACTCAATCTCGTCGCTAATTGGCTCTTTTGCAAGTGGGCTGTTAGGGTCAATTGTTACTTTTGGTGCTAAGCTTTCTTTAGATTCTTCAACCATTTTGTTCACTTTATCCATTTCAACACGTTGCATTAACGGTTTAAATTTATTGATAGGGTGGCTTACTAGTGCATTTTGAACGCCGTCCCATGCAAGGTCGTCATTTAAAAACGCTTGTACGTTGTCTGCCATTCCTGGTAGCACGGGTTTTAAGTAAGTAATTAAAACGCGGAACAAGTTAAGACCAAGAGAACACACTTCGTGTGCTTCTTGTTGCTTAGTTTCGTCTTTAATTAATACCCAAGGCGCTGCGCCATCAATAAATTGGTTTGCTTTGTCGGCAAGCGCCATTATTTCGCGAATTGCGCGGCTGTAATCGCGGTTCTCGTAGTGTGTTGTAATGCTCGGTGCAGCAGCTTGAAACTCTGCTAACAGCTCTGGTTGCATAATAGTGTTGCTTAGCTTGCCATCAAACTTTTTAGTAATAAAGCCAGCACAACGGCTCGCTATGTTGACTACTTTACCTACTAGGTCTGAATTTACGCGCTGTGCAAAGTCTTCTAGGTTTAAATCCAGATCAACAATACCGCTGCTTAATTTTGCTGCGTAGTAGTAACGTAAGTATTCTGGGTTTAAGTTATCTAAATAAGTACGCGCTTTAATAAACGTACCCTTTGATTTAGACATTTTTTCGCCATTCACAGTTACAAAACCATGAGCGAATACGTTAGTTGGCTTTCTAAAATTAGCGCCTTCTAGCATTGCTGGCCAAAATAAGCTGTGGAAGTAGATAATGTCTTTACCAATAAAGTGATAAAGCTCTGCGTCTGAACCTTCAGCCCAAAACGCATCAAAGTCGAGGCCTTTTTCGTCACATAGGTTTTTAAAACTCGCCATGTAACCAATAGGTGCATCTAACCAAACGTAAAAATATTTGCCTGGTGCATTTGGGATTTCAAAACCAAAATAAGGTGCGTCACGGCTAATATCCCACTGTTGCAAGCCATCGGTAAACCATTCGTCTAGCTTGTTAGCCATTTCTTGTTGAATAGTTCCCGAGTGTAACCACTCTTTTAGCATGCCTTCAAATGCTGGCAGGTCAAAAAAGTAATGCTCAGAATCTTTAAGTACAGGCTCAGCACCTGACATTACAGAACGCGGGTTAATAAGTTCGGTAGGGCTGTATGTAGCACCACACGAATCACAGCTATCGCCGTTTTGGTTTTCAGACTTACACGTCGGGCAAGTACCTGTTACAAAGCGGTCTGGTAAGAAAATACCTTTTTCTGGATCAAATAATTGCGAAATAGTGTGCTTTTTAATATGACCGGCATCGTTTAGGCGGTTATAAATAAGTTCGCTTAATTCTTTGTTTTCTTGGCTGTGGGTGCTGTGGTAGTTATCAAATTTGATATTAAAGTCAGCAAAGTCGCGTTGGCGCTCTATGCTCACTTGTTTTACCATTTCTTCAGGCGTGATCCCTTGCTTTTGCGCATTAAGCATAATTGGCGTGCCGTGGGCATCGTCTGCGCAAACATAATAAGCTTCGTGGCCTTGTAGTTTTTGAAAACGTGACCAAATATCAGTTTGAATATATTCCAATAAATGACCTAGGTGAGTAGGGCCATTTGCATAAGGTAATGCGCTGGTAATCAGGATCTTTCGCTGCGTCATAATCATTCCGAATTGAGGATAAAACGCCGTTTTTATTATACAAACGGCAATTATCATTAATTTATCTACAAGCTATCTGCTTAGAGTGCGCACAGCTTATGGATTTTTATTAATTGACTGGTGTTAATGCCCTGAATGTTACATAATTCCGTGGCACTTTTCATCAAAGAAACGCTATTTAATTGCTATGTTTGGACTGTCGAAACTATTCTCTTCTAAATCGGTGCAAAAACAACCGATTATAACTGCCTTAGCGGCATATCGTAGTGCGGCTTTTGCCGTCGGTATTGACGAAAGCTTCATTGATACTATTACTCAAAATGACGATAAATCACTACACATTAAATTAACTCTGCCATTTGCTGGGCAATCAGAAATGCCTTTAGTTGAGCAACACGTAAGTGAAAGCTTAAATGTGCCTGTAACAATTAGCGCCAAGGTTATCATTAAAGAGGCGGCTAAGTTTAAAGCGATTAAACATATTGTACTTATTGCCTCAGGCAAAGGTGGGGTAGGTAAGTCGACTACTGCTGTTAACTTGGCAGGCGCGCTTAAAAATGAAGGCGCAAAGGTGGGTATTTTAGATGCTGACATTTATGGCCCATCTATCCCAATGCTTTTAGGATTAGTGGGCGCAGAGCCCGTCACTAAAGATAACAAACAGCTACAGCCTTTTGATGCAAATGGCATTAAAGCGCAGTCAATTGGCTTTTTAGTTCCAAGCGATGATGCCACGGTGTGGCGCGGGCCAATGGCGTCAGGCGCGCTGAGCCAGTTACTTAACGAAACCGATTGGGGCGAGCTTGACTACTTAATTGTTGATATGCCACCGGGCACCGGTGATATTCAGCTTACAATGAGCCAAAAAGTACCCGCTAGCGGCACTGTTATTGTCACTACACCGCAAGATTTAGCGCTAGCCGATGCGCAAAAAGGCATTGCTATGTTTAATAAAGTAAACGTACCGGTGCTTGGCTTAATAGAAAATATGAGCCACTACATTTGCACTCACTGTGGTGAAGCTAACCACGTTTTTGGTAAAGACGGTGCACAAAAACTGGCGCATAAGCACGGCGTGCCTGTACTTAGCCATATTCCACTTGCAATAGATATACGCGAGTATTCTGAGCAAGGTAAACTTATTGCAAGCGATAACGATGCCGCAATAAGCAAAACATACAGCGCAGCAGCAAGGTTAATAGCCAGCACGCTTTATTATCAACAGCATCACAATGCAATTGAAATTGTGATTACGGAAGATTAATAAATAATGAGACTTTCAGACACACATATTAAAGAATACTTAAGCGATGGCCGCATAGTTATTGAGCCTGCACCAACGAGCGAGATGATTTCAGGTGTAACGGCCGATTTACGCTTGGGTAATAAATTTAGAACGTTTAATGCGCATAACGCGGCATACGTCGATTTAAGTGGTCCAAAAGATCAGTTAAATAAGGCCATGGAATCGATCATGAGTGAAGAAATAGTGCTTGATGAAGGTGAAGCATTCTTTTTACACCCAGGTGAACTTGCACTAGCTATTACCCATGAAAAAGTAACTCTACCAGCAGATATAGTAGGTTGGTTAGATGGACGCTCATCGCTTGCGCGTTTGGGTTTAATGGTGCATGTAACCGCGCACCGAATAGACCCCGGCTGGAGCGGTAATATTGTTTTAGAGTTTTACAACTCAGGTAAATTACCACTGGCACTACGCCCACTGATGAAAATTGGTGCTATGAGCTTTGAAATGTTATCGGGCCCGTGTGAAAACCCATACAATATTCGTAAAGATGCAAAATATAAAGATCAAAGCAGCGCAGTAGCAAGTCGTATTAGTGACGATAAATAATCACCAAATATAGGCATTACTCGTCCATTTTATGAAGCGCATAACCCAGTAGCTCAAAATACTGGTTAAGCGCTTCATTTGCTTTATTAATATGCTCACTATTTGGGTATATTAAATTACTACTTTTTAAGCCTCCCACCAAAAAGCTATTTTTTATATATGTGTGGCCTTCAATACAGGCTTCAAAACACCGTGCTGCAAGCTCTTCGGGCATGCTCATATAATTCATATTGTGGGCTTTATCGTGTTCTATACACGTTTGTACAAAGTTATTTGCATCAATACCATCTTCATCTAAAAACACATGTTTATAAAAACTGTTCAAAGCATTATTAAGTGGATGTGATAAATTAGGCGTGTTTGAAAGCCACAATTTTGAGGCAAAGCCAAAGCGTGGTTTTGTTGCAAATAAGTGCTCGCTTATATGATGGTCAAACGCATGGAACCATTCGTGAGCAAGTGCACCACCGCCTGCATTTTTTGCAAGAGCAAGTGTTTGAGAGGCTGCATTATAATGCGCTTGCACGCCTTTTTGACCACCATGGCCAAATGCAAAGTTAAGCTTCCCGCGCAGGCCAATTGCTTTAGGTGGTAAATGCAGTATTTGCGCAAGGTCGGCCAGTGCATCGTAAATTAAATTGGCGCTAATGTAGCGCTCTTCTTTAGTTACCCATTTACCAACGACCATTGACCTAAAGCCGAAGGTATCTCTTATATCGCTAAAGTCGACTTGGTCGTCAAAGCGATAGTCGGGTCCTTGGCGAGTAAAGCCACGTTTTAGTCTGTTAGGGTAGTTACGCATTGCAAGTTTCATATAGTAACGAATTTAATCTAAGTAACGTGCTTTTACGTGCTCGGGCATGTGTTGGGTTTGTTTTTGTATTAATTCATTAAGCGTATTATAAAGTGGTGCGGGATTTAGCTGCTCTATTAAAAACAAACTATGCGCTACAGCCTCAAGTGTGGATAGGCTGTCGGCCCGAGGGGCTTTACGAATAGCATAACGATTTTTAGGTAGCTGTTTAAAACTGACCGTTTTAAATTGATTTAGTAATGTGGTGAGCTGCAAAATTTTGTAGGCTTTTTTCCATGTACCATCAACCACGATTAAATGGGTGATTTTTTTTACATTTGGTTGCTCAGTGTTATCGTCTAAATTTACAGCGTGTTCGTTAGGGTAGAGTAAAACAGTTGAGCTTACTGGCAGTGTTTTTAGTATGGAAAAGTCATCATTATTTTCGCCTTTGATTATTTGGCAATCAGTTAGGCATAAATTGAGTAGTTTAGCGGTATTTTTTGCTATTTTTTCTTCACTCGGGTGCTGTAGAATAATAACCGTAACTTTGTTGTTTATATTTGTAATTGCGTTGCAAATACAGGTGTTTAGTGAAAAGTTACAATGATTACAAAGTGTGCGTGCCATTTAATAAACTTTTTGTTGCCAGTATGATCCTCGCAATTATACATTTATAAGGTAATTAAGTTGGTTTTTTTTACGCATCAATATAAAGTAGTACTATTAAACTGTAACTTACATGGATTGTTTTAAGGGCTTAAAATATGACAGAAATAAATATTGATACATCAGCATTAGAGAGTATGGAATCGTTATTGGGTGAGCAGTTTGCTGATACACTTGATTTTTGCTGCTCAGAGTTTGAACGTTTAGGCTCAGAAGTGTTAGCAACCATTGGTAAAGATAAAGAAGCAGCTATTCGCCACTCCCATAGCTTAAAATCGAATGCGGCGCAGTTTGGTGCTTCAAGCCTTGCTGAAGTATCGCGTGTTATTGAACAAAATTTAAACCTAGATAACTTAGCTGAAGCTATCGACGCATCTAATAGCTTAATGGCTCAAGTAACAGGCTCTCAAGCTAAGCTAAATGAATGGTTAGCATCTCGTTAATTATTGAAGCTGAAACGTGAATTTATTTCAGTATTAAGCACCTAAATTGACTGGCATTTTACGCCTTTACTAGGTTAGTCTAAAGACTCACTAGGGCGTGTTGATCTTTCGGGATTGAATTTGCAACGAGTGTCTGGTTTTTAGGTTAGGCAGAGCCTATGCAGTGTGGTTTTTCCACATAAATAGGCGATAACAACACATAAAATCCAAACACGCATTGCCCAGAGGGTTCTTCCTAGGGGCTATTTTCTCTTTGTTACTCAATTTTTACTTAGCCCACTAGGTTACAAATCTCGCGCCGCGATTAAATCGCCCCTAGGTTGAACAAATTTAATCCATAAAGTCAATACGCCCTAAAGAGGTAAAAATGTCTGATATTAAAAAGAGTCACAAATTAGAAGGTGTATGTTATGACATTCGTGGGCCGGTTTTAGCACAAGCTAAAAAAATGGAAGACGAAGGTCAAAAAGTATTAAAATTGAATATAGGTAATCCAGCTGCTTTTGGTTTTGATATGCCAGAAGATATGCACCGCGATATTATCCGCAACTTATATTCAGCCCAAGGTTACTGTGACTCTAAAGGCCTCTATTCAGCCCGCGTGGCTATTTATCAGCACTACCAACAACGTGGATTACATAATTTAGATGTAGATAGTATCTATATTGGTAATGGCGTAAGCGAACTTATTCAGATGATCACCCAAGCGCTATTAAATAATGGCGATGAAGTGCTTATTCCAGCTCCAGATTATCCACTTTGGACTGCTTCTGTCACATTATCGGGTGGTAATCCGGTGCATTATTTATGTGATGAAGAGCAAGATTGGTTTCCGGATATTGCAGATATAAAAAGCAAAATAACGTCTAAAACTAAAGCTTTGGTATTAATTAATCCTAATAATCCGACAGGTGCGGTTTACAGTGACGATTTGCTAATGCAATTAATTGATATAGCGCGTGAACATAAACTGCTGTTATTGAGCGATGAGATTTACGAAAAGATTTTATACGATGGTATAACGCATACTTCAATCGGCTCACTGTGTGATGATGTACCAATCATTACTTTCAATGGT
This sequence comes from Pseudoalteromonas sp. SG45-2, assembly GCF_014164115.1. Lineage (NCBI taxonomy): Bacteria > Pseudomonadati > Pseudomonadota > Gammaproteobacteria > Alteromonadales > Pseudoalteromonadaceae > Pseudoalteromonas > Pseudoalteromonas sp. SG45-2. Next base: position 93,732 of record NZ_JACJEO010000001.1, read on the forward strand.
TTAGCAAAAACCTACCGTGCAGCGGGGCTAAGAATGGGGTGGATGGTTCTAAGCGGTCGTACCTCGGTAATGGATGATTTACGCAAAGGCCTTGAAATACTTTCATCTATGCGTTTGTGCGCCAATGTGCCTGCGCAATATGCAATTCAACAAGCGTTGGGCGGCGTGCAATCAATTGATAATTTAATTAACCCAGGTGGGCGCTTATACGAGCAGCGCGATATTGCATGGCGCGGGTTAAACGCTATTGAAGGTATTAGTTGTAAAAAACCAAAAGGCGCGCTCTATGCGTTTGCCAAAGTAGATACAGCACTTTTTAACGTTAAAGATGATGAAAAGATGATGTACGATTTGCTAAAAGCCGAAAAAATATTACTTGTACATGGCAGGGCGTTTAATTGGCCCGAGCCGGATCATTTTAGATTGGTATTTTTACCAAGCAAAGATGATTTATCGGATGCGATGTTAAAAATGAAGCGTTTTTTTAAAGACTATCGTCAAGTATAGTTATTTAAAAAATAAAAAAACGAGCCAAATTTGGCTCGTTTTTTACTTTAGTCATGAATATATTGGCTAATACGCTTTATCTACACGCACCGTGTTGTCGTTCAAGTACACTAATCTTACGTTATCGCCTTTGCTAAAGCGCATTGATTGGTCTTGATCTTGAACAACCATAAACTGGTCGCCGTTTTCAACTTGTATTAATAACTCTACAAAATGATTTTGCTGATAATGACTTTGCTGCTGCCTATTGTGTGCAACACTGCCGCCAATTACCGAGCCTAATATTGTTGCTACTGTGCGGCCGCTACCGCCACCAAACTGGTTGCCTACAACACCACCGAGTAATGCACCGCCGAAGGTTTTCCAGCCGTTGTTTTTGTCTTGAATGATTTCTTGTTCGGTAATATTGCGTACCGATTTTACGTCACCAAATAAAACTTGCTGCACAGGGACTGCTTTATTGCGCTCGTATTGAGCAAAAGTTGGCGCGCTCACACTAAGTAGGGCACACATTATTAATATTATAGCTTTCATAATAATCTCCTATTGGTAGCCTTTATGGGCTTATTAGCCCGTAAAGGCTTAGTAACTACCAACCAAATGTCGATTTTTCTTTAGTTTTACGAATTTCAGTTTCGTCAGCCCATTCAACTAGGCCGCTTTCCATATCCATTAAACGCATCGTAAATTTATAGTATACGTCTGATTTATCGGCATTTGATTTAACTATGCTCGATAAATTTCCGTATAACATATATTGCGCGCCAATTTGTTTACCAAATGCAACGGCTGTTGCAGGGTTAACCAGGGCATCTTCGTTTTGAAACGTTAATTGCTCACGTACTGACTCAACACGCGTCATATCTACAAAACGGAACTTACCACTGCGTAGCATTTGCGTTGAGATTGAATCGGTGATTGATTCAGTATCAATGTGCTCACTAGTTTTATTTTTAATACGCTCAACAAATACTACGGGGCGTTTATTAGCGGTCATTGTGCCAACAACGGGTGAGCTGAGTAATGAATCGGTCATTTGGCTCGCTACTTTTTGTAAGTCGGTAGAGCCAAAATTAATATCGGTTGTTTCTACTGCTTGTGCGTCGCCATAACTTACTACGGCTTTATTAGCACAGCCACTTAATACTAAAGCGCTCAGGCCAACTAAAGCGTAAGTTGATGCTGTTTTAAATTTGTTACTGATGATCATGGTTGTTTCCTTTAATCTTTAAATTCTTGTGATTCGGTAGACACTTCTCTTACTGCTAAAGAAAAGGTAACCGCATCAGAGCTCGGTGCTAAGCCCGGTAATTGTGTTTTTGCAAAACCAAATAAGGTGAGTGCTTGCCAAGGTGAGTGGTTGCCTTTAATAACAAAGCCGTCTTTATCAAACCAATTAAATTGATACTGTAAATACTGTGATTTTTTATACTGGCTCGAAAGTGTCACTACCACATCGGTTAATTGGTTAGTTTGACGTGTTTTCACATCAGTAATGGCCAGCTTTTTACCAAGCTCTGGGTTATCTACACGTAATTGCTCATTAAACTGGTTTTTATTTTGTTCAACAGAAATACCCGATGTAACCGGTTGGCTGGAACATGCACTGAGCATTAAGGCTGCTAATAATGGCGCTATGTATTTCATGATGGCTCCTAAAGTTGAACTACGTGGTAATTAAAGTAGTTATTAATAGAGGTTAAGTAAATTAACGTTAACCCTTGCTTACTAATGGTAAAATTTATGGGTGCTTGTGTGCCTATATGCAGAGAATGCTCACCTGTATTTAGGCTTTGCCTTGCGACACTTATTTGATTTGGAAGTGTAAGCCAGCTGCGTGTATCAGCTTGCTCAGACGCCAAATTATAAATATTAGCAAGTATGTTACCTACATCACCGGCACTGCGAGCAAGTTCTGCCCGTACTTTCTCTTTGGCTACTAATCTGAGTACTTGGCGAGCGACTTTTGCAGGTATTTGATCTTCTAGAGTTTTAGCTGCAAGTGCCTCAATGTGTACCAGTGGGCTAAGCGCCAAGCTTTGTGCATCTATATTTATATTGTTAAGGCGGCGCACATAGGCATTATCTTTATATACCGGCATCGCCAAGCTGTAAAAGCGTGCATCGCCACGTGATGAATAAATTGGCAAGCGCAGTTTAAATTCATCTTGTTTTGGTACTAATCCTTGTTCAAATAAAACAATTACTTCGCCTTGTGATGAAGAAATAGTGGGCGTATCGCCAAAGCGTTTTTTAAATTCATTTAGATCTTGGTCAAACCCTTGTTTTTTAGCAAGGCGCATCACATCTTGCTGTAAATAAATATTGTTAGGTTGTATAGCCAATGCTTTTTTATAATCGATATAGGCGTCGTCGTATTGTTTAGCACTTTGGTAAAGCAAAGCAGATAAGTAAAATGTGTAGGCATTTTGAAAGCCATTTTTTATGTTTCTGGTTACATTGCTCATGCTTGGGTAGTGTTGCTGAGCTTCTTTAACGGTTGAGTCTACTTCTGCTTCATTCTCGCTAAGCGCATCAACTTGTACTTTATTAGCTCGGCGAATTTCGACCAATGCGCCTTCAACATCATTTTTATACACGTAGTTAAGTGCTTTATAACTATGAAGCATGCTCATTTCGTAAGCGGGTGGCACATAAGTTATTGCTGAGTCGTTGGTAAATAAAGCGTTACTTTGTTCAAGGCCCGCACTAACTTGTATTTTGGCGGCTTCACGCTTTTTTTGCATTTGCGTATACACGTTCTCAAATTTACTTTGTGCATCATCTGGTGTATTTGCTAAGTCGTTTAAACGAGCTTGCTCAAGTTGGTTGAGTAAGTAGCTGCTGTGCAGGGTGCTATTATTAGCAATAAGGGATTGCGCTTCTTCGATGTTGTTTTTCTCGATCGCATTTCTTATTGGTGTCATTTGTGTGGCATAGTCATTAAATAGGTCATTAAAACCCATTGTGCTACACCCACTTAAAATAAAACAAAAGCTTAAAATTATACTGCGGCGCACTGAGCACTCCTCTTAATTTACCTGTATACATTAACATACTATTTTTAGCTAAATGTGTGAAATATTGTAAAAAATCGTAGAGTAAAACTGCCTGCTAATAAAGAAATATAAAGTGACATTAGTGAACAAAGTGTGAATTTTTTTTGGTTTATTATCACTCCACTGAAATAGTATTTTCGCTTTAGCGGTCTTGCTAAGAGTTATATCACTTAGAGGAATTAAAAAATGAAAAAGTTTACAGGTGCAGCAATGGCTGTAATGGTAGCAGGTTTAGTTGGTTGTAATGCAACAGAGGCAGAAACGGCAACATCAAGTGCAGTTGCTAGTAATGGCGCAACAACTGATTTAGTTCATTGTTATGATGCGAATGTATGTGGTGGCCATAACGATTGTAAAACAGCTGAGAATGCATGTGCAGGTCAAGCGTCATGTAAAGGGACTGGTTTTGTAGCAATGCCTGCAAAATCATGTGCTGACGTTGGCGGTACAGTAAAAGATAAATGGGTTGGCAGTGTAGCTAAAGCAGATTTAGTACATTGTAACGATGTAAATGTGTGTGGCGGTCATAACGATTGTAAGACTGCTAATAATGCTTGTGCTGGACATGCATCATGTAAAGGCACCGGTTTTGTATCAATGCCTGCAAAAGCATGTGGTGATATTGGTGGTTCTGTAGGTAGCTAATACCAATTTATCGAACGCATAAAATAAGCTTGAACGATGTGTTTATTATTCAGGCTTATTAAGGAAGTTTATGACAAATCGTTTTTTAGGTTTTGGTTTAGGACTAAGAGCCCCGCATTTTGAGCAAATTATTGCAGATAAACCAGCTGTAGATTGGTTTGAAATTATTTCAGAAAACTATTTTGTAGCCGGTGGAAAACCTTGGCATTATTTAAATAAAATAAGAGCAGATTATCCGATTGTTATGCATGGGGTATCAATGTCGATTGGTAGTATTGACCCTATTGATAAGGACTACTTAAATCAGTTAAAAAACACAATTGCGAGGGTTGAGCCGCATTGGGTGTCTGATCATTTATGTTTTACCCAAGTGGGCGGTATTAATAGCCACGATTTACTACCAATGCCTTACACCTCAGAGGCGCTTGATCATTTAGCAAATAAAATTTCGCAAGTTCAGGACTACCTAGGGCGCGAAATGATTTTTGAAAATGTATCGAGCTATTTAACCTATAACGATTCACAAATGAGTGAGTGGGAATTCTTAGCGCAATTACATAAGCAAACAGGCTGTAAGTTTTTAATGGATGTAAATAATGTTTATGTAAGTGCGCGTAATCACGACTTTAATGCAATGGATTATTTATCAGCTATTCCGAGTACAGCTATTGCACAAATTCACTTAGCAGGACATCAAGACTTTGGTACGCATATTATAGATACGCACGATGAAGATGTTCCCGATGCGGTATGGGACTTATATGCTCAGTATGCAAAAACATTAAATCCGGTAAGTACCATGATTGAACGCGATGATAATATTGGCTCCCTTGATGATTTAATTACTGAGCTTGAGCATGCCAAAGCGCTAGTGAAACCGTTTTGGGATATAAGGTCATGAGTGGTTTAGCAAAGCTGCAACAACAGTTTATGGATTTACTGCAAGGAGAAAGTTCGGATATTAGCGAGCAAATTGCGCAGCAAGGGCAGTTAAATACACAACAGCGACTCTCTATTTATCAAAGCGCTTATAAAATTCGCTTAAGAGCCGTGATTGAGCAAGATCACGAACAGTTGGGCATTTACTTAGGTGATGATTTATTTGAGATGATGGTTGATGGTTATTTAGCTTTATATCCTTCAACTCATACGTCACTACGAATTTTTGCAGAGAAGCTACCAGATTATTTAGCCGCTAATACTCCTTTTAGTGATTACCCCATACTTGCAGATATAGCAAAATTTGAACGACTATTACTAAGTACTTTTGATGCAAGCGATAAAACATTACTTAATGTATCAGAGCTTGAAAGTATTGAACCTCAGCAATGGCCAACTTTACTATTAAAATTACATCCAAGTGTTCAGTTAGTTGTGTTTAATACGTTGGCGGTTGAAAGTTGGCAGGCAATAAAACAAAAGCAAACACCGCCAGAGCCAAGAGTCTCAGAACCTCGCTTTTGGGTTGTAGCACGTGATGCTCAAAGGCGTACACAATATTTAAGCGTTGATGCACAAGAATACCGCTTACTGAGTTTATTAAAACAAAACACACCCTTTGCACAGTTATGTCAATCCTGTTTAAATGAACTCCCAGGCGAGAAAATCGCTGGGTTTTTAATTACTAAAATTAATCAATGGCTTGAACGTGGTTGGTTAATTAGCGAGTGAGTTAAAACAATATAGTTATTTTTCGTTGCGAAGGAATTTTTTTGAAAGCCACCATATACACATTAATTGCTTTAATTGCGTTTGCCGCAAATTCTCTTTTTTGCAGAATGGCCTTAGCAGAAGGTTATATAGATGCTTGGAACTTTACTGTTATTCGCTTACTTAGCGGGGCTGCATGTTTGGGCATTATAATGGCTATTTATACCCATAATTTAAAACGTAAAGGCACATTCAATCCCGCTATTTTAAGTGACAGAGGAAGCTGGCGAAGCAGTATTAGCCTGCTTGTTTACGCGCTTTGTTTTTCGATTGCCTACGTAGAGCTAGATACCGGTACCGGTGCACTAATTTTATTTTCTGCTGTGCAACTTACTATGATTGGCTGGGGTATTTATCAAAAAGAGCAATTAAGCGTACTCCAGTGGTGTGCATTTATAGTGGCGTTATCTGGTTTTGTATATTTAATGCTGCCATCTGCAGCGGTGCCTTCATTATTAGGTGCATCACTTATGGCACTCAGTGGTGTGGCATGGGGTATTTACAGTATTCGCGGTAAAGTGTGCGTATCGCCACTGCGTACTACTGGGTTTAACTTTATAAGAAGCTTAGTTGCTATCCCTGTTTTATTACTTGTAGGTATGAGTTATTTAAAAAATATGAGTATTGAAGGGGTATTACTTGCGTGTGCCTCGGGGGCAATAGCGTCTGGAGTTGGTTATAGTGTTTGGTATGTAGCAATGCCACTACTTAAAAGTACCCAAGCTGCGGTTGTGCAACTTTGTGTGCCGGTACTTGCTGCCATTGCTGGTGTTATGTTTTTATCAGAGCAGGTAACAATTGAGTTTATAGTAGCAAGCTCGTTAATATTAGGGGCCGTGCTGGTGTTTATTTTAAATAAAAAGAAGGCTTAATAAAACCTAACCTTCTTTTAGGTGTGGGCTTACGTTTGTTACAAAGCGTTTATAAATAGCAGGTAAGTTATCAAGTATTGCCTGCTTACCCTGTAGTTCACTGTTTTTTATGTATTCAAAAAGTACTTGCTCGCTAAGTTTATTCACTAATAATTGTGATTGCTTAATATGGCTTATATGCCAAAGCTCAGGTGCTACGCCACCTAAATCATGCTGGTAAGGGCGATAAAAACCAAATTTAACTAAGTTAGTATCAAGCCAATTACTTAAAGGTGCAAACGGCCCACCTTGCAGGTATTCATCAGGTGTTAGCTGTAGCTTATAATCATCACTGACCGCAGCTTTATCAAACACATCTAAGTCAGTCCCTAAATGGTGTCTGCTTGCGCCAGGTAGTGCAGAGTAGAGCATTATTGCTATGCATTTATCTACATCATTTAATTTAGTTAAATCTACAACCTTTTGCTGTTTATTATAAACAGGTCGAATACCTAAAAACTTATTATTCCAAATAATTGACTGGCGTTCAAAGTCGCGAAAACTTGAGGCAATAGTAAGATCAAATCCCGCTTTTTTAGCTGCACTTTGTAGTGCTAAAAAGTCGCTAATAATAGCGCTGTGCAAGCGATGATTTTGTATGTCAGTTAAATGTGTATCACTTTGCCCTGTGATACACATTATCGATGTTGGTTTAGTTACATCCATTATGCTAAAAGTTGCTCTAGTATTTGCTCGTAAATGTCGGTAAGGGCTATTAAATCATCGGTACTTACGCATTCATCTACTTTATGAATAGTTTCGTTACGTGGGCCAAGTTCAATTACTTTAGCACCTGTTTGTGCAATAAAGCGACCATCTGATGTGCCGCCGGTAGTTTCTAGGTTTGTGGTTAAACCGGTTACTGATTTAATCGCTTTTACTGTGGCATCAACAAGTGGGCCGTGCTCGGTAATAAAAGGTAAGCCATTTACTATCCAGCTTAATTCATAATTTAAGTTATGCTTTTGTAGTATGTCATTTACACGTTGTTGTAATTGCTCATGTGTTACTTGCGTGCTAAATCTAAAGTTAAACTGTACTTCTAGCTCACCTGGGATCACGTTGCCTGCACCTGTGCCGCCATTAATATTTGAAATTTGAAAGCTGGTAGCAGGGAAGTATTCATTTCCGTTATCCCACACCGTTTGGCTAAGCTCAGTAAGGGCAGGGGTTGCTAGGTGAATTGGGTTTTGTGCTAAATGTGGATAGGCGACATGCCCTTGTACACCCTTAACGGTTAAAAAAGCGGTAAGTGAACCTCTGCGGCCATTTTTAACAACATCACCTAATACATCTCGTGATGAAGGCTCGCCTACTAGGCACATATCAATTTTTTCACCGCGCGCCTCTAGCGTATCAATTACACGGGTAGTCCCGTTTATAAACGGGCCTTCTTCGTCAGAGGTTATTAAAAAAGAAATTGAGCCTTTATGATCTGGATGTTTAGTAACAAACCGCTCGGTTGCAACAAGCATTGCAGCTAACGAGCCTTTCATATCGGCAGCGCCGCGCCCATGTAATAAACCGTCTTTTATTAATCCTGAAAACGGCGGGTGTTGCCAATTTTTCTCTGGGCCTGTTGGCACAACATCAGTGTGGCCTGCAAAACAAAAGTGCGGTGATTGTGTGCCTTTTCGAGCCCATGTATTTAATGTGTCGGTAAAAAATAATGACTCAATATTAAAACCAACCGCAGCAAGGCGATCGTTCATCATCTGTTGGCAGCCAGCATCCTCGGGCGTTACTGACTCACGTTGTATTAGTGCTTGAGCGAGTGCAATTACATCATCTTTCATGATTTAAATATCTCATCGTATTGGGCTGCTTTAAAACCTAAGTGGTAACTGCCATTGTTAATAAGTACTGGGCGTTTGATCATTGCAGGTTGGTCAACTAACAATGGGATAGCACTTTCTTTCGTCAAACTCTGTTTTTGCTCATCAGTTAGTGCGCGATAAGTTGTGCCACGTTTATTAACAAGCTGTTCCCAATCGAGTTTATCTGCAAAATCACTTACCATTTGCTCATCTACGCCATCTTTGCGGTAATCATGAAACGTAAATTCGATGTTGTTGTCGGCTAAGTATTTTTTTGCTTTTTTTATCGTGTCGCAATTGCTAATACCGTATAGAGTGATCATAAATTTAGTTCTTCTTAATAATAGTTAATAAGGTATCTACATCCGCATTTACATGCGAATGTGAGTAATGAAATGTGCCGAGATTATGGCCGTTAAGTAAGATTAAACTGGCCAGCATAGGCGTTTCTAGTTCGCGTAAATCAAAATAAGCGAGGCGCTGGCCTTTACTTATTTCACTACCATTTAATTGTGCAATATGAGTATGTGTAATTGATTGCGAACCGGTAATAGTTAAGTTGATTAAAACTTTTAAACCATTTTTAGCCTGTAAAATAAACTCAGTACCTGCGTTTTTTACTTGTAATAACGTGCCATCAAACGGCGCTAAAATTTTGTGGCTACTGAGCTTTACAGTAATACCAGGACCGAGAATACCAAACCTAAAAATAGGTTCGGGGTGTTCTTGAAGCGGTATTACTTTACCTGTAAATGGGCTTGTAATAAGGATGGCACTGCGGGGAGTTTTATTGAGTGCTAGATATTCAATTGTTTGTGCTTTCATATGCTATTGGGCCACCACGTTGTAACCATCTTTTTTTAAGGCGTTAAGTGCTAGTGAGGCCGTTTGCTTTTTTACTAAAATATAATCGGTATCGTAGGTTGAGATTGAAAAAATAGAAATTTTAGCGCGTGCTAATACACCCGATATATTAGCCATTATTCCGGTCAGCGAAAAACCAAGTGGGCCAACCACCTCAAGTGCTTGCCAATCAGATTCGGTATCTAAACTCTCTATTTCAAAGCTACTAGGGCAAACAATAGATAGTTCATCCTGGGTTTTAGATATAAAAAATAAAGGAAGCTTGAGTAGCGCCGCAGGTATATCGGCGTCAACATCTAAACTGTGAATAGATAAAACCGTGCTGTGTAATTGTAATGTTTGTTTTGACATTAAACGCCTGCGATACAGCATTATTGATAGCTTTATAGTATAGATTATTGCCTTCAAGTTAAAGGTGTAAGCGTGACTAAAATGAGCATTTGGAAGTGGGTTTTAATAGAGATTAAAAACTTACCCACAATTTCTGTGGATAAGTATGGGGGTTGCAGGGTATAAATAGCCTAACTAGTTAATTATTAAATAAATAATAGCTAGGCTATAAAAAGCACACGTTGTGTTTAATGTGCTATTAGCGCTTCTGCTTGGGCTGCCTGAATTGCAGTTAAGGCGATTGTATACACAATATCATCGACTAATGCACCACGGCTCAAGTCGTTTACGGGTTTGCGCATACCTTGAAGCATAGGGCCGATACTTATTAAGTCGGCACTGCGTTGTACTGCTTTATATGTTGTATTACCTGTATTTAAATCTGGGAATATAAATACAGTCGCTTTACCAGCTACAGGGCTGTTAGGTGCTTTTTTAAGTGCTACATTTTCCATTATAGCGGCATCGTATTGTAGTGGGCCGTCGATAATTAAATCAGGACGTTTTTGTTTTGCTATTTTTGTGGCTTCACGTACTTTTTCAACATCGGCACCCGTACCTGATGTACCCGTGCTGTAGCTTATCATGGCTACACGTGGCTCTATGCCAAATGCAGCTGCAGAGTCGGCAGATTGAATCGCTATGTCAGCAAGTTGTTCAGCATTAGGGTCGGGGTTAATTGCACAGTCGCCGTAAACTAACACTTGATCAGGTAGCAGCATAAAAAATACGGATGATACTAGTGATGATCCTGGCGCTGTTTTAATTAACTGCAGGGGCGGGCGAATTGTATTGGCAGTGGTATTTACCGCGCCCGATACTAAACCATCTACTTTACCTTGCTCAAGCATCATTGTGCCAAGTACGACGTTATCTTGTAGTTGCTCTTGTGCTACTACAGCAGTTAGGCCTTTGCTTTTACGAATTTCGACCATAGGCGCAATATAATCATTTATAATACTTTTTGGCTCGATGATACTTACATGTTCGTTTAGCTCAATACCTTGCTGCTGTGCAATACGCATTATTTCTTCGCGATCGCCAAGCAATATAGTTTTAGCAATGCCACGTTGACCACAAATAGCAGCCGCTTTAATTGTACGAGGTTCATTCCCTTCTGGTAATACTACGGTTTTATCTGCTTTACGTGCTTTATCGGTTAATAAATAACGAAATGCAGGTGGTGATAACTTACGCGTTTTGCCTACACTTTGAGCTAGAGTATCGAGCCAGCTTGAATTGATATGTTCTGCGTTGTGATCTTTTACTTTTTCAATGCGTTGGTCATCATCATTTGGTACTTCCATATTAAAGTTATGCAGTAATAGTGATGTGCGCCATGTGTCGGCATCGGTTGCGAGTATTGGTAAACCGGTTTGCATGGCTTGTTCACACAAAGCCATAATACGTGGCTCTGGCTCAAAGCCACCGGTGAGTAATATAGCGCCAAGTTTAGTGCCGTTCATAGCAGATAAACACGCAGCAACAAGTATGTCTGAGCGATCGCCTGGTGTTACTAATAAAGCACCTGGCGTAAAATAATTTAAAATATTAGAAACCGTACGAGCGCAAAAAGTGATACGACGCAGGCGACGATGAAGCATATCGCCTTCGTTAATTATTGTTGCTTTTAAATACGCGCTTAAGTCTTTTACGCGTGGCGCTACTAAGTCAAAATCCCACGGGATTGCGCCAAGCAACATAAACGGATTTTTTTTAAAAATAGGTAAAGACGCTAAACGATTTAACTCGTTTTCAAGCTCTTCGGGTTTGTAAGCGTCGACTAAATCGGCGCGTGCACGGCCTTCTTCATCAAGTGGCGCATTTACTTTATTAAAAATACAGCCCAGTACACGAGGATGATCGATTCCACCGTAATTACCTGCTGCAATTTCTAGGCGGTCTTCTATTTGAGTAATGGTGTAATTACCAGGGGTAAGTACAAATACAATTTCAGCGCCGAGTGTTTGCGCAATTTCGCGGTTTACACGCCCAGCATAAGGTTGGCGACGAGTAGGCACCATACCTTCAATAATAGCTACTTCATCGTCGTTTATTTTACTTTCAAAGCGTTCAACAATTTCCTCTAGTAGATCATCACCTTTACCGTCGCCAATCATTTGCTCAGCATAATCAAGAGCAAAAGGGGTGGGTGGGTTAATAGGTGAACCTTGAGTGACTATTTGTGTTGATTTTTCAGGACCTGTTTCGCCTGAACGAGGCTGAGCGATGGGTTTAAAAAAGTTAACTTTAACTGTTTTTTGCTCAAGAGCGCGAACTAAACCAACTGATACCGACGTTAAACCCACACCGGTAGACACAGGAATTAACATAATACGACGTGCCATATTAAAGCTCCTTTACGATGTTAGCGGCATCAAGTGCAATAACCCACTCTTCGTTGGTCGGCATTACTACCACTTTGGATGAAGTATTGGCTGAACTAATAATACCTTGATTACCAAAACGTGCATCAAGATTGCTCTTCTGGTCACAACTGAACCCTAAAAAAGCTAATTGATTAATGACATTTTCACGTATGATATCGGAGTTTTCGCCAATGCCGCCAGTAAATATAAGTGCATCTAAACGTTGTAATGGTACCATGTAGGCTGCAATTTGTTTGGCTAGTCGGTAGCAAAAAATATCCAGCGCTAAACGTGCTTGTTTATGTCCGGCAACAGCGGCTTCTTCAATCGTTCGACAATCGTTAGAGAGTTCGCTAATACCTAGTAGGCCGCTTTCTTGGTTTAATAAATTATCTATTTGCTGAGCGTTGTAACTAAGCTGTGTAGTTAAAAAATTAAATAAACCGGGGTCAATATCTCCACTGCGAGTACCCATAACAATACCAGCCAATGGCGTTAAACCCATACTGGTATCAACACTTTTACCATTTTTTATTGCAGTAACAGAGCAGCCATTACCTAAATGAGCACTAATGAAATTACTCTTCTCTATAGGCTGATTTAATAATTTAGCAGTTTGTCCTGCTACATAGTAATGACTTGTGCCGTGCATACCATAGCGTCTTACACCGTAGCCTGTATAAAGCTTATAGGGTAGGGCGTAAAGGTAGGCAACTTCATCCATAGTTTGATGAAATGCTGTGTCAAATACTGCTACTTGGGGTAAACCTATAAATGAAGCTTGTGCAGATGAAATACCTAACAAGTTCGCATGACCATGTAGCGGCGCTAAAGAAGACGCTTTAGTAATACCGTTAATTACGTCTTCATCAATTAAGACTGACTTTGTGAAATGCTCTCCGCCATGAACAACACGGTGCCCAACAGCAATAAGGTGCTCATCAAGGTTATGATCCTTTATTAAGCTTACAAGCGTATTTATAGCCTCAGCATGTGCTTGATTAGCCGCTAAGTCGATAACCGTCTTAGTTCCATTAAATTTGTATTTAATGGAGGGGGCTTTGGCGCCCAAGCGTTCAGCAAGGCCTGATATAATTTCGTGACCGTCGTTTGCATCAATAATGGCAAACTTTAAACTAGAGCTACCACAGTTTAAAACTAAAACATGTTGGGATTCAGGGGAGGTTGTTGGCATAGATTCAATTTCCATAAACAAGTTTAGTAAGTGAACGTTAATACGTGATAGTTACACTTACGGTATTAAATAAAGCTAAAACAATTAAATGTTCAACTGCAAAGTGGTTAACTCAATGTTAAATATTTTACCTTATTTATGATGTTTAAGTTAGGATTGTTCGCCATTAAAGGGGAAATTTAAGCTCTTTTACTGAGAAAGTGTAACTCCCTCATTTTGTGTTACACTTTGGTATAGCTCGTTTTCTATTGTATTTAAAAGCAGTATCTGTGAGGAGTCATGATGCAAAAAAGTGTGATGTCACAACTACAAACAGGCCGTTTGTATGGTAAAAAATGGCCAATGCGTAAAGAGCTTGCGCCTTTGTTTTTAGAGTTTAGAGTGATTAGAGCGACTGAGCTTGCCATTACAGTAATGCCAATCTTGGCTATGCTAACGTTGTTTTTTCAGCTTAATTACTTAGGTTCTGATTTTTTACCGCAAGCTATTGCGAGTGCATTATTTTTTATATCGTTACCTTTACAAGGTTTATTTTGGTTAGGTAAACGAGCGCAAACGCCTTTAGATCCTGCGATGCAAAAATGGTACAACGAGCTGTACACTAAAATGGCGGCTAATGGATATCAAACGCAGTTAAGTGAGAACAAGCCCCGTTATATGGAGCTTGCTAACTTACTTAAAGATATGTTTGAAAAAATGGATAGAGCATTTACTAAAGAGCAGTTTTAGCGGGTTATACCATCATCTATTTTGGTAAACTGAGTAATATAAAATGATAAGGTGACATTGTGTTCACCTTTTTGTTCGAGTGCTGTCCAGTGCTCGGGTCTAAATTTCCATGCAAATGGCGTCATCATTATTAAGTTTTTAATATCAGTAAAGCTAAGCGCTACATGCTCTGTTAAAAGAGTCTGTTCTGCTTTTTGAAACCCTTTTGGCGTGGCTATTTCAGTATGTTCGTTTACTTCTGAATATATATACGATTTTAGCTCTTTTAAATGATAAGGGCCTGGGCTTGCTACTACTAATGTTGCGTTTTTATTAGCAAGACGTTCAATCTCTTCCTCAAACAAAGGTGCAAATACGCTAATAAGTACATCAGCAAATTGACTTTTAAAAGGCGCTTGGCTAATTGATGCAACACTAAAATAGCAATTAGGGTAGCGCTTTGCCGCATATTTCACGGCAGATTTTGAAATATCGACACCGTATACAACTGCGTCTGTTTTACTTGCTATTGCTTGGGTATAAAACCCTTCACCGCATCCTAAATCTATAACCGTATTCGCACTTATTCGACCGACTAAATCGCTAAGATTTTGTTGTAAAAAGCGGTAGTATCCACGCTCTAAAAATGCGCGTCTAGCTTGTACCATTTCAAGGGAGTCGCCTGGTTGTTTTGAATTTTTTTGTTGCACAGGCAGTAAATTAACATACCCTTCTTTGGCAAAATCAAAGCTGTGGTTATTAGCACAACGAAGTGTTGAATCAGCTTTCAAAAGTGCGAGGTTACATAGCGGGCATTGATATTGTAGACTCATGAGTCTAGGTAGTCCTTATCGTAAAAAGTTTTTACCCAATGCGGGCGATAGGTGATCATAATTGTTATAGCCATGCCGTTGAGCATTGCTTCAGGAAACCAAATTATGGCACTTAAATAAACGTAGTTATCTGCAAGTTCTTGCCAATTGTATTGCCCTATAGCTAAGTAAAGTAAAGCACCTAGGCCTATTTTTATACAGGCTATAAATCCTGCGGTTATAAACGCACAAACAAATATATAAACAAAAAAATGACGAGGTAAATATTGGTAACTAATTATAAAGCCAAGATAGCTCAATAAAATAGGAATAAACGCACCAATAAACAGTTGTACTGGTAACAGCTCAAGTTCAATTTGACCAAAGGCAGCGAGTAGCGCTGTGGCAAGTAGGCTACTTAAAATAGTCAATCGCCAGCCTAAAATTAATGTAGCAGCCGTAACACCTAGGATGTGTAAATCAAGGCCAGTTAAAATGCCAGCCTTTATTCGCCAAAGCACTGCAAACACTAACGCACATGCAAGAACTCCAGTTTGACGGGCTGGCGTATTAAGCAATGTTTTATATGTTTTTTTATCAAAGCTTAGTAGGGCAATAATAATTACAAGGGCCCAAAGTAGCCCTTGTATTGTTATGCTGAGCATAGTAATTACTTAAATGTTGACCATATAGGGGCATGATCTGAGGGTTTTTCAATACCGCGCAGTTCGTAGTCAATACCAGTATCTATACAGCGTGCTGCAAGCTCATTAGTCGCAAGTACTACATCTATTCGAAGCCCTCGGTTATCTACAAACCCTTTAGAGCGATAGTCAAACCACGAATATTGATCGTCTGTTTCTGGGTTTTGTTCTCTAAAGGTGTCTTTAAAGCCCCAATTAAGTAATGTTGCAAGCCATTCACGCTCTACCGGTTGGAAAGAACATTTACCCGTTTTTAACCAACGCTTTGCATTAACTTCGCCAATACCAATATCTAAATCGGTGGGTGATATGTTGATATCGCCCATAACAATGACGTCTTGATCAGGGGTGTGGTTGGTTTCAAGGTGTGTCATTAAATCTTTATAAAATTGTCGTTTATAAGGAAATTTAGTTTCGTGATTAATATTATCACCTTGTGGGAAATAGCCATTCATGACTGTAAGGTCGCGACCGTTATCTTGTTCAACAGTGACGCTTATCATGCGTTTTTGAGATTCCTCTGTATCGGTAGCGAAGCCTTTTAAGACCGATTTAGGCTCTTTTTTGCATAACATAGCTACGCCATAATGGGCTTTTTGGCCATGAAAGTAGACGTGATATCCCATTTTTTGTACATCTTCTAGTGGGAATGCTTCGTCATGAACTTTAATCTCTTGCAAGCCAATAACGTCTGGTTGATGTTTGTCGATAATTGCTTGTAATTGGTGGAGACGAGCACGCAGACCATTGATATTGAAAGAAATCACTTTCATAAAATTTACCTTAAAATTGGATCTATTTAATGAATTAAATTGTATCAGTAAATACGCGTACATAACATGACTGAAATGAGAAAATAGCTGCACAAATGTTGATCAATTGGTGAGTAAAGTTTAAACATTGTAAATGCAGTATTAATTATTTTAAATAAATAAAAAATTCAATTGAACTTAACTTTATTGAATATATAATGCGCGAAATTCACTTGTTTAGCTCGTTCAAATAGGATCTCTCATGAAAACACAACTACTTTTAGCTACTGCTTTATTAGCATCTGCAACTGCTTCAGCACAAAGCAATACTTACTTCAGTCAAGATAATAAAATTGAGTCTAAGTTATGTGTACTAAGCGCAAACGAAGGCTTTAGTGTTGCTCGTAAAGAAGCTGCTCAGCACGGTGTTTACTTATCTCGTTTTTCTAAAAGCATTTTATGTAATGGTGAAGATATTCGCGATATTGCTAAAAAAACGGCATTAAGCAACGCATCAGTTGAGAAAGTAGAAGTATTTGCAAAAGATGCTCAACAAGAAACTCAATTATGTATGACGGCTTTAAAACAAGGTTTAGCACCTGTTCGCCAAAAAATTGGTAACTTAAACTCATTAAAATGTAATGGTCAAAACGTTACTGAGTTTGTTAAACGCTACCAAAACGCAGCAATCTAATTATTAGCTGAACTATATAACTAAAATTGAGATACCTGGTTTTACCGGGTATTTTTTTGCAAAAATTACAAGGTTGTTTGCAAAGCTTGCAAGCTTAACTCATTGAAACTGTTCAATAAATGCACCAATCAAGATTAAGTTGTTGATTCTTATAAGTTAACTATTATTGGCATTGGATTTGTATTAGTTAAAGTGACATTTAATTAATTACGAAGGATACGTCTTATGAAAAAGTTAACATTAGCAGCCACTATTTTAGCATCATTAAGCCTAGCGGCTTGTTCATCTAATCAAGGTCTTGAAAGAATAGACAGTGACTTTGCAAGTTTAGATAATGACAGCGATGGCTACATCTCAAAAGTTGAAGCTGATGACGATAGCATTTGGGGCCATTTTTCAAATATTGATACCAATATGGATAACGAAATTAGCCGCAAAGAATTCAACACTTACATGAAGTTAAACAATGGTAAAGTAGCCACTGATTCTGAAGTAAGTGAGTCGGCATTTAAAGCTGAAATCGCTAAATTCGATAAAATTGAAAGCAGCTTTTCGAGCTTAGATAACGACAGTAATGGCTATATTTCGGTAGTTGAAGGTAACGATGATGATATTTCAAATCACTTTGGTTACATGGATAAAAACCAAGATAAGCGCATCAGTAAAAGCGAGTTTATGGGTTACATTAAAAAATACGGTAACGCAGTAGCTGAAGATGATGCATTAGAAGCCATTAAACACAGCTAATATTTGTTGTTTTAAAGAGTAAATTAAAAGCCAGTGATAATCACTGGCTTTTTTGTGTTTAAAATCTAGTTATTTAGTAGATATATTTTCCTAGTTTGGCGTTGTTCTGTCATAATAGATGGCTGTGTATTTTTATTTGTTAAGGGTGTGTATGGCTGGTCGGCGAATTAGTGATGAACAACTAGTTGAGATCATTGAAGCAGCTATTTTTGTTGCAGATAAGCCTGTGAGTAAACGCCACCTTAAAGATACTGTATTAATAGATTTAGCTATTTCTATGGCGCGAATAAACGACGCAATAGATACAATACAAGAACATTTTCAAACTCGTGGTATTCGCTTAGTTGAAGTTGGTAGCGGTTATCGTTTTCAGGCATGTAGTAGTTTAAGCCCTTGGTTAAATAACTTGTGGCAAGAACGCGCACCAAAATACTCGCGTGCTTTACTGGAAACATTATCACTTATTGCATATAGGCAGCCCATTACGCGCGGTGAAATTGAGCAAGTAAGGGGTGTTACTACGGGTTCGAATATTATTAAAACCCTACTCGAAAGAGAGTGGGTTAAAGTGGTAGGGCATAAAGAGGTTCCGGGTAAGCCGGCTTTATATGCAACTACTAAACAATTTTTAGATTATTTTTCGTTAACTGGACTTGAAAACTTACCTGCGCTGCCAACAGAGCAGCAAAGTAAAATTAACCAGTTATTGAGCGATCCTTCTGTGAGAGAACCATCCGAATGAGTATTATACAAGGTGAAAAGTTACAAAAAGTCTTAGCCCGTGCAGGCGTAGGCTCACGCCGTGAAATGGAAAAATACATTGATGCAAACCGCGTTAGTGTAAACGGTAAAGTGGCAAAGTTAGGAGACCGTGTTGAAGAAACCGATTTGATTCGTGTTGACGGGCACACTGTAAAGATTGAAGAAAAAGCAGATAGAATCTGTCGTGTGATTATGTATAACAAACCCGAAGGTGAGTTAAGCACACGTAAAGATCCAGAAGGGCGTCGTACAGTATTTGACCGACTTCCTCGTATTGATGGTGAGCGTTGGATTGCGGTTGGCCGATTAGACGTTAATACTTCGGGTTTGATGCTCTTTACTAATGATGGTGAATTAGCTAACCGCTTGATGCACCCAAGCTATGAAGTAGAGCGTGAATACTCTGCGCGTGTATTTGGTGAAGTAACCAATGAAACGGTTAAAAACTTACTACGTGGTGTTGAGCTTGAAGATGGTCCAGCCAAATTCACGACTGTAACCCCTATGGGTGGCGAAGGCGTTAACCGCTGGTTTAACGTAACGTTAAATGAAGGACGTAACCGTGAAGTACGTCGTTTATGGCAGTCTCAAGATGCGGAAGTATCTCGTCTTATTCGTATTCGTTACGGTAAACTAGAGCTTGATAAGCGCGTGCCACAAGGTGGTTGGATGGAGTATGATTTAGAAACAGTAAACTACTTACGCAAAACCGTTAAATTAGGGCGCGAGACACAAACTAAGCTTTCTGTTATGCCTGAAAAACGCAAAGATAAACGCGCTAAAATCAACCAGATCCGCAAAGCAGTTAAAAAACACAATCAACGTGTTAAGCCTACCAAACGTAAATAATAAATTAGTTATTTATTGCACACAAAAAAGCCGCTAATTGCGGCTTTTTTAATGTGTTGTTTAAATTTTTTAAACTCTAAATTACTTTTTTACTTGAGCATCTAACGATTCGCCATTCACATTACTAGAATCGTCACTCATTAAATATAAATATGTAGGCATTAAATCCTCTGGTGTAGCAAGCGTTTCTCTATCTTCGCCAGGGTATGCAGCTGCACGCATAGAGGTACGCGTTGCACCTGGGTTAATACAGTTTACACGAATATTCGTTTTACCTACTTCACATGCCCATGTTTGCATCATACCTTCTACTGCGAATTTTGAGATGGCATAAGGCCCCCAAAATTCACGACCTTTTCGACCTACACCTGATGACGTAAATACTATCGATGCATTATCAGACTTACGAAGAACAGGAAAAAGTGCTTTAGTGATCATAGCTTGTGCAGTCACGTTTACTTTCATTATGTTTTCGAACGTAGATGAGCAAAAATGTTCAAGCGGACCGAGTGACCCTAAAATACCTGCATTATTAAGCAATCCATCAAGGCGTCCAAACTGATATTCGATTGTTGCAGCAAGGTCACGGTAGTTTTGCTTCGTTGCGCCTTTTAAATCCATAGGGACTATTGCAGGTTTAGGGTAGCCAGCATTAACAATTTCATCGTAAACACATTCAAGTTTATTAGTTGTTTTTCCTAATAAGATAACTGTAGCGCCGTATTTTGCATACGTAATTGCTGCTACTCGGCCAATACCATCACCGGCGCCTGTTATTAAAATAATTTTATCTTTAAGTGCGTTTTCAGCCGCTTGATATGTGTGCATAAAAGTACCCATTCATCTATTTTTTTTGATTTTAACATAGCGAAACGTGAAGTAATCGAATTTATTGTAAAATTAGGTGGCGAAAATAGAAACTTTACGTTAAGTTTAACTGGTCTAATGTCTCATTAATAACCTGATTACATTGTTTTAACTTAATACACTGATTAAACACACTATAAAAATAAAATATGTGCGGAGCCAACAATATGAAAAAAATGCTACTTTCACTCTCTGTTACAGCTGCCTTGGCAGGTTGTGGCGGCGGAGAAACGTTAGAAGATGTTAAGAACGACACAGCAACCGTTATTCCAACAGCAACGGTTACTTTTGACCCTGCTGCAGGTATCTTATCGGTACCTAATGATTTATTAATGAGTGGAACCCAAGACGGTACACTTAATATTCCTGGAGAATTAGATGACAACAATGTGTCTATTTCTCGAGCAGCTTATGCAGATCCTCAGCTTGCTCTAGGCGCACTTGACGGTTGGTCTTCTCAGGTTCCTTATAAAATCGATTTAACATTCCCACCAAATGTTAGCTTAGATGAAACGTCTGCTGGGACACCAGGTACAGTTCGCATTTTTGAAGTAGTAATGGGTGCAAGTTTAACTGACGCAGAATGTTCAGTTGTTGCTGCCGGTACAGCTTGTAAATTGGTCGGTGAGCTTACTTTTGGTGTTGATTTTGTTACTCAAGCTTCTGGTGATGCCGTTGCAATTATTCCTTTAAAACCATTTACGGCAGGTAGCTCATACATCAATGTACTAACTACTGGTCTTAAAGATTCATTAGGACGCTCTATCGAGCCTTCTTCTACTTATGGTCTGGTTAAGCAAGAAGCGCCATTAATTACAGAAGCCCAACTTGGTTTGCAGGGCGCTGTTAACAGTTACGAAAATGTAGTTGTAAGTTCAGGAAATATAACAAAAGAAGATATTATTTTTTCTAGCGCAATGACTATTCAGTCTGCGGGGCCAGTACTTGGGACAATTAAAAAATTGCTAGCTGCAAGTTTGCAACAGCCTGCGATGCCAACGCCTGCGCTTCAAGTTCCTGAACAACCTATGGTAAATGTGCAACAGGTATTTGCTTCTCAGGGTGTAGAAGTGTCTGCTGCTTTCTCTGGTGTGCAATATCAAAAAGGTAGCATTATGCTACCGATGTATCTAGGTACACCAACGGGTACTGATATTAGTGATTTAAGTGATACATATTGGCAAGGTATGTGTGATAACGCGGTGGCAATAATCGGTTACAAGGCCGTTGCTGGTGATGCATTTCCGACAGATCCTATTAGTGAAAATGATGGTTTATGTTCTGCATTAAGTGACGGGCAATTACGTGACTTAGGACTAGATAGCACACGTCATTTAACAAAATATAACTCCATTCCAAAAGTACAAAGCATGGCAAATGTGCCAGTGCAAGTTACTAAGCCTATTTTACCAATAATTAATGGTGTACGTGCGCAGTTACAATTAGATCCTATCGCAATGCCTGATAGCGGATGGCCAGTTGTTATTATGCAACACGGTATTACAACACAAAAAGAAAGTATGCTTGCTTTAACGGCGCAGCTTTCTATTCAAGGCTTTGCAACAGTTGCTATTGACCATCCAAGACATGGTGAGCGTGGAATAGATGTTGATGGTGATGGAACAGACGACTTTAATGCAACAACGGGTTCTGTGCTTAGTTACATGAACTTAAGTTCATTACTTGTTGCGCGTGATAGCTTACGTCAATCAGCGGCTGATTTATTAGGTTTACGTTTAGGTCTAAACTTTATTAATGATGCAACGATTAATGCGCAAGATGTAACTTACATTGGTCATTCATTAGGCTCTATTGTAGCCCCTGCATTTATTGCACAAGCTAATAACCCATTAGCGCCAACCGTTGACCCATTATTTAATGTAAACACAGTAGCACTTGCAAGCGGCGGCGGCGGTATAGCTAGCTTCTTACTAGAATCAGCTGCATTTGGTCCATTTATTCAAGGTTCAGTACTTTCACAAGCAGGTACAACAGAAGCTGATGAGTTTAACGCGTATTTACAAGTTGATGCAGTGTCTAACTGTGGTGCAGTATTGCCAGATATGGAAGCATATTTAACCTGTGGTTATAACGAGTATGTAGCTTCGTTAACTACAGCTGGCGAAACAAGTAAGCTTACTAATATTCAAGGAGTGTTTACTCAATTTGCATTTGCGGCGCAAACAGCACTTGATAGTGGCGATCCAACTAATTATGCAGCCACTGTAAAAGCATTAGGCACTCCTGTTTATACTAATGTTGTTGTGGGCGATGGTGTTGATAACAAGCCTGACCAAGTGATACCACCAATGGCAGCTAATAATCCTATTTCTGGCACAATCCCATTAGCTAACTTGATGGGTCTTGAAACAGTAAGTACTTCGCAAGCATTGAGTGAAACACCAACAAGCTACTTAGTTAAATTTACTAAAGGGCATCATGGTTCTATATTAACGCCAGCTCAAGATGCTGCACAAGCTGCAACTGTTGAAGGCAGTGCTGCCGCTAATACAGAAATGCAGTTGCAAGTAGCTACTTACTTAGCTGCTCGCGGTCGAATGTTATTAGTTTCCAACCCTGAGGTTGTGACTGATTAATAACCAGTAAAATAATTAACCTTTAAAAGCCACTGAAAAGTGGCTTTTTTTTGCTTTAAAGCATGCTAAATTAGCTGAAATTTATAAATGGAGAAACCAGTTGGAATTTTTATACGAATACGGTTTGTTTTTTGCTAAAACAATTACTTTTGTTATCGCTATAGCAGTTATTCTAATGCTAATAGTTGGCGCTGCAGTTAAGCCTAAAGCCAAAAAAGGTGAAATACAAATTGACGACATATCAGAGCAATTAGTCGATCTTAAAGAAAGTTTTCTACAAAATACGCTGGGTAAAAAAGAGCTTAAAGCACACCAAAAGCAGCTTAAATCGCAAAGTAAAAAAGCAGATAAAGATGAGCCTAAACCTCGTTTATATGTAATTGACTTTGTGGGTAGTATGGACGCTCACGAAGTAGAAAGCTTACGAGAAGAAATAACAGCCATTATCTCTATTGCTAACCCAAGTAAAGACAAAGTACTTATTCGTTTAGAAAGTGGCGGCGGAGTAGTGCATGGCTATGGACTTGCTGCATCTCAGCTACAGCGTATTAAAAATGCCGGTATTCCTTTGAGTGTTGCAATTGATAAAGTAGCAGCGAGCGGTGGTTACATGATGGCGTGTGTAGCCGATGAGATACTAGCAGCCCCTTTTGCCATAGTTGGATCTATTGGTGTGATAGCTCAAATACCTAACTTTAATAAAATATTAAAGAAAAATGATGTGGAATTTGAGCAAATTACTGCAGGTGAGTTTAAACGTACGCTTACTTTATTTGGTGAAAACACAGATAAGGCCCGTGAAAAATTTCGTGAAGAAATTGAACAAACACATGATTTATTTAAAACGTTTGTAAGCACTCAACGCCCAAGCTTAGATATAAACTTAGTTGCGACAGGCGAGCATTGGTTTGCAACTCAAGCGATTGATAAAGGTTTGGTAGATGTTATAAAGACAAGTGATGATGCATTACTGGAGCAGCAACATGAGCGCCAAATTTATAAGATTAAATACAAAATTAAAAAGGGATTAAGCGATAAGCTAGCTCTTGGCCTGAGTAGTGGTGTAAATAAAGTGGGAATAAACTTACTCTCTAAATTTAAATCCCTAAATCCTTAGATTAGAATTTTTTTACGATTCAGTTTAATTATTTCTACTCGAAAAAAAACCTTGATGTATTGCATCAAGGTTTTTTTATAGCTGTATAAATGTAGCTTATGAGTCAATAGACTTATGATAATCTTCTAAGTCTTTAGCTGCATTAGGGTCGTTAAAGATGCTCTCATCAAGTTCACCTTCAGACTTGGCAACAACACAGGTAACCATACAATCACCGGTTACATTAACTGCTGTACGTGTCATATCAAGTAATCTATCTACACCGATAATAATTGCAATCCCTTCTACAGGTAAGCCAACTTGGTTAAGTACCATCGCCAGCATTATTAGACCAACACCTGGTACGCCTGCTGTACCTACAGAGGCAAGTGTTGCTGTTAGTATAACCATTAGATAATCAGAAATTGTTAAATCTACACTAAACACTTGTGCAATGAATACGGTAGCCACACCTTGCATGATGGCAGTGCCATCCATGTTAATGGTAGCACCCAGTGGGATAGTAAATGAGGCAACCGAGTTATTAGCACCTAGTTTTTTAGTAGCAGTTTCAAGTGTAATAGGCATAGTTGCGCTTGAGCTCGAGGTACTAAATGCAAATAAGCATGTGTGCTTCATTTTTGCTAAGAAAATAAGCGGGTTTAAGCCCGTTAATATTTTTAAAAGCAATGTGTAGTTTACGAAAGCATGTAATAACAGTGCAAGCACTACAACGCCAAAGTATTTGGCTAGGCTAACAATTAAGTTAAGCTCAATTGTTGTAAATAGTTTTGCCATTAAAAAGAACACGCCATAAGGTGCAATGTTCATTAACAGCGTAACTAGTTTTAAGATTACTGTGTTTAAATCTTCAAAAACACTTGCTACGCGTTTGCCTGTTTTACCACTTAATGCCATTGCTACACCAAATAATAGTGCAAACACTATAACTTGAAGCATATTACCCTTGGCCATGGCTTCAAATGGGTTAGTAGGAAACATATCTATAATTACACGTGCAAGGGTAGGCGCTTCTTTGGCATCATAAGTTGCATTAGATGGCAAGCTTATACCTTCACCAGGGCTAAATAATAAGGCAAGTGTAATAGCCACCGTTATAGCAATAGCCGTAGTTAATAAATATAAACCAATAGATTTACCACCTAGGCGGCCTAGTTTTTTAGGGTCACTTAAGCTACAGGTACCACAAACGAGCGATACAAAAACAAGAGGCACAACTAACATTTTTAAGCTGGCAATAAATATTTGGCCACCAACATGGAAAATACCATCAACAAAAAAGGCTTTAATTGGCAAAGAGAATAACCCAAGTGGTATTAGATAATCGTCTTCACCAGCTAATATAGCCTGAAATATAAAACCTACTGCAACCCCAAGCGCCATACCAATCATGATGCGAGTGGTTAAACTCATTGAACGGATTTTTGACATATTCCCTGATCTACATTTTATAAATTTGCCATAGACTACCAGCAAGGAAATATTTACTACAGAAAAAATTGGTATTTATTTAAAATTATTTTGCGCAAAAAAGTAATAAAAAA
The DNA here is from genome assembly GCF_014164115.1 of Pseudoalteromonas sp. SG45-2. Lineage (NCBI taxonomy): Bacteria > Pseudomonadati > Pseudomonadota > Gammaproteobacteria > Alteromonadales > Pseudoalteromonadaceae > Pseudoalteromonas > Pseudoalteromonas sp. SG45-2. The sequence continues at coordinate 119,352 of NZ_JACJEO010000001.1, forward strand.
CTGAGATTTTAGACTAAGTTATAGGTTAATATTAAGTGAAAATTAATTTTGATTATAATAACAACGCTAGGGAGAGGTTCATGCCTTTAATGCGACTGCTCGGCATTTCATTGCTAAGTTTTTTACTCACAGCCTGTGGTGGCGGTGGGTCACTTGAAAAAGACGGCTCTATTAGTGATGGTGATTCCACGACGGAAACATCAACCTATACAATAAGTTTGAAAGGTTATTTGAAAGCGAGTGATACTGAGTCGAATAGTGTTACTGCTGATGCTCCTTTAGAATTAAGAGCTAGTTTAGTTAATGAAGATGGTGATGCAGTGTCTGGCGAGCGTATTACATTCACGTTAGCGGATTCTATTGGTGAGCTAGACCCAGTAGCAGGTACCGCTCTTACTCAATCAGATGGCGTAGCGACTATTGAACTAATAGCAGGTTCAAGTGCAGGTGCAGGTGAAGTTACAGCCACTTTTACGATTGATAGTGTCAGTTACACGGATACATTTGCTTTTGAATCTGATGGTACCGCGTCAACAGAACCTCAGTTAAGTATCACAGCTGTAAACAGTTCAGGTGAGAATACTCGTAATGTTGATTATTCAAACCCTCTTACTGTTCAAGTTGAGCTAGAGATTGATGGAGAGCCTGCTGCATTTAAGCTTGTTGAATTCGTACTCACTGGTTTAGGAACAATCAATCCAACTAACGGCACAGCACTAACAAATGCTCAAGGCATTGCAACAATAAGCCTTCTAGCTGGTACAGAAGTTGGTGCAGGTTCTATAGTTGCAACCTACACTGATAATGAAAACATTGTTTACAGCTCTGATGGTTATACATTTACTACCGAAGGTGATGCACCCGTTCAGGGTGAGTCGTTAGACTTTTCTATAGGATTGAGTCTTACATCTTCGACTTCATTGACCGAAATTAGTACCATTAGTGCAGCCGATAGTGGTGTGGTTAAAGCAACTGTTCTTGATGGTGATGGTATTAAAGTAGAGGGGGCCGTTGTTAATTTTTCTTCTACCCTAGGTAATCTTATCCCAAGCATTGGAACAGCATTAACAAACGAAAATGGTATAGCTTCACTTAATTTAACTTCAGGTACTGTCGAAGGTGCTGGTTTAATAACCGCACAGTATGAAGGTGTGGAGAAAACGTTGGGCTTTTACACCCGAGGCGATGCTGTAAACCCAGATCAAAGCACTGCGGATATCAATTTTAAAATTTTGCAAAACTGTCCGGTTGATTTTAAAACAACTAGAGATGCAAGTTTATGTGAAGAGGTAACAAGTATTTCAGGTGATTCTTCAGCTATTTTATTTATTGAAGTGACTAATGAAGACTCTACAACACCACTTACTCAAGCTTTAGTAACCGCTACTACTACTATTGGATCTATTACTCCTTCAACAGGCACTGCAATTACAGATGCAAATGGTATCGCACTACTCGATATTGTTCCTGGGCAAGATGTAGGGGCAGGTGAAATCACCGTGTCTGTACTTGATAGTAACTTGACTAAAGCGTTTCAGATTGCTGCGGTAGATATCGAAATTTCTATTTCGAGCTCTATTGCTGATGATGAGCTATTAGCGGCAGGGGCTACGGCTCTAATTTCTATTGAAATTTCTAAAGATGGTGAGTTATATACAACTCCATTAACGGTTGAATTCTCATCGGGCTGTGTAAGTTCGGGGCAGGCATCAATTGATGAAACAGTGACTAGTATTGGTGGATTTGCACGTTCTACATATCGCCCTTTAACTTGTGTGGGTGGTGATATTATTACAGCAACGGTTATTACTGGTGGAGATACCGTTTCTGCAAATACTACAATTAATGTATCACCTGCAAATATTGGTTTTTTACAGTTTATAGATGTTACAGAGCCTGTAATTGCATTAAAAGGTACTGGTGGTGCTGACCGTACTGAAATTTCAGAAGTGACTTTCAAACTTGTCGATTCAAACGGGAACGATTTAGCGTCAAGAACGGTTAACTTTGAACTTTCAACTGCTGTAGGTGGCATTACATTAGGCACTGCCAGCGCTATTACTAATGCCAGTGGCGAAGTGAAGACATCAGTACTATCGGGTTCGATTGCAACACCTGTACGTGTTATTGCATCAAGTGAAGAAGAGGTAGAAGGTAATACAGTTGTTGTAACAGCCCCTTCAGATATTCTTGTTGTTAGTACAGGTATAGCTGATCAAAATAGTTTTTCGCTATCGCGTTCTATTTTCAATCCCCATGCATTAAATGTTGATGGTAATACAGTAGCGGTTAACGCACGTTTAGCCGATCACTTTAATAATCCTGTTCCAGATGGTACGGCCGTTACTTTTATTACAGAAGGTGGAGTTATTGAGCCAAGTTGTACTACAACGAATGGAGCATGTAGCGTTACTTGGACAAGTAGCAACCCGCGTCCTTTTACTGATTCAATGTACGAAAATACAATTGCTCAAAAATGTGATGGTGGATTACCGTGCCCATTAGGTATTTTAAATAATGATCTTACAATAGATTTACCACTTGGTGGACGAGCAACCGTTCATGCATATGCTATTGGTGAAGAGACTTTTTCAGACTTAAATGGTAATGGTTACTTTGATAGCGAAGACTTCTTTGATGATTTATTTGATATCCCAGAAGCTTTTATTGATAACAATGAAGATGGTACTTTTGGCGGCGAAGATTGTAGTGATGGAACAGACCCATGTTCTCGTGACAATTCAACAGGTGATGAGTTTGAAGAGTTCGTAGATTTTGATGGTAATGGTTCTTGGACTACCCAAAACGGTTTATACAATGGTTTACTATGTCGTGAAGAAGACGAAACCGCAGGCCTATGTAGCCGTCAATTGGTTAATGTATTTCAAAACCAAGAGATTGTTATGTCGGGTGATGCGGCATTCTTTAGATTAGTAACCTATGCTGATGATTGCTCTGCTATTGCAGGCGTAACAGCATCTGAGGTGCATATAAACAGTGATCCAGCGAGCCCATTAGTACGTCGCTCACAAGCTGATCCAACAAGCCAACAGATGTGTCAAGTCAGTGAAATAGATTTAACCCAGACTCCAACAGGGACTAGTAGTGTCAGTCTGATTATGTATATTGCAGATATGTATAATAATCCTATGCCTGCAGGTACTGAGGTATCTATTAGTACTGATAACGGTGAAATTACTGGCGAAACTAGTTATGTATTTCCTAATACTACGAGCTTTGTTCCAGTAGGTGTTTCTTTTGGTATTAAACGGGAACCTTTGACAGGTGGTAACGATAGTCCATCGGGTAGCTTAAATATATCAGTTGAAGCTCCTTCAGGTTTAGTTTCACCATTTTCAGTTTCAGTAGTCGACGATTTATAATCGTTTAAAATAAAAAATGCCAACCTTTAGGTTGGCATTTTTGTTTCTGTTCTATATATTCCACATCAATTAATCTAAAAACACCGGTTTGTTTAATTTAACGACAAAAATTGTTCGTTTATTCAGTAAATACTGAAAAGTTTGTATTAAAAGCTTGTAACAACTAGTGTTTGTAGATATACCTATAAATATTCGCGCCGCTTATGTCGGCAAAACACATTTTTAATATTTGGTTAGAAATAGGCAACTATGGGCAAATCGCTAGTAATTGTAGAGTCACCTGCTAAGGCTAAAACAATTAATAAATATTTAGGTAATGACTTCATCGTAAAGTCCAGTATTGGGCATGTACGTGATTTACCTACTTCAGGTTCGAGCAAAGCTAAAGTGCCGGCAACTAAAACGCCAGCAGAAGTTCGCAAAATGGAACCTGAAGAGAAAGCAGCGTATAAAAAGCAACGAGATTATACTAACCTAGTCGCGCGTATGGGTATTGATCCTGAGCAAGGTTGGGAGCCGCATTATGAAATCCTGCCAGGTAAAGAGAAGGTTGTTCAAGAATTACAAAAGCTGGCTGAAAATGCAGATCAAATATACCTCGCAACGGATTTGGATAGAGAAGGGGAAGCAATTGCTTGGCACCTTCAAGAAATCATTGGCGGCGAACCTGAAAAGTATAAGCGCGTAGTTTTTAACGAGATTACCAAAAACGCAATACAACAAGCCTTCGAAACACCAGGTGAGCTTAATACTGACATGGTTTACGCTCAGCAAACACGACGCTTTTTAGACCGTGTTGTAGGCTTTATGGTTTCTCCTTTGTTGTGGGCAAAAGTTGCACGTGGTCTATCTGCAGGACGAGTTCAGTCTGTTGCGGTACGCTTATTAGTTGAGCGTGAACGTGAAATTAAGGCATTTATCCCTGAAGAGTTTTGGGATATTCACGCTGATGTTAAGAATACTGAGTCTGAGTTACGCTTAGAAGTAACCAAACAAGCAGGAAAGGCATTTAAGCCTGTAAATGAAGCTCAGGCTAGCGCAGCTGTTAAAAGCCTTGAGAATGCAGAATACAAAGTAATTAGCGTTGAAGAAAAACCAAGTAAAAGTCGCCCAAGTGCGCCATTAATTACTTCAACCATGCAACAAGCGGCAAGTACACGCCTAGGTTATGGCGTTAAAAAGACTATGATGCTCGCTCAGCGTTTGTATGAAGGCGGTTATATTACTTATATGCGTACCGATTCAACCAATCTTTCAAAAGATGCGGTTGAAATGTGTCGTGAGTATGTAACGAACGAGTTTGGTGCTAAATATTTACCAAAAGATCCAATTAACTATAGCTCTAAAGGCAATGCACAAGAAGCGCATGAGGCAATTCGTCCTTCAAGCGTTACAGTGTTGTCTGGTCATATCGAAGGCGTAGATGCCGATGCTAAAAAGCTGTATGAGTTAATTTGGCGTCAGTTTGTAGCGTGTCAAATGGTACCTGCTGAATACGACTTAACAACACTGACTGTTGCAGCTAACGATTTCCAGCTCAAAGCAAAAGGCCGCGTGCTTCGCTTTGATGGTTGGACAAAAGTACAACCTGCGGTGCGTAAAAAGAACGAAGAAGATCAATCACTGCCAGCTGTTAAAGAAGGTGAAATACTTACTTTAATAGAACTTGATCCTAAGCAGCATTTTACTAAGCCGCCAGCTCGCTTTAGTGAAGCTAGTTTAGTAAAAGAGCTTGAAAAGCGTGGTATTGGTCGTCCATCTACTTATGCGTCGATTATATCAACAATTCAAGATCGTGGTTATGTACGTGTAGAAAATCGCCGTTTCTTTGCTGAAAAAATGGGTGAAATTGTTACTGACCGCTTAGTTGAAAACTTCACTGATTTAATGAACTTTGATTTTACAGCTAAAATGGAAGGTCGTTTAGATGACATTGCTGAAGGCGAGCGTGTATGGACTCAAGTTTTAGATAAGTTTTATGCTGATTTTTCAACGCAACTAACTGTCGCTAAAGACGAGCCAGAGAATGGTGGCATGCGTCTTAATGAGATGGTTGAAACCGATATAGAATGTCCTACATGTAGCCGCAAAATGGGCATACGTACGGCTTCAACCGGTGTTTTCTTAGGGTGTACTGGTTACAGCCTTCCGCCAAAAGAGCGTTGTACTACAACAATGAACTTAGTGTCGGGCGATGAAGCGGTTGCTGCTGATGTCGAAGACGTAGAAACCGAAAAATTAATGCAGATGAAGCGTTGTCCTATTTGTGAAACTGCAATGGACTCATACCTAATTGACGAAACCCGTAAACTACATGTGTGTGGTAATAACCCAGCATGTAAAGGGCATATAGTTGAAGAAGGTACCTTTAAAATTAAAGGCTACGACGGACCAATTATCGAATGTGATAAGTGCGGTTCTGACATGGAGCTTAAATCGGGTCGCTTTGGTAAGTACTTTGGTTGCAATAACGACGAGTGTAAGAACACACGTAAGTTACTTAAAAATGGTGAGGCTGCTCCACCAAAAGAAGATCCTGTTCACATTACTGAATTAGAGTGTGAGAAGTCAGATGCGTATTTTGTTTTACGTGATGGCGCTGCGGGTATATTTTTAGCCGCAAATACTTTTCCTAAGTCACGTGAAACACGTGCACCCAAGGTTGAAGAACTAAAACGCTTTAGAGACCGCATTTCGCCTAAGTTTTATTATTTAGCAGATGCACCAGCTAAAGATCCTGATGGTAATCTTGCTGTTGTACGCTATAGCCGTAAAAATAAATCTCAGTATGTTATGACTGAAGTTGACGGTAAAGCTACCGGCTGGACTGCTCATTATGAAGCAGGTAAATGGACAGAAGAAGCGAAGAAAAAAGCAGCGCCTAAAAAGAAAGCAGCTGCAAAAAAGGCACCAGCTAAAGCTAAGCCTAAAGCGAAAGCTAAAAAAGAAGATGAATAAGCTCGTTATTGCTTATTCATAGCTTTTGTAGATTTAAAAAATCATAAAAAAACCGGAATGCACAGCTTGTGTCTATTCCGGTTTTTTTGTGCCTAGTTGAATGCTTTCGCAACGGCTTTATTAGCAGTACATTCACCTAAGCGTGTTACCAATTTGATTAAAAACATGGTCATTTTAGCGTATTAAATAACTCAGTTACTGCGTTAAAAACTATTCATATATGACTGCATAGATGCAGACAGTAGGCATTGCAGGGAGCAGCTGCCGAGAACAAATATATGTCATGCTTTTTCGCTTAGCTATTGAGCTTTATTCTTAGCGCTATAATTGATCACTAATTAAATGTAATTGGTATAATTAAATCTTAACAGAAGATACTTTTTTATAGCCTTCAGATTCAAGCTCATCATTTACGCATTTTAATACGTAGGCATTTAGCTCTTCATTGCTTACGTCATCATCTTTAGCCCAGTTAACACACATTTCTGTGTATTCTTTTATCATTTCGGCTGAAGCTGTTGGCGCATCGTCTGCAACCGCGTAAGTCGCAGATACTGCAAATAGTGGTGCTACGATTAGTGCTAGCAATGCTTTTTTCATTCGTTTATTCCTAAAAAAATGGTGTGATGACTGATTTATCCAGTTTAAAGTTAGGTATAAATCAGTAGTGCCCAATCCAGAACAACTCTGTTGGTATGTTGATTTTTAATCGAAATTGAAATAAAAGATAACGAAATTTTTTTATCGTGAGGATGAGTAATTTACTTGTCGGTTTTTAAACTTTAGTAAGTACAGCATTATAAGCTGGAGTAATATATTTAGTAGCTAAGAAAACTTGATTCTGCGCTTTATATTAATAACCTTTAGATTGTTTTAGGAAAAGTGATTTTTTAGGTTCAAAAATGAAATGGATAAGCGCCATTGTATATTTCTGCTATGAGGATATTTTAAATTTGTAATATCAGCCGTATTATTTGCTTTAACTGAATGTCTAAATGTTGAAACTAAAAGTCACTAGAATGCGTTAAATACAAAAAAGCCCAAGTGAATAGCTTGGGCTTTTTCGTGTGTAACGCGCTTACGTATACACTAAACGTAACTTTTGAGTCATTAACACTGAGCGTAAAAACATGCGTAAGGCTCAAGTATTGTGGTGCCTCGGTCTAACTTTGCGCTGTGGTGGCTAAGCTCGGTGTATTCTTTAACGATTGATGTTGGCATATCAATACTTGTTTGCTTAGCGCTGAGATTGAACATACAAAGCATTCTTTGCTTTCCAAGCGTTCTATAAAAAGCAAGCACAGGCTCTGGCGTTTCTATAAATTCAATATCACCTTCAAGTAAAACTGTTTGGCTTTTTCGCCATGCCATAAACTCACGGTAGGCATTTAAAATTGAGTTGTTATCATCTGTTTGTATAGCTACTGATTGCTGCTTATGTGCATTATCAACGGGTAGCCAAGGTTTTACTTCACTAAAACCTGCATGAGATGAATCAGCTAGATCCCAAGGCATTGGTGTTCTACAGCCATCACGCCCTTTAAAATTAGGCCAAAATGTAATGCCGTATGGGTCTTGTAAATCTTCAAATGCCACACTTGCTTCACCTAAACCTAGCTCTTCACCTTGATACATACACACGCTGCCGCGAAGAGAAGCTAATAGGGCGGTTAGCATTTTACATTGTTGAGGGTTTACTTCGCCATTTTCGCTCCAGCGGCTCGCTACGCGCTCTACATCATGATTACTAAATGCCCAGCATGGCCAGCCTTCAGTCATACGTTGTTCTAGAGTTTGAACCGTAGTTCTAATATATTCACTTGAGTAATCATTTGTTAATAGCTCAAAGCTATAACCCATGTGCAGTTTGTCGCCACCTTGGGTGTACTGCGCCATTGTAGCTAATGAATCTTCTGATGAGATTTCGCCAAGCGATACAGTACCTGGGTATTTATTAAGTAATGTGCGAATATCTTGCATAAATTCAATATTTTCAGGCTGAGTATTATTGTAGTAATGGTACTGAAATGCATACGGATTATCTTCACTAAAACCACGACCCTGGCGCTTATCTTTTGGTTTAGCCGGATTATCACGTAATTGCGCGTCGTGATAGCAAAAATTAATTGCATCAAGCCTAAAACCATCAACGCCTTTTTTAAGCCAAAACTCAACATTATCAAGCACAGCTTTTCGAACATCTGGGTTATGAAAGTTAAGATCCGGTTGTTCGGTTAAAAAATTATGTAGGTAGTATTGCCCGCGACGAGGCTCCCACTGCCAAGCACCACCACCAAAAATAGATAGCCAGTTGTTTGGGGCTGTTCCATCATCTTTTGCGTCAGCCCAAACATACCAGTCGGCTTTACTGTTATTTTGATTTTCACGGCTATCAGTAAACCATTGGTGTTGATCTGATGTATGGCTTAACACCTGATCAATAATTATTTTAATATTACGAGTGTGGGCTTCGCTTATTAGCTCATCAAAATCATTTAGGTCACCAAAAAGCGGGTCAATGTCACGATAGTCGCTAATATCATAGCCAAAGTCTTTCATTGGCGATTTGAAAAAAGGTGAAATCCAAATAGCATCAACGCCTAAGCTTTTAATGTAATCAATACGATTAATAATCCCTCTTAAATCACCAATGCCATCGTTGTTGCTATCTTGAAAGCTACGCGGATAAACTTGATAAATAACCGCACCTTTATACCACTGCTTTTGGGTCATGCTTTTCTCCGTCATTCCACACAGTATTTAGACTATTTTTATTTGTGATTACGATTAATCACGTTATTTGCAAAAAGCATACGTGAAGCCTTGTACACTGTAAAAAGTCTGCATACGTATGCACTAAAATTAACGCAATTAAATTATTAAAAATAAGTATTTATAGCTAGTTTAAAGGTGTTTTATTTATGTATTGGATTTTTACCAATTATGGTGCTCACTTACTTTCTGACTTTTATTAAACATAACGGTTTGTCATACAAGAGAAAATATATTTTATGTTTTGAATTTAATGGTCTGACCAATTAAACATTTGAATTGTGTCTAATATTTCTCATTCTAAATAGCGATACTAATTAGTTTCACTTTGTTTACATTGCGTCCTGTTAACTTTTAGTTTTTGATACAGTAGATTTTACATGTAATGTTGATTGCGTCATTTTCAATAATTTTATTTACAACAAAATCAATTGTTTAATGTTTGTTTGGCAAGGTTTTTATTAATCTGAAGTCGTGCTATAACTGTTGAATACGTATGCATAAAGTTGTTAATAAAATAAAGCTGGCGTTAATATTCATCCTGACAACAAAATTAGCTCGCCTGTTTGACTATCACTCAAATAAAGAAGCGAGTATCACAATATGGGTAACGGGAAAAACATCATGTCTATGTTCAAACCAAGTATATTAACGTTGGCAATGGCTACTGCAGGATTAGCAAGCTTTGCCTCTGTAGCAGCACAAGAAGATACAGCTAAAAATGATGACGTTGAGGTTATCGAAGTAAAAGGCTTTCGTGGCAGTGTTGTAGAATCAATCAACACAAAGCGTTTTTCTACTCAAGTCGTTGAGTCAATTTCAGCAGAAGATATAGGTAAGCTACCTGATTCATCTATTGCTGAGTCTATTGCACGCTTACCAGGTTTAACAGCGCAACGCCTAGATGGTCGCGCAAGTAGAGTATCAATTCGTGGTTTTGGTGAAAACGAAAGTGGCACCACATTTAATGGCCGCGAGCAAGTATCTATTAGTGATAACCGCGGCGTAGAATTTGACCTTTACCCATCAGAAATTATGAGCGGTGTAACTGTTTATAAAACACCAAGTGCAAATTTAGATGCAGAGGGTATTGCGGGCATAATTAACATGCAAACAGTTCGCCCACTAAGTAAAGGTGAACGTGTTGTTCAAGTAAATGGACAGTATGAGCAAACAAGCTTTGATAAATTAAACCCTGACGGCAACGACGACGGTTACCGTGGCACTTTCTCATACATCGACCAGTTTGCTGATGACACTATAGGTATTGCATTTGCACTAAACACCATGAGCTCGCCAAACCAAGAAAAACGTTGGAATTCATGGGGGTACCCTGAATTCACTGCTGAAGATGGTAACTCGTATTCAATTTTAGGCGGTGCTAAACCATATGTTCGTTCATCAACGCTTGAACGTGATTCAGCAATGCTTGTTCTAGAGGCAGCGCCTACAGATAAACTAAATATGACGTTTGATGCGTTGTATGTAGACTTTACAGACGAGCAAATTTTGCGCGGCATTGAAGTTCCTTTTGCTTGGGGTCAAGGTAGTATTGATGCAAGCAGTGCTATAGTAGATGCAGAAAGTGGATTTATAACAAGTGCTGTAACACAAGGCCAACGTGTTGTTGTGCGTAACGATTACCAAGAGCGTGATGCTGAACTAACTGCATTTGGATTTAACACTAAATACGATATTGATGATTCATGGTCAGTAGAATTTGACGCAAGCTACTCGCAAGTTGACCGTAAAATTTGGAGTATAGAAAGCTACTCAGGTACAGGGCGTGGTGATTCTCGCGGTGTAGCAGATAACTTAGGTTATGCTTTTAATGGTGGCAATACTGGCGCTACTTTTTCACATGACTTAGATTACAGCGATTATGATCTAATTCAATTAGGTGGGCCGCTTTCGTGGGGTGCAAGCTCTGCACTAAATGATGCATATGGATTAACTGGCACAGAGTATGAAAACCAAGCTCAAGACGGTTTTATTAATGCTCCAACTATTGAAGATGAATTAGTTACATTAAAACTTGCAGCGTCTAAAGTACTAGAAAACGAATACATTAGCTCAATTGAATTTGGCTTAGGTTATAAAGAGCGTGAAAAGTCTAAATCTTCGCAAGGTTACTTCTTGACTTTAACTGATTTTTCTCTTGAAAACCCAGGAATGCTTAGTGTACCTGAGCAATACCGTTTAGGCAGTGTTGGCCTTGACTTTATTGGGCTAGGCGACATGATAGCCTACGATGTAAATGGTTTAGTTAATGATGGTTACTATGAAACCCTTGACGAAAGTTTAACTAGCTCAACTCATGCAACTAAGTCGTGGACAGTAAAAGAAGAAATCACCTCAGCATTTGCACAAGCTAATATTAATGCAGAAGTAAGTGGTCTTCCATTAACTGGTAATGTTGGGGTGCGCTATGTTCATACAGATCAATCCTCTCAAGGTAATGCTTTTGGTGTAGATGGGAATACTGGTCTAGTCATTACTTCACCTACAGATATTGGTCACGATTATTCTCACGTTTTACCAAGCTTAAATTTATCACTTGCGATTGATGAGCAGCAAACAATACGTTTTGGCGCAGCTAAAACAATCTCACGTGCGCGTATAGATGAAATGAACGCCTCTGTTAATGCATCATATAATGATACACCGGATGAAAACGGTAACTTTTGGTCTGTATCGGGTGGTAACCCTAATTTAGAACCTAAAGAAGCAACAGGCTACGATTTATCTTATGAAAACTACTTTAGTGATGAAGGTTACTTCTCTGCTGCATTTTTCTATAAAGACTTAACCCAGTGGATTTTTGACGGTACTTACGCGATTGATATGTCGGGTGTTGCGGACCCATCAACAGGTGAAGTACCAGCTACGTCAGAAGGTACTGGCAGTGGCAAAGTAAATGGCGGCGGCGGTGACCTATACGGTTACGAGATATCTCTAGCGTTACCATTTAAAATTTTCCACCCGTCTCTTGAAGGCTTTGGCTTAATTGCTAGTCATACAGGTATTGAATCTGATATTGAAGATGGAAATGGCAATGAGTACGAACTACCGGGTCTATCAGATAAAATTCAAAGCTTAACGGTTTACTACGAGATGAATGGCATGCAATTACGAACCAGCATGCGTAAGCGTAGTGACTTCAAAGGTGATGTTTACGGATTAGGCTTTAATACAGAGCAAGTGAATATTATCGGCGAAACAATTTGGGATATTCAGGCAGGTTATGACTTCTCTGAAGCAGGGGTTGAGAGCCTTGAAGGTTTATCAATTCAGTTCCAAGTTCAAAACTTAACAGAAGAGCCGTTCACATCGCTTTCTGGCGATAACGCGCTACAAGTTCGCGACTACCAAGATTACGGTCGCACTTACTTGTTAGGCTTTAGCTACCAGCTATAATAAAGGTTGTGTGTAGGAGCCCTTGTAATTTGTTTTACAAGGGCTTTTTTATAGCTACTTTATCAAACTTAACAAAGCTTTAAACTGTAAACGTGGACAATAATATGAAACCAATAAAACACGTCGTAATCGCAGGCGGGGGCACAGCAGGGTGGATAACAGCCGCCTTGCTTAATAAAGTGTTAGGTAAAGTAATCAAAATAACCCTTATTGAGTCAAGTACTATTGGCACTATAGGCGTGGGTGAAGCAACAATTCCGCCTATTATTCAGCTTAATAACGCACTGGGTATAAACGAGCAAGAGTTTATAAACGCTACTAATGCATCTATAAAACTAGGAATTGAGTTCGAAAATTGGAAAACCACCTCTCATAGCTACATGCATGCTTTTGGCTCATTTGGAAAAGACTTCCCCTTTTGCGATTTTTACAATTTTTGGGTAAAAGGGCACATTAGCGGTACAGAAGAAAGCTTATGGGATTTTTCTCTTAACTACCAAGCAGCTAAACAGCATAAGTTTGCACCATTAAATACCATACCTAACACGCAATTACCTGGCTTAAGCTATGCGTACCATTTTGACGCAACTTTATATGCCGAGTTTTTAAAAAAGCTCGCAATGTCACGCGGTGTTGATCATATTGATGCCAAAATAGAGCAGGTTGAACAATGCCCTCTATCAGGGAATATAAAATCATTAACCCTTGATAGCACACAGCAGATAAATGGCGACCTTTTTATAGACGCTACAGGGCAGCGCGCCTTACTCATAGAGCAAACCCTTAATACAGGTTTTGTAGATTGGTCTCATTACTTACCATGCGACAGCGCCGTGGCGTCGCAGTCTCAAGGTACTAGCGAGCTAAAACCTTATACGCGTTCAATTGCACACAGCGCAGGCTGGCAGTGGCAAATACCGCTGCAAAGCCGAATAGGTAATGGCTTGGTGTACTGTAGCCGTTATTTATCTGACGATGCAGCAACGCAGTTATTATTAAACAATTTACCCGCTGAGCCCATTACGGCGCCACGTGTTATAAAATTTAAAACAGGACGGCGTTTAAAGCAGTGGCATAAAAACGTGGTGTCGGTTGGTCTTGCTAGTGGCTTTTTAGAGCCGTTAGAGTCAACTAGTATCCACTTAATACAAAGTGCAGTAACCCGTTTAATAAAGCTGTTTCCACACAATGGCATAAGCGAAACTTTAGTTACTGAATTTAATAAGCAAAGCGTGATAGAAATAGAGCACATACGCGATTTTATTATTTTGCATTACAAACTGACGGAGCGAGAAGATTCTGCTTTTTGGCGACAATGCAAGCAAATGGACATTCCTCACTCATTGGCCCACAAGCTCAAATTATTTAAGGAAACTGGCAAAGTAGTGCGCGAAAACGATGAACTATTTGCCGAAGTTGCTTGGCAACAGGTATTTATTGGCCAAGGCCTCATCCCCGATGATTACAACAGTATTGTTGACTCATTAAGCAGTGAACAACTAAACGACTTATTTTCTACATTAAAAACGCTTATTACCTCAACAGTAGATCAATTACCCACTCATAAAGATTTTTTAGCAAAAATTAAAAAGGCCTGATGATGCGATTTTTAAACACACTTTTACTTGTAAGTGCCTGTACTTTACCAACCATTAGCTACGCACTTAACGTTGAGCCTGCTAATTGGTGGGTTGGCATGAACAAAAATACCATAACCATCATGGTGCATGAGCAAAATATTGCAAACGAGCAAATTAAATTAGCTAAATACAATGGTGTTAAGTTAAATAAAGTAACCCGTACAGATAACCCAAATTATGTATTTTTAAATATTACTATTACTGATACCGCTAAAGCAGGAACGCTTGTGTTTAACACCAGCGAAGCGAGTCAAAATTTTGAGTTTTCACTACTTGAACGTAATAAAAACAGCGCAAACCGCCAAGGGTTTACATCATCCGATACGCTTTATTTAATTAACCCAGATCGCTTTGCTAATGGTGATAAACAAAACGATAGCGTTCCTAGCATGTTAGAAGCCGCTGATCCTAGTACTAAGGGCGGGCGCCACGGTGGTGATATTCAAGGTGTTATAAACGCATTACCGTATTTAAACAATTTAGGCGTTACACAGCTTTGGCTTACCCCAGTGCTTGAAAACAACATGCCAGATTATTCTTATCATGGTTATGCAATTACAGATTTTTATAATGTTGACCCACGTATGGGCTCAAACCAGTTATATAAAACGCTCTCGGTAAAAGCAAAAGAGCAGGGCATAGGCCTGGTAATGGATATGGTTCTTAACCATTTTGGCTCTGAGCATACTTGGGTTAAAGATAAGCCAACTAAAGATTGGATTAACTTTAATGGCGAGTTTAAAAAAGGTAAAAACGCCACAAGCCATGCGCGCCAAACTATACAAGACCCACACGCGAGTGAATACGACAAGCGCCAGTTTAACGATGGTTGGTTTGTAGAAACCATGCCCGATTTAAATCAGCGCCAGCCACTGTTAAGTGAATACTTAATTCAAAATGCTATTTGGTGGATAGAATACGCCGATTTAAGTGGTATTCGTGTTGATACCTACTCTTACTCAGATAAAGCATTTTTGAGTGATTGGACAAAAGCCATAATGCAGGAGTACCCAAACTTTAATATTGTTGGAGAAGAGTGGACGTCAAACCCTGCTATTGCCTCTTACTGGCAACGTGGCAAGCATAACCAAGATGGTTATACATCAAGCTTACCAAGCGTGATGGACTTTTCGTTGCAAGAGTCGGTAATTCAAGCGCTAAATGAAGAAGAAAGCTGGAACACGGGCTGGGTTAAAGTCTATGAGTCGTTAGCTAATGACTTTTTATACCCAGATACAGATAACATTATGGTATTTGCAGATAACCACGATATGAGCCGTGTTTATACTGAACTTGGCCAAGACGTAGCTAAAACAAAAATGGCGATGACGTTATTTTTAACCACACGTGGTATAGCGCAAATGTATTACGGCACCGAAGTACTATTGGATAACACCCCAAGTAAAGACCATGGTGATATTAGAATCGACTTCCCGGGTGGATTTAAAGGCCAAACACGTAATGCCTTTACGGGCGAGGGGCTAACAAAACAGCAAAAAGACATGCATAACACCATTAGTATGCTGCTTAATTTTAGAAAAAACAGCTCAGCATTAGATAAAGGAAAGCTTGTACATTTTACGCCTCAACAAGGCGTGTATAGTTACGCGCGTATTAGCGACGAGCAAACGGTGTTGGTATTTATGAATAAAAACACAAAAGAGCTAACTAAGAATATTGAGTATATGCAGGAAGTAATACCAAAAAATACCAAAGCACTTAACTTATTCACCCACAAAACACAGGTGTTGGGTAATACAGTTGCTTTACCGGCAATGAGTGCAACGGTATTAATTATAAATACCTCTCAATAGTTTACCTGAATACGTATGCAGCAACTGTATGGTTGCTGCAGTAATCTTTAGTATAAAGTTAATAACAATACTGACAAAAAAGACACACAATGAAAAAATCAGTTTATGTATCCGCAGTACTTTGTAGTGCACTTATTGCTACAGGGTGTTCAGAAAATAACAAACCTGAACAACAGCAAGCACCTACCCACACGCAAAATGAGCTTACCAAGCCGGTTGTATATCAAGTATTTACGCGTTTGTTTGGTAATACCGAAACAGCCAATGTGCCATGGGGCACTAAAGAGCAAAATGGTGTAGGTAAATTTGCCGACTTTAACGATGCAGCCCTAAAAGGCATTAAAGAGCTAGGTACCACGCACGTTTGGTATACCGGTGTGTTACACCATGCGTTAGTAGGCGATTATACCGACTACGGCATTTCGCAAGATGACCCCGATGTAGTAAAGGGCCGTGCAGGTTCACCGTATGCTATTAAAGACTACTACGATGTAAATCCTGATTTAGCAGTTAATGTTACTCAGCGAATGGATGAATTTGGCGCACTTGTTGAGCGTACACATAACCATGGCATGAAAGTCATTATTGATATAGTGCCTAACCATGTAGCACGAAATTACCAATCCCTTGGCAAACCTAAAGGCGTTAAAGACTTTGGCGCACAAGACGACACCACTAAAGCGTACGATAAAAATAATAACTTTTACTACGTACCAGGGCAGTCTTTTCAGGTGCCAACATCGCCAGAGTACAAAGTATTAGGGGGTAATGAAAGCCCATTAGCGGATGGCTTTTTTGATGAAACACCCGCTAAATGGACAGGTAACGGTGCCCGTGCACCAAAACCCGATATAAACGATTGGTACGAAACAGTAAAAGTAAATTATGGCGTAAAGCCAGATGGTAGCTACGATTTTGTTCAATTGCCAAGTGAATACAAAAATAAAGACTACCGTGCTCATTATGCATTTTGGCAAGATAAAGAACTTCCTAACAGCTGGTACAAATTTAGAGACATAGCACTTTTTTGGCTCGATAAAGGCGTTGATGGCTTTAGATACGACATGGCCGAAATGGTGCCAGTAGAGTTTTGGAGTTTTTTAAATTCGTCGATAAAAATGCAAAAAAGCGACGCCTTTTTGTTAGCCGAAGTGTATAACCCGCTAATGTACCGTGCGTATATTCACCAAGGTAAAATGGACTACCTTTACGACAAAGTAGGCTTTTATGACACACTAAAAGCCATTATGCAGGGTAAGCAAGCTGCTAATACTATTTTTGCAGCCCAAAGCCAAGTTACTGATATTGAAGCGCACATGCTGCACTTTTTAGAAAACCACGACGAACAACGCATCGCGAGCCCTGACTTTGCAGGTAACGCTGTGTGGGGTAAACCGGCTATGGTGGTTTCTAACTTAATGAGCCGCGCACCCACGTTATTATATTTTGGTCAAGATGTGGGAGAAGATGGCTCAGAAAACGCAGGATTTGGCACAGCTACACGCACCAGTATTTTTGACTACATTGGCGTGCCAGCGCACCAAGCATGGATGAATAATGGCAAGTTTGACGGTGCTAATTTAACACAAGAGCAAGTAGCACTTCGTGACTACTACAAAGCGATTATGTCACTAAATAGTTTACCTGCTGTGGTAGGCGGTGAAATGACTGAGCTTAGCGTTACAGGAAGTGAGCGAGTTGTAGGTTTTACGCGCAAACTTGGCCAACAAGCGCTGTACGTATTAAGTAACTTTAGTGAACAACCTCAAACAATTACGGTTAATTTATCAAAGGCACAATTAGGAGCAATGAGTGAAAATACGCTATTAAATGATTTACTTGAAAATCACACCACCCAGCTTAAAGCTCACCCGCAAGGCGCTACATTTAACCTCACACTTGATGCATTTAGCAGCGCAGTTTTAACTAATAAGGCTAATCATGAATAATCAAAATAATAATTATGACAGCAACAAACCAAACCTGAGTTTTTGGCAAATATGGAATATGTGCTTTGGTTTTTTAGGTATTCAATTTGGCTTTGCACTACAAAACGGCAATGTGAGCCGAATATTTCAAACATTAGGCGCACAAGTTGATGATATTCCCATTTTATGGGTTGCAGCACCGCTTACTGGTTTAATCGTACAGCCTATTATTGGTTACTGGAGCGATAAAACATGGGGGCGCTTTGGTCGTCGCCGTCCGTTCTTTTTTATAGGCGCAGTGTTAACAACGCTTTCACTATTTATTATGCCGCATTCGCCAACGCTTTGGATTGCTGCCGGTATGTTATGGATTATGGATGCGTCAATCAACGTAACCATGGAACCGTTTAGAGCACTTGTTGGGGATAACTTGCCAGAAAAACAACGCGCTACAGGTTACGGGTTACAAAGTTTTTTTATTGGTATTGGTGCGGTACTAGCCTCAGCATTACCATGGATGATGACCAACTGGTTTGATGTAAGTAACACCGCAGCGCCAGGGCAAATTCCTGAATCTGTTAAATACTCATTTTATTGGGGTGGGGTGGTGCTACTTGTTGCTGTGCTTTGGACCGTTGCACGTACAAAAGAGTACAGCCCAGAGCAATTAGCGGCTTTTGAAAAGCAAAGCGCTCAACCTACTACAAGCAAACTGGTTGATATTAACTTTAATAAAGGCGCCATTATTTTTGTAGTGCTGGGTTTAGCAACCCTTGCATTAGTAATGGGGCTATCGCTTGAAAAAGAATTATACCTACTTGCTGGTGGTTTATTAGCGTTTGGTATTGTGCAGTGGATTGCAGCAGCGCTTAAAAGTGCTAACAAAACTCAAGGTGGTTTTTACCAAGTAGTACAAGATGTATTTACAATGCCAGGGCCTATGAAGCAACTTGCATGGGTGCAGTTTTTTAGCTGGTTTACGTTGTTTGCTATGTGGATATACACCACAGCAGCAGTAACAAGTTTTCATTACGGCAGTAGCGATGCAACCTCTAAAGCATTCAACGATGGTGCAGACTGGGTGGGTATTTTATTTGCCGCTTACAATGGCTTTGCAGCTATTGCGGCTATGTGTATTCCGTTTTTAGTTAAAAAAATGGGATTAAAAGGCGCACATTGCTTTAATTTATTGCTAGGCGCGTTAGGCCTTGCAAGCTTTATGTTTATTCAAGACCCTAAAATGTTACTTATTCCTATGATTGGGGTAGGGTTTGCGTGGGCGTCTATTTTATCGCTGCCTTACGCCATGCTAAGTAACGCACTGCCAAGTAATAAAATGGGCGTTTACATGGGTATTTTTAACTTTTTTATAGTTATACCTCAGTTACTTGCCGCCAGTATTTTAGGACTTATATTACGCCACGTATTTTCTAATCAGCCTATTTACGCATTGTTAATTGGTGCAGCCTCGTTTGTTGTCGCTGCCGTTGCGGTAATGCGCGTTAAAAATTTACATTAAGGACACACAATGAAAAAATACAACCTTATAACCGCCTCACTTTTAACGTTAGGTTTAACAGCTTGTGGCGCTCAAAACACAAGCACAACTAATGAAAGTACCACTGCACAGCTTAAATCGGCACCAGGCGCCCCAGGCGCAGAGCCTTTTTGGGCTTACGCAGGTAAAACAGGTATTGGTACATCGCACGAGCAATACCAAAACGGCCAATACAGTGATTCAGCTGCAACGGGGGATGTGTCTAAAGTATGGTTTTCAATCGCTAAAGGTATGATCACCGAAACCATGTTTGGGCTTATTCACCAAGCTCAAATAAAAGACATGCAATTTATAGTAACAGGTAAAGACTTTACCGTTAGTGAAGCTGATGATTTAGATGTCAACATTGATTACTTACATAAAGATGCACAAGGTCGCCCACTTTCTCTGGCTTATAAAGTAACAAGCACTGATAAACAAGGCCGCTTTACACTTGAAAAACACATATTCACCGACCCTGACGGACAAACATTGTTTGTACGCAGTATTTTTAATACGTCACTTAAAGGCGTAAAAGCGTATGTTGCTGTTAACCCTTATATAAACAATAACGGCTTAGGTGATTTTGCAAAAACCACTGAGCACGGCTTAGTCGCTTGGGAAGATGATAATTATTTAACATTGCAATCATCTACACCATTCAAAATGCAAAGTGTAGGCTTTACAGGCGTAAGTGATGGCATCACTTCACTTAAAACACAGCAAACACTAAGCAAACAATATTCAAACACTGGCGATAAGGCCGGTAACGTCACTCTGCTGGCAGAACTTGGTAATATCGATAGTAATAATGCCACATTTGATTTAGCACTAAGCTTTGGTAAAACCCTGCAGCAAAGTATAAAGCAAGGCGAAAAAAGCTTAGCAAAAGGGTACCAAGCGGTGCTTGATCACTATAACGGTAAAGGTGAAGCGCTAGGCTGGGAAGATTACCTACAAAGTCTCAAACCGCTCAATAAAATGATTGAACAAACAGCCGATAACGGTAAGCTTTTATACACCAGCGCCATGGTTCTAAAAGCACAAGAAGATAAAACACACGCAGGGGCATTAATTGCTTCTCTATCTAATCCATGGGGCGAAACTGTTTCAGCCAAAGAGGGCTCTACTGGCTATAAAGCAGTATGGGTGCGCGACTTTTATCAAGTAGCCATGGCCTTTATGGCACTCGGCGATACAGCCACAGCAAAAACAGCGTTTGAATACCTTGAAAAAGTGCAAGTAAATAGCAAAACACCAGGTAATAAAGGCGATACAGGCTGGTTTTTACAAAAAACGCACGTAGATGGTGAGCTTGAATGGGTCGGCGTACAGCTTGACCAAACAGCTATGCCTATTATGCTTGCTTGGAAGTTACATAAAGCCAATGTACTTAGTGATGAAGAGCTAAAAAGCTGGTACGGAAAAATGTTAAAACCCGCGGCTGATTTTTTGGTTGATGGCGGCCTTGCTAAAATTTTATGGAACGACACGCAAATTACACCACCGGCAACCCAACAAGAGCGTTGGGAAGAGCAAAGCGGTTATTCGCCTTCGACTACTGCAGCAATAGTAGCTGGCCTTATTACAGCCAGTGATATTGCAACACTAAGTGGCGATGATACAAACGCAAAGCGCTACTTAGATACAGCTAAAAAATACAGCAGCGATATTGAATCGCAAATGTTTACCACTAAAGGTAACTTAAAAGGCGAGAATAGCGATGGCGAATACTTTATTCGTATAGGCCAAGATACCGATGCAAACTCAAACACTAAAATTAACGCTAATAATGGCCGCGAAGGGTTTAATAAAAAGCAAATTTTAGATGGCGGTTTTTTAGAGCTAGTACGGTATGGCGTACGCGGTGCAAATGATGAAAGCATCGTTAAAACACTACCTGAGTACGATGACGAAACACTAGAAGATAACCTACAAGTTAAATACAGCTTTAGCTTTGACGACGGCAGCGGCACATTTGCAGGCTACCGCCGCTATGGTAATGATGGCTACGGCGAAGATGAAGTAACGGGCACAAACTATGCCGAGGGTGGCAGTAATACACCAGGCCAACGTGGTCGTGTATGGCCGTTTTTCACAGGTGAACGTGGCCACTATGAAATAGCAGCAGCTAACGCAAACAACGCCTTTGATGATGCTAAACAAGCGCAAATTAAAAATAGTTATGTTAAAGGTTTGGAGCAATTTGCCAATAAAGGGCTAATGCTACCAGAGCAAGTATGGGATGGTGTAGGTGTAAATAAAGCTGGTCATGCGTTAGGCGAGGGCACAAACTCAGCAACGCCACTTGCATGGACACATGCAGAATACATTAAGCTTGTACGCTCACTCAGTGATAAACAAGTTTGGGATTATTATCCAGTGGTTGGCGAGTCACTTAAAGACTAATATAAAGCAAGCTGCAGTTATTAAAAAGGCTTCTAAATAAATTTAGAAGCCTTTTTTACTATTCAGTTATTCTGTATTTAAACTAATATGAATCAGCAATAATACTTAATTATTTGTTGGTAATAACTAGATAACGAAATTTTTATCTTGTTATCAGTACGATTTTCTTACCTCAAAATAGATCACCTAATTAGGCGATTTGATATGAAGGGTGCTCTTCATATCAAATGAATGCCACCCTTTTATTACATTATTTGAGGCCACATTTATTATCAAACCAAGATAACAACTCTGTATAAAACTCTTTTTTATGATCGTAGAAAAGCGTATCAGAAAAGTGATCAGCATCTTCTAGCTCAATATATTTAAAGTCTTTTTTGTACTTTTCAAGCTCAGATACAAAGTCTCTACTGTGTTTTACTGGAACACGACTGTCGATATCGCCATGTACAACCAGTATAGGAATATTTACTTTATTTACTTGCTCTACAGGAGAGACACCAGTAATAGTAGGGCGTTGTAAGATACTTAAAAAGCGATTTTCGTTAAGAGTTGCATTGATACGACTCAAATCACTTACACCCGCACCGGCAACAACACATTTATATATGTTGTTTTCACGCATAGATGCAGCAAATGCAGCATAACCACCATAACTCCAACCAAATAAAGCAAGCTTATCTTTTGTTGCTAAACCTTTATCTATTAAATATTGTGCGGCGTCATCTAAATCATCTTGTTTTTTCAAGCCCCAGTTATTATCACCGGCTATCCAATGCTCCAAACCGTAACCTGTAGAACCTCGGTAGTTTGGTTGAATAACTACGTAACCATGATAGGCGAGTAACTGTGCCCAGTCATCAAATACAACAGAGTCACGAACCCAAGGACCACCGTGAGGGAGTACTATTGCGGGGTAAGGACCTTTAGTTGCAGGAATAGTTACGTATGCTTTTATTTTACGTCCATCTCTTGCTTTATAAGAGATATATTTAACGGTTCCTAATTTACTTTTATCAATAAACGGAAGGCGATCACCAATCTTAGTTAACTTCTGTTTATTAGTAACAATGTAATAGCTGCCAGGGTTATCGTCAGCAGATACTCTCACTACTAATACATTATCGTTATCAGAGCTACTGATGATTTGTACAAATTTACCTTTAAATAAAGACGCAACAGATTCGTTAAGTGCTTGTAGGTTAGGATCTGTGAAATAAAACTTAGGTTGCTTAGTTGTATAGCGAAAGCCTTGTAAGGTGCCGTCGGTATCAAGTATAACACCATCGGTATCTACAGACTTAAGACCAAATTGACGTTCAGAATACTGACCTGTTTTAATATTATAAATATAAATGCCAGTCGTATTTTCGCCTAAGTTGGCATTAACATAAACTTCGTTAGGGTTACCTTTCGCAAACCCTAAAATCTCAAAGTTTTCACGCTTTTTAGGACTAACTTGCTTAATTACTTTCCAATCATCATTACCTTTATCTCGGGCATAATAATCGATTGCGTTATCAGACTTATTCCAACCTTGGGCTATTCTTATTTCACCGTCGTAGTCAGAAACGAATGAGCCTGATACTTTTTCATTTCCGCGCATTACAGTAACGCTTCGTCCAGTATTAATATTAAAGCGCACTACATCTGGAATGTAGTTATTATTAATATCAACCTCTACTAATACTTCATCTTTTTTGTCAGGAAGTATATTTATTATATTAAATTGAACATTTCGTTTTTTCTTAAATGGTAATAGCCAGTCGCCTTTACCATCTGCATCGGTTATTGCAAACTTATTAACCCAGTATTTGCGACTTCCATCTTCTAATATTTGCCTAAACATAACGCCAAGTTTTTCATCGTTTAACCATACGATTGAAGATATCAGCATTTTATCAGCGCCTAATCTTACAGGCTCTGCATCTAGGTTATTTGGATCTCTTATCTCAATTATATAGTCACCATTTTTAGTAGTCGCTCTTAAAATAGCAAGCTTCTTACCATCAGGTGATGCTACAACACTGCGTATAGCAGATGACATTGAGAAAGCATCAATACTGCTTACTTGTGCCGCATCTTCAGTTTCGCTATTAGCAAAAGAAGATAGGCCTAGTAGGGTTAATCCTACTAATATTCTTTTTTTAAATTTCATTTTTATTCCCTCAAAAAAAATGGCCTAAAATTTTAGGCCATCTGGATTGAATATTTACTCAGCCAATTCTAATTAAAAAGAAGCTGTAAAACTGATGTATGGGCTACGACCTGAAGTGTCATAACCAACACCTAGAGGGATATTAGTGTTTGAAAAAGAACCACTTGGATCTACTTTAGGAGGAGCTTCATTAAACACGTTACGAACACCAAAGTTCACTTTATAAGCATCGTTAGACCAAGTCATACCGATATTATGTACAAAGTAGTCATCGGTGAAGCCAACTGGGCGACATTTAAGTGCTTCACCGTTAGCGTCGGTTAAACCACGACAACCTGCAGTGCCTTCTTCAAATTCACCTAAATCATCCTCATCTTCACGACCTTTACCGATGAAACGCGTTTCCCAGTTAAATCTAAAATCAGAGTATTTAAGTTGTAAGCGAGCGGTACCACGCCATTCTGGAGAATCTGGCTCGCCCATATTGTCATCAATAGTACCAAGCACGTCAAAAACTTGCTCTGTCATGCGAGTAGCTTGAAGATCAAGTGTAATACCTAGGTTTTCTTCTGCAATTACTGTATCTGTTTCAAAGTAGATATTGTAATCAAAACCTTTAGATGAGATTAAACCAATATTGATAAAGCTAGCATCAACTAAATCAATTTGACCATTTTCATCACGCCCGATACGGCTACAGAAAGCATCATTACCATCAGCAGAATAACACTGACCAATACTGTAACCAGCGCTTGGCTCTGCAATACTATTCGTTACTTCAATATCAAAACGAGTTAATGACATTGTTAAATCAAATGCATCAGTGAACGGTTGTTCAAAGATAAAACCATATGTTTTAGCCACTGATGTTTCAGCACTAAGCTCAGTTGTACCGCCAGTTTCAATCTCAGCGCTGTAAGCAGCAGTGTATGAGTCAGTTCCATTTTGACCTAAACCAAGAGTAGTTGGATCAATACCTGATGCTTGACAAGCGTTTAGTACAGCTGTATCACGTGTTTCTTCAGCTGCATTATATGTAGCTGCTGAACCTGGGTTCAATGGGTCGATATTACGAGCATCTTCCGGAACAACACATGGATCGGCAACTGTATTAAAACCAGACGTACCGTTTAAGAAACGCTCGCGTAGGTTAGGTGCTCTGTACGAAGTACCTTTTGTTGCACGTAGAGTAAACCACTCAACAGGACGGTAAATTGTTTTAAGACTATAAGTCGATTCTGCATCGTAGAAAGATTCTTCAGAAACACGGCCAGAAGCTGTAAATGTAAGTTCTTCAGCGCCTTTAACACCTTTAAGTAAAGGGAATTCAACTTCTGTGAATATTTCCTTTAAGTTACGTGAGCCATCAGCGCCTTGGTCAGCAAAATAGCCCCATAGTAAGCCTTGAGATGCAGCAGCATTTGGATTTGATTCAATTTCATCACGACGATATTCAACCCCAACGATACCTGCAACAGTTTCGTTGTTCCATGGTAATGCGAAGAAATCACCACCCATGAATGCATTGAAAACAAACTGGTTTACTTTAGTTTCGATATCGCGGTCGATAAATAAGTAAGCAGCTTCTTCAGGTGAAAGCGTACCGCCACCTTCTTGATAAATACTATCTGCAAATAAATTAACAGGAACACATCCATCAGAACCGGTACCACAGGTAACAGTACCATCATCATTAAGAACAGCGGTTTCTAATGAGTTAATTAAGCGCTCTTCATCAATACCAACACGGTGGTCAGTACCTTTTGATGCGCTGTACGATACAGACGCGTCGTAGTACCAATTGTCTAAACCGATGTTTTCAAACATACCAAGATTACCAGTAACACCAGTAACTAAACGATATTGTGAAACTTCAACCTCAGTTTGATCACGGTCACCACGAATATTGATGATTGGCTGAACGGCTTCTGGTCCACCAGGGCCCACACCTAACACGCCAAAACAGTCAATACCGTTTGTTCCACAAGGGTTATATGGGTTTGATGCCGCTACTTGTTGGAATATCTGTGCACCTGGGCTAAAAATTGGTGATTTACGACTAGCGTATAAACCTTCGTAGTAGAAAGTTGTATCGTTATCATCTTGGAAGTTATATTCACCATTAAGCATTAGTGAAATACGTTCATTTTTACTTCTGTAATCACCACTTTTGTAATAATCAGATTGTTGGAAAGCGTATAGAGGGTCTTGGAAATCAACGTCACGGAAACCATCGCCGTTACCATCTACAAATACACCATCATTTATACCATCGCCATCAAAATCGCCCGCTACCCATGAAGGTAAAAACCCTTCAAGACTTGATGGTACAGTTGATTCGCTGAAGTTTGGAATACCAGTGTTTGTAAAGTCAGGTGTATAATAAACACTACCAAAGAAAGATGGTACGCTAATACGGTTTGTTAGAGGGAAAATGTCACATGAATCTTCACCGCTTGCTACAGGACCATAGCCACTGTTTCGGGTTACGATACTGCCATCTTCAGCTTCCCAAATACGCTCTTCACACCCTTTAACAAAAGGGTTGCCAGCTAAAGATTGAGATTTCTGTTCTGAATATTCAACACCAACGGTGATAAAACCATTATCCATGGTTTTGCCCCACATACCCGAAAGTACAGTTTCTTCACCGCCTTCACCTTTAGGTTGACGGTAAGATGCATCAAAAATAAAGCCTTCAACATCTTTTTTTAATATTACGTTAGCTACACCCGCTACTGCATCAGAACCATAAACGGTTGATGCGCCATCAAATAAATTCTCTACACGCTCAATCATTACACCTGGTATTAAGTTCAAATCAGGTGAAGTTGGCGCACCACCTACACCTGCTGGAGCCATTCTTCGACCGTTGATAAGTACAAGAGTACGCTCAGCACCTAAACCACGAAATCCGATTGTTGCAGCGCCTGGACCGTTATCTAGTACAAAACCACCAAATGTATTATCTATTTGAGCACCAGCCGCTTGGCTGGTTGACTGGAGCATTGAACCTGCATCAAATAAACCCATTTCACGAGATAAGTCACCGTTGATAATTTGAATTGGCGATGCATTTGAAAATTCAGCTTTTCTTATACGCGAACCTGTTACAACAATTCGCTCTGGCGCTTCTTCTTCTAGTTCAACGTCTGAGTTTAAGTCATTTTCCTGGGCTAGCGCGTTAGGCGCTAAGGCTACAGATCCTAGCAATAAAGAATATCTTATTGCATTTGATAGTGCTTTAGTTTTAAACATATGTAAATCCCTGAGATATTATTGTTATTTAAGCTATAAATCATAAATTAAACAAAGTGAAATATAGCATCACAATAAATTTACATTATTGAAACTAAATAGTAAATGCGGTTAATGGTGAGTAACTACGCAATAGGTGCTGAAACAGTCAGTTTTGGGCCTTAAAAGTGATTTTTTTCGCTATTTTTTTTTTAATTGTCTGTTTTTAAATGGTTTTCTTGTTTGTAAACGAATGTGAATGGATGTAATCGGCATATACATGGAAAGAGAAGGCTCAGCTTGACTTTCTAGGAATGAGAATAGGAGGCAACAGGGTGCTTTGAACTTCTTCACCACGTATCAGTTTTAATAGGTTCTCTACTAACATTTGCCCAGCAATAGTGGTGTTTTGCTCTATTGTAGTTAGTGGTGGGTTTACATAACTTGCAATGGCTATATTATCAAAGCCGACTACCGCAACATCTTTCGGCACGTTAATATTTGCTTCTTTAAGTGCGCGTATAGCCCCAATAGCAATTAAGTCACTTGCAGCAAATAAGGCGTTAAATTTAATATTATTAGCAATTAGTGAGCGTGTTGCGTGATAGCCAGATTCTTCAGTAGAGATAGCATTAGCCATTTTACGCTCATTTATTTTAACGTTGTTAGCCAATAGCTCATCTTTAAAACCCTGAAAACGACTAAAAAATTCGGGGCTGTGATCAGAGGCGTCACCAATAAAAGCGCAATCAGTTCTGCTATGCGCAATAAAGTGCTCTGCGGCGAGCTTACCGCCACCGTAGTTATCACAACAAACAGTTAAATCGGGACGGTTATCTACCGTTGCACCCCAGCAAACAAACTTAGTGTTTTGTTCAAGTAAGGTGTTAAATTTTGGTTGGTAATCAATGTAATCGCCATACCCGAGTAAAATAATGCCATCAGCTCTGTGGCTGTCTTCGTAGTCTGCTTGCCAATCAGCACTGGCCGATTGAAATGAAACTAATAAATCGTAACCTTCTTTAGCGCAAGCACGGGTAATACTGCCAAGCATGGCTAAAAAGAAAGGATTTATTTGGGACTCGTCAGAAGTAGGATCTTCAAACAACAATAATGCAAGCGTACTACTTTGTTGAGTGCGAAGGTTACTCGCATTTTTATCAACTTTATAATTAAGCTTTTTGGCTATATCGAAAACACGCTTGCGTGTTTCTTCATTAACAAGGTGGCTGTTACGTAAAGCGCGAGATACAGTCGATTGAGATACCCCTGCATAGTGGGCAATATCAAATGAGGTAGCTTTACCTTTCATTGTTACAACTTAATTAAATTGATAAATTATTGTGTCATTTTCGTTTATTGATGAATAATTTCAAGCTTTTTGTGAATTAACGTATATTTTTATTGATAAATTCCTGACACCGGTGTCATAATGTCAGTGTTTTATCATTTTGTTGTCAAAACGTATTCGCTGTCTATATCTTTATAGGCAGCATTTTTTACTGTGATAGCTACTTTGAGGTGATAGCTCAAAGTATAAATAACAATGGTACACCATTGTAAAATAATAAGCATGAGTCGCTTAACAAAAGAGATAATACTATGAGCCCAAACGCTTCTGCCCAATTTGATCCCATCTTAGTTGCTGATGTCGGCGGCACTAATGCCCGCTTTGCTTTAATAACTGCTTTTAATGAACAGACTAACCAATTTATAATAGAGCACATTAATATTTTTCCTAGTGCCAATTTTGGTTCTCTTGAAAGTGCGCTCGAGCAATATTTACAAACAGTCCCACATATTGCACCCAAACGCGCATGTTTAGCCGTTGCAGGGCCAATAAAAGCCGGGCAAGTGCATTTAACCAATTTAGGTTGGCATTTTAGCGTCAGTGAATTTAAAACTCATTTTGATTTACAACAACTTGAAGTCATTAATGATTTTGCTGCCTTTGCTTACGCTGCCCCTTACTTAGATCCTAAACAAAATGTCATTGTTAAATCAGGTCAAGCTGATGATAACGCAAACATTGGTGTTATAGGTCCAGGTACTGGTTTTGGTGCCGCGTGCTTAGTTAGAACGTCTCAATCTACCGCAGTGCTAAGTTCAGAAGGGGGGCATATATCACTTGCACCTGTTAATGAACTCGATACTTTATTATTAAATGAGTTACGTAAAGATCATCCCCATGTTTCTATCGAAACAGTTTTTTCAGGTCCTGGCATAACGCATTTATACAAAGCAATGTCTGCGGTTAAGGGTGTAACAGCTAAAAATTTAGATGCCGCACAAATTAGCAGCCTTGCAAATAGTGGTGAATGTGATGTGTGTGATGCAACCTTAAACCAGTTTTGTGATTGGATTGGCAGTGTTGCCGGTGATTTAGCGGTTGTTTATGGCGCGTTAGGTGGATTATTTATTGGCGGTGGAATACTACCTCGTATGCAAGCGAGACTTCTTGAGAGTCGTTTTGTTGAACGATTTTCGCAAAAGGGTATTATGTCGCAGTACGCAGGACAAATCCCTGTAACACTCGTAACACAAGACAACATACCGCTTATTGGCGCTGCTGCGTGTTTACACAATAGCAAATAGGGCTTTGGTCTTACAGGTTGTATTTGGATAATGGACAGATGAAAAAAGTAACCATAAATAGTGTAGCAAGCCATGCAGGGGTTTCTAAAAAAACCGTCTCACGCGTGTTAAACAATGAGCCTAATGTAAGTGCCGCCACCCGAGAAAAGGTGCTTGCGGTATTTAAAGAGCTTGATTACACCCCAAATCCAATTGCACGAGGTCTTGCTCAAAATCGTAGCTTTATTATTGGCTGTTTATACGATAACCCAAGTAAAAGTTATATTACCCGAGTGCAAACGGGCGCCTTAGAAGCGTGTAAAGAAAACAACTATAATTTATTGATACACCCTTGTGAGTTTCGTGGTGAAGCACTTATAAATAATATTGAGCAATTACTACAAACTTCTCGATTAGATGGCATTGTGCTAACACCTCCTTTTGGTGATTTTGCTGAGCTTGCTTCTTTTTTAAAATCTAAAAAAATTCCTTATGCAAGAGTTGCTTCAGCTTTACTACAAGATGATTCAATTTCAGTGCGTAGTAACGACGAGCAAGGCGCATTTGAGATTACCGAGCATTTAATTAACCTCGGTCATAAATCTATAGCCTTTATTAAAGGGCACCCGGATCACAGTGCCACGCAACAACGTTTTAAAGGTTACAGGCGTTCACTTGCAAGCCATGGTATAGAATTTGATGAGCGCTTAGTCGAGGAGGGTAACTTTAGTTATCACTCAGGTGTAGATAGTGCACGCAGCATATTAGATTTATCCCCTAGGCCAACCGCTGTATTTGCATCAAACGATTACATGGCGGCTGCCGTACTTAAATTAGCAACTCAGCGCCAATTAAAAGTGCCTGATGACATTTCAATAGCTGGGTTTGATAATGCGCCCATTGCACGTCATATTTGGCCTGGGTTAACAACGATTGCACAGCCCGTTGAAGAAATGACTAAACAAGCCGTAACGCAACTTATTTTACACATAGCTCAACCACAAGAGCAGCCGTATCAGGTAACGCTTGAGTCGCGCTTGATTACACGCGAGTCTACCTCAGCAATAAAATAGTGAGTTTAAAACACTTTCACAGTAGCCCGAATATGAGTGACGCTTATTCGGGCTTTTTTTACTCTGAACTTGCTAAAACATGGTTTGTGCCTAAAAATCAATTAGGTCATTATTCGGTCATGTTAAAATATTAAACTATTTTTGTTACTCGGGGTTGACACCGGTGTCATTGCTATGCGTTAATACAGTGACACCGGTGTCAGGGTTGTTGTGAGAGGCTCCCTGGTAGCGTACCTTTGAACGGGTAAATCAAAGATGCTCAGTACAGTTATTTACGTGGAGTCTGTAGTTGCTACTGAGCCTTTATCCTCTAACTAATAGAGATGAGTTAAATTATGTTACATCCTCGTATTCAAGAAGTTACCCAGCGCGTTATCGAACGCAGTAAAAATACCCGTCAAGATTATTTAGATCGCATTTCGCACGCAAAAAAACAAACAAGAGTTCGTGCCGGTTTAGGTTGCGGAAATATAGCCCATGTTATGGCTGCATGTAGCAGTGATGACAAAGCGCGCTTAAAGGCTGATGAGCAGCCAAATCTTGCTATTATCAACTCATATAACGATATGTTATCGGCTCATGTGCCATACAAAGACTACCCAGATTTAATTAAAGACATTGCAACAAAATACGATGCTACAGCTCAAGTTGCTGGTGGCGTTCCTGCAATGTGTGATGGTGTTACGCAAGGGCGTGACGGCATGGAACTTTCACTTTTTTCTCGCGATGTAATTGCTATGTCTACAGCAATTTCTCTTTCGCACGATGTGTTTGATGGCGTTTTTTGTTTAGGCGTTTGTGACAAAATTGTTCCTGGTTTATTAATTGGTGCATTGTCGTTTGGTCATTTACCTGTGTTCTTTTTACCAGCAGGTCCAATGCAATCAGGTATTCCGAATAAAGAAAAAGCACGTATTCGCCAAAAGTTTGCACAAGGTTTAGTGAGCCGCGAAGACTTACTTGAAGCTGAAAGTGCGTCTTATCACAGCGCTGGTACGTGTACGTTCTACGGTACTGCCAATTCAAACCAAATGTTGATGGAAATAATGGGCTTACACCTTCCAGGTAGCTCGTTTATTAATCCTTACACTGAGCTTCGCGATGGCCTTACAGGTAATGCTGTAGAAACTATGCTTAAGCAGCTTACGGATGATAAAGAAAGCCCTTGTTTAGCCGATGTGATCAGCGAAAAAACGATTATAAATGGTTTAGTGGGTCTGCTTTCTACAGGTGGTTCTACTAACCATGCAATCCATATTGTTGCGATAGCAAAAGCTGCCGGCATTCAGGTTACGTGGAAAGATATGTCTGACTTATCAGAAGTTGTACCACTTCTTACACGTATTTACCCTAACGGCTCAGCTGATGTAAACCACTTTCAAGCAGCAGGCGGTATGGGTTTCTTAATGCGAGAACTAGCAAGCGCTGGTTACTTACATACAGACGTTAAAACAATGCTTGGCGATGGTTTAGCACCATACATGACAGAGCCTCGTTTAGATAAAGACGATAGCTTGATCATGAGCGACTCAACTGGCCCAACTAAAGTTAAATGGGTAGATTGCCCAGCAAACTCGCACGATGAAGAAGTACTTCGCCCAGTGAGTAACCCATTTAGTAAGCAAGGTGGTCTGCAACTTCTAACTGGCAACTTAGGTAAAGCTGTTATCAAAGTGTCAGCTGTTGCTGAAGAACATCAAACCGTTACTGCTCCTGCAAAAGTATTTAGTTCACAAAGTGCTCTGCAAGATGCATACACTCGTGGCGAATTAAACCAAGACTTTATTGCCGTGCTAAAAGAGCAAGGCCCTAAAGCGAAAGGTATGCCAGAGCTACACAAGTTAACGCCAGTAATGGCAACGCTTCAAGATGAAGGCTTTAAAGTAGCCATTGTTACTGACGGTCGGATGTCGGGTGCATCAGGTAAAGTACCTGCTGCTATTCACTTAGCACCAGAGGCAGTAGAAGGCGGCGTTATTGCTAAAATCCGAGAAGGCGATTTAGTGACGCTTGATGCGCCAAACGGAATATTAAAAGTACACGTTAGCGACGAAGAACTTGCTAAGCGTGAAGCAGAGCTTAGCCTGCCAAGTGCAACATTTGGTACAGGTCGTGAATTATTTACTGGATTTAGAAATATCGTAAGCAGTGCCGATTTAGGCGCGAGTGCTTTTGGACTTGAATAAATATTAGCCATACTGGGTAATGAGGAACAAGTAATGAGTATTGAAAAAATCTTAGCATCGGCACCCGTAGTGCCAGTGGTTGTAATCGAAAAATTAGAAGATGCAGCACCACTTGCAAGAGCTTTATACAACGGTGGCTTAAAAGCCTTAGAAATAACACTACGTACACCCATTGCTGCAGAAGCTGTAAAGCTAATGAAAGCAGAAGTACCTGAAGCCTATGTAGGTACTGGTACGGTAGTAGATAAGGCAAGTTTTGATCTTTCGGTTGCTGCTGGTGCAGATTTTATGGTGAGTCCAGGTGTGAGCGATGAGCTTATTGCTTTAGCTAAAACATCAGATATACCATTTTTACCAGGCGCTGCAACTGCAAGTGAAGTTATGCAACTTGCGTCGCATGGTTTTAAGTATTTAAAATTCTTCCCAGCAGAAGCTGCAGGCGGAACAGCTATGCTTAAATCAATCGGTGGCCCATTACCACATATTACTTTTTGCCCAACTGGCGGCATTAGCCTAGCAACTGCTCCTAATTATTTAGCGCTTAACAACGTTATTTGTGTTGGTGGTACGTGGATGCTAGATAAACAACTAATTGAAAATAAAGACTGGCAAGCAATTGAAGCGCTTGCTCGCCAAGCAAGTGAACTTAAATAGGAGTCTAAAATGATTAATGTAGCAATTAACGGTTACGGCCGTATCGGTAGAAATGTTTTACGTGCACTTTATGAGTCAGCTCAAAACAGCGAAATTAAAATTGTAGCAATTAACGATTTAGCACCAGCTAACGTAAATGCACATTTAACGCAATATGACTCAGTTCATGGTCAATTTTCAAAAAAAGTAACACTTGAAAACAACACTATGCTAATTGGGGATGACGTAATTACGTTAACGCAAGAGCGTGACCCTGCAAACTTACCGTGGAAAGAGCTAAACGTAGATATCGTTTTAGAATGTACTGGTTTTTTCACTAAACGTGATGACGCTGCTAAGCACATTACTGCAGGCGCGAAAAAAGTAATCGTATCTGCTCCAGGTACTGGTTTAGATGCAACAGTAGTGCATGGTGTAAACAGCGACGTAATTAATGCTGATAGCAATATCATTTCTAACGCTTCTTGTACTACTAACTGTTTAGCGCCAATTGCAAAAGCAATTAACGATACAGTAGGTATTGAGCAAGGTAGCATGACGACTATTCACGCTTACACCAACGATCAAAACTTATCTGACGTTTACCACCCAGATTTATACCGTGCGCGTAGTGCAACTCAATCTATGATCCCAACTAAAACAGGAGCTGCGGCAGCTGTTGGTTTAGTATTACCAGAACTTGCTGGTAAATTAGATGGTATGTCGGTACGTGTACCTACAATCAATGTTTCTTTAGTTGATTTTACGTTTATCACTAAGCGTGATACGACTGCAGAAGAAATCAATGCAATCATGAAAGAAGCATCAACGGGTTCAATGAAGAGTATTTTAGAATATAACGAGCTTCCGCTTGTTTCTATCGACTTTAACCATAACCCAGCGTCGTCTATCTTTGATGCAACGCAAACTAAAGCCAATGGCAAACTAGTTAAAGTAATGGCTTGGTACGACAATGAGTGGGGTTTCTCAAACCGCATGTTAGACCAAGTTAAAGCATTAGGTCAGTACTTATAATTGACCTTGTAAAAGTTTAGCTTTATCCAACCAAGCCACGCATTGCGTGGCTTTTTTGCGTTTAGTTTATCTGTATATTTGCAATTCAAAATTAGAAGGGAACTATTTGTATTTTTTATACCCTAAATTTTGTTAATATGTGGGTGTGTAAATCAATGGAATTTCGTTGTATTTAATCAACTCAACGACGCAAGGAATAATAAAAATGATCAGAGCTCTATCGCGAAAAGTATTTCGCACAAATCATCTTCAGATAGGTGAGGGCAACATAAGTGGCTACATAGCCTGCTTTTTAGCAATACTGAGTTGCTTAGGCGTATTAGCGTTTCACTTTCCTGAATATTTAACCACACCAGAGCTGAGAAAAAGCTACAGCGTCGACTTTTTACGTCAGCTTATGTTTGCATCATTATTGGTCTCGGGCAGTTTAGGATTACTTAACTTTGTACGTAATACCAATAAGCGTTTAGGGGCTACAGCGTGGTTTTTTATTTTACTCGCTATTATGTTTGGCGGACCAAACGTTGAAGTAAACGAATTTGCTTCTGATACACCTTATATAGGGCTTGATTGGTTTATTTTAGATTTACTCGGCTCAACACTTATATTTATTGTGATTGAAAAGTTATTACCTCATCGTAAAGATCAAAAAATATTACGTAGCGAATGGCGAGGCGATTTAAACCACTTTTTTGTAAATCATTTAATTATTGGTTTTGTATTACTCGTTACTAACCACTTTGTGCATTATGGCTTTGGCTGGGCTGTATCATCTACAGTACAAGGTTATATAGAGCAAACACCCTTTATAGTGCAGTTGTTTTTAATAATACTCGTGGCTGATTTAATGCAGTATTGGGTGCATCGTGCCTATCACGAAGTCCCTTTATTATGGCGCTTTCATGGCGTACATCACAGTGCTAAAGAAATGGATTGGTTAGCGGGCTCTCGCCAGCATATTCTTGAAATACTCGTAACGCGCAGCTTAGTGCTCACGCCTATATTTGTACTTGGTTTTTCACAGCAAATAATTAGTTTGTACGTAATAATTGTGGGTTTGCAGGCTGTGTTTAACCATGCAAATGTGCGTGTGAAATTTGGTTGGCTAAAATATTTTATGGTTACACCGCAGTTTCACCATTGGCATCATGCGTCAGATAAAGCCGCGATTGACCGAAATTACGCTGCACATTTTTCGTTTTTAGATTATGTGTTTGGTACTGCTGTTAAAGGCCAAAAAGAGTGGCCACAAGCGTATGGTGTAGTCGGGGATTACATGCCCGTAGGTATGCTTAAACAACAGGTTTACCCGTTTAAGCGCACTAAATAAGTTCGGAAAATCCGAATAAACATAAAATAAAAGCGAGTAAGGTGTTACATTTTGCTCGCTTATATTATTAATATTAAATTTATTTTAGCTCTGCTAATAACTCAGTAAATGTAGGTCTTTGATTTAATGTAAATTGCATGGCACATTTTGCCATATCGGACATTTTAGCAAAGAGCTCACTTTGTCTATCATCGCCAGTTACCGTGCCTAATAAGTCTTCAATTAAACACCCTAATGCACGTACTTCAATTAACTCGATTTGCTTTTGTTGATAATCACTTAACATGGCTAAGTTTGTGGCTGCACCAAAATCACCAAATAATACATCAGCATCTTTGTTTATCATGGTGTTATGCGCATACACGTCGCCATGGCTTACTTTACAAATATGCAAGTGATGTAAGGTACTTACCATTTGCTGTGCAATTTTTAAAATAGCGTGAGTTGAGTAATGGCAATCATCATTAAAGGTATCACGAGTACAGGTTTCAAGGCTTGGAGGCAGGCCTAAATTAGCAAAGCTTTTATCTATTAGCTCCATTACTAAACCTAGCTGATCACTTTGCTCAATGTAGGCAAGTACTTGAATTAAATTAGCGTGATCGCCTGCTTGTAAGCAGCAATTTACTTCATCAAGCGGGTAGCCGTCGCTGGTAATTGCGCCTTTAAATAATTTAATCGCTACAGCACTTTCAATAGCTTGTGCTAAATGAATAACGCCCGATGCACCTTGGCCAATAACATGACTAAGTGTGTAATCGTTAAGAGACTTATTTTCTAAGCAGCTTTTTGTAAGGCACTGGGCTTTATTAAAATCGTTACCGGCAAACGCAAGCCAAGCAAGTTTAGGCAATTCAAACAGCCAGTCGTCTACGTGTGTTAAGTTATTAGCAGAGAGCCTAACAAGCTCAAGGTTTTTACACTGCGCCATGCTACTTGGCAGTTGCTTAAGTTGATTGCCTGCAAGCGCAAGCTTTTTAAGCTGGGTATAATTACCGAAATCTTCAGGCAATTCGCTTAACGTATTATCGGTGAGTATTAGCCACTCAATATTTTTTGGCAGGCTGTTTAAAGCAAATTCAGAAATTTGGTTACCTTTAAACGCGACCATAATTAAAGCAGGGCATTTAGCGAGCACTTTAGGAATATGCTTAAACTGATTAAACGATAAAAACACACGCTTCAGGTTTGTTAAACAGGCAAATTCATCAGGTAGTGTTGATAAGTTATTATTTGATAAATCGAGAACTTCAAGCGTGTCAGCTAAGCTAAAGATTTCTTCAGGAAATGTCGTTAGCTCTTCTACCAATTGCAGGCGAGTAGCACCAACAAGTTTGCCACTTTTAAGCTCTTTAAGGGAGTTCATATTAATACCATGTTCTAAAAATGAAAAAGCCAACATAGCTGTTGGCTTAAAGTCGTTCTAACTTACTAAATCGCTCTTTAGAATTGCGCGTTATGGTAAACGTTTTGCACGTCGTCGCAATCTTCTAACATTGCTAAAAAGCGTTCCATAACTTCAACGTCTTCGCCTTCAATCGGCGTTTCAATTTGTGGCACAAAGCTAATTAGGTCTTCGTCAAATTCAGTCACGCCCATTTCTTCAAGCGCTGTACGTGTATTGTTGTACTCTGTGTGAGGAGCAAAAACAGTAACTTTACCGTCATCTACTTCTACGTCAGTTACATCAACATCAGCCATCATAAGAGCTTCAAGTACTGCTTCGTCGTCATCACCGTCAAATACAAAAATAGCAAGGTGATCAAATAAATGTGAAACAGAGTTTTGAGCGCCAATTTTAGCATTCGCTTTGGTAAAACAAACACGTACATCAGCAAAGGTACGCTTGTTGTTGTCTGTTAAACAGTCAACAATAATCATACAGTTACCAGGGCCGTAACCTTCGTAACGTGTTGCTGCGTAGTCTTCACCGCCGCCGCCTTTTGCTTTGTCTATTGCGCGGTCAATAACGTGTGCTGGTACTTGGTCTTTTTTAGCGCGTTCAATTAAACGACGTAATGATAAGTTACCATCTGGATCTACACCGCCGTTTTTTGCACAAATATAAATTTCTTTGCCGTACTTAGAATAAACTTTAGTTTTAGCACCCGCAGTCTTAGCCATTGAATCTTTTTTGTTTTGGTAAGCTCTTCCCATCTGCGTTTCGCCTTAATATATGTAAATAATAGAATAAAATTATAATGCGTATTCTAAAGGTAAATGCATTCAAGGGCTAGTAAGTATTAAAACAGATTAAATCGGTAACGTTTAAAAGCCATGTAAACTGTATTTTATTAATGGGATCATCGAGGGTTCTAGACGTTGGAATTATATCTATTATGTGTAAATTTAATTCAATAAAAAAGCAACCTGTATAACAGGTTGCCTTACTAAGTAATAAAAAGTAAGTGTTACTTACCAAATACGTACACGCTCATCTTCAGGAAGGTATAACGCATCGCCTGGTTTTACATCAAACGCTTTGTACCATGCATCATGGTTACGCGGCGCTTGTGCTCTAAAGCGACCTGGGGCATGTGTGCCACCACGCAGTTGGTTAAGCATGCTTTGCTCAGTACGTTTTTCTTTCCATACTTGTGCCCACGCAAGGAAGAAACGCTGATCGCCAGTAACGCCGTCAATAACAGGCGCTTCTTTACCATTTAAACTGAGCTTGTACGCGTGATAAGCCATTGATAGCCCACCTACATCACCAATGTTTTCGCCAAGGCTATTTCGACCATTAACAAAATTACCTTCGATTGGCTCGTATTTACTGTACTGCGCAGCCAGTTGATCGGCTTTTTTGTCAAATGCAGCGCGGTCAGCATCAGTCCACCAGTTACGTTGCACACCGTTTTCGTCAGATTTTGAACCTTGATCGTCAAACCCATGACCCATTTCATGACCAATTACAGCGCCAATACCGCCATAGTTTACAGCCGGATCGGCATTTGGATCGAAAAACGGCGGTTGTAATATCGCAGCCGGAAATACAATTTCATTAAACGAGCTATTGTAGTAAGCGTTTACGCGTTGTGGCGTCATGCCCCAGCGGTTACGGTCTGTTTTTTGTAGCTCTTTTTCAACACTTTCTGCATGAAAAAATTCACGCATGTTTTTCACATTACCGATTAAATCGTTTTTAGTAATGCTTAAACCTTCATAAGACTGCCATACATTGGGGTAACCAATTTTTGGTACAAATGCAGCCAGTTTAGCGCGCGCATTTACTTTAGTTTCATCGCCCATCCATTCTAGGTTATCAATACGTTCACCAAGGGCTGTACGAAGGTTTTCAACTAGCTCTGACATTTGTTGTTTTGATGACTCAGGAAAGTAACGTGCTACGTATATTTTACCAATAGCAAAACCAAGCGAACTTGTACCCGACATTTCACTGATTGCACGCTTCCAACGAGGGCGAGGCTCTTGTTGTCCGCTTAGTTCTTTACCAAAAAAAGCAAAGTTAGTATTAAATACGTCTTCTGATAGTAAACCTGCGTTACCGCTAATAGCGTGATACGTTAGGTAGTCTTTCCATACTGCAATATCTTCTTGATTGATTAGCTCAATCATCGCTTTTATTGGCTCAGGCTGAGATACATTTAACTGAGGTACTTTATAACCTGTTTGCGCAAAGTATAAATCCCAGTTAAAACCAGGATAAGCAGTGCTTAAATCGGCGCGTTCAATTTGGTTTAGCGTTAAATCGCGATTACGGCGCTTTTCACGAGGCCAATGACCTTGTGCAATTTTGGTTTCAAGATCAACAATTGCTTGAGCGCGCTCAGCGGTATTTTCTACTCCTGCAAACTCAAGCATGTCAGCAATGTGGGCAACATAAGCTGTACGGGTTTTAACAAAGCGCTCAGCGTCCTCAAGGTAGTAAGAGCGATCTGGTAAGCCTAACCCACCCGCACCTAGTGACATTTCATATTTGTTAGGGTCTAATCGATTAAACCACATGCCGCCGCCAAAAGGGGCTTTATTACCGGTTAACCAAGATTTACCAAACATTTCAGCTAAATCGTCGGTTGACGCTATATCACTAATTTCACTTAACAATGGCTTGATTGGCGCTACACCTAGTTTATTAAGTGTTTCGGTATCCATATAGGCATTGTAAAAATCAGCAACGAGTTTTTCTTCTGCGTTTAAATCTTTACGTGCGGCTATTTCTTCAATAATAGCTTTAACATCGTCTTCGCTTCGCTCAGCTAATCCAGAAAATGCACCATAGCGGGTTTTATCTGCAGGCATTTCGTAGTTGTCATACCACGTGCCGCTGGCATACATAAAAAAGTCATCGCCTGGTTTCACTGCTTCGTTACGAGCTGTTAGATCAACACCAAAACTACCTAACTCTGCTTTTTCTGTCACTGCTGCAGTGACTACTTTAGGTTGTTGCTCGTGTGTTTTTGTTGTTTGCGGCTCTGAACAACCGGTAATAAATGTGGCAGCTAATGCTGCGGCAATTAAACTCTTTTTCATTACTTACTCCTGAGTATCACTGATTTAATTAAAGCAGCAGTGAATTATTTTTATTGTTACGAATATTTAACTTATCGATTGTTATTGATATTAATCAGACAAACAAATCTTTTGAGGTGAATCACCACAGTGCTCGATAAAACTAATATAGGAGAAAAGAGAAAGGCTAATAGGTTCTATAAACGCTTTATTTAGCTCGAATACTTGAAGGTATCCGAGCTAAGAGGGGTCACACACTATTTATTTTTTATGCTGTAGTTCCCACATACGGGCGTATTCTCCGGCGAGTGTAAGTAATTCATCGTGCTTACCTTGCTCAATAATTTGTCCGGCTTTGAGCACAATAATGGTGTCTGCATCGGTAATAGTAGATAACCGATGAGCAATAACAATACTCGTATGGTTACTGGCAACTTCACGCATTGCTGCGAGAATTGCTTGCTCAGAATGAGAGTCGAGTGCAGATGTTGCTTCATCAAAAATTAAAATAGGGGATTTTTTCAAAATAGCGCGGGCAATGGCAATACGCTGTTTTTCGCCGCCTGATACTTTTAAACCGCGCTCGCCAACCAGTGTTTTATCGCCTTTATCAAGTGTGCCTATAAAGTCTTTTAAATGCGCCATAGCAATGGCTTCGTCAATTTCAGCATCGCTTGCTGATGGTCTGCCGTAAGCGATATTTTCACGAATGGTGGTGTTAAACAGCACGGTGTCTTGCGGGACTATTGCAATAGCTTTTCGTAAACTATTAAGTGTAACTGAGTTTATTGCTTGATTATCAATACTGATTTCACCGGCGCTTACATCATAAAAACGATAAAGCAGTCGCGCCAATGAGCTTTTACCAGCCCCACTGGCACCAACAATAGCTACTTTGCTGCCTGCTTTAACACTAAAGCTAAGATTATTAAGAATAGGGCGATGCGCATCGTAACTAAAACTTACATTATTAAATGTTATTTCACCTTGGCTAATATTGAGCTCTTTAGCATTAAGTGCATCGGTTATTTGTGGTTTTTTGTTAAGTAGCCCAAGCATGTTTTCAAGGTCGGTTAGCGCGCGTCTTATTTCGCGGTACACAAAGCCTAAAAAGTTAAGCGGTAAAAACAATTGAATCATATACGCGTTGATCATCACTAGTTCACCAATAGAAAGCGTACCTGCAACTACCTCGGTTGAGCCCAACCACATTAACGCGGTAATAGCACAGGCAATAATAAGTGCTTGGCCTGAGTTGAGGGCGAGCAACGACATTCTATTTTTTAAACGGGCTTTTTCCCAGTTTGCTAAAAAGGTGTCGTACGTTTTGGCTTCAAACTGCTCATTATTAAAATATTTTACAGTTTCATAATTAAGCAGGCTGTCTATTGCGCGGGTATTACTTTTATTGTCGGCAGCATTTGCTTCTCTAATAAAGCGGTTTCGCCACTGAGTAACCACCACAGTAAAGGTAATATAAATAGCAACTGCCAGTAATGTAATCAGCGCAAACCAAACAGAAAACAACGTGCCAAAAATAATCGCAACGGTCAGTATTTCAAACAAAGTAGGCACAATGTTAAACATTAAAAAGCGCATTAAAAAACTTAACCCACTAGTACCGCGTTCTATATCGCGGCTAATACCGCCAGTTTGCCTATCTAAATGAAAAGCCAGCTCAAGTGAGTGCAAATGCTTAAATACTTTTAAACCAATATCACGCATAGCGTGCTCGGTTACGCGAGAAAATACAGCATCTCTTATCTCACCTAA
This sequence comes from Pseudoalteromonas sp. SG45-2, assembly GCF_014164115.1. Taxonomy (NCBI): domain Bacteria; kingdom Pseudomonadati; phylum Pseudomonadota; class Gammaproteobacteria; order Alteromonadales; family Pseudoalteromonadaceae; genus Pseudoalteromonas; species Pseudoalteromonas sp. SG45-2. Next base: position 161,682 of record NZ_JACJEO010000001.1, read on the forward strand.
AAATACGCTAGCAAAACGCAGTGCACCGTACATCAATAACAATAAAGCGGGGATAACTAACAGTGGGTTAATCGACTTATCTACCGAGTCTATAATTTCTTTAAGTGCCCACGGCATTAACAAAGTGGCACCTTTTGCGCCTATAAGCGCCATAAGTGCAATAAAAACACGGCCTTTAAATTTTGTAAGGTAGGGCCACAGTGTTTTTACACTTTGGCGTAAATTCATGGCGTCGGGGCGTTTTTCTGTGCTTTGTCTGGGGCGCATTAGTGATCTCTGTTAAAACTAAATACTTAATTAATAAGCATTGTATTTTAAATGCTTGCCCTTATATACTACGCATCCCTTATTTTAGTTTTAAAACGTGAATGTTTAAATTTAGAGTGTTTTTAACTGCCTTTTTGCTACTTGCTGCACTTTTTAGTGTGCAGAGCAATGCTATGGGCGCCTCACAAAATTTAAATATTACTGTTAGTACGCAGGTTTCGCTTACTGATATTGCCGATTTAACTAAAATACAGCCTATTAGTAAGTCTGTAGATACTGCGCAGCATAAAAAAACGCATCAAACCGATTTTGACGCGCACCAACCAAGGTTAACTGCCAATAATTCATCATTGTTTTTGCACACTGTTCAAAGTGAGCCAGAATACGATGTGGTTTTTGAATTTTTTGCTCAAAATCTTGTTAGGCATATATTCTTACGACCAAGAGCGATTAATCCTATACAGCCTTGGTATACGCTTGTAACTAATAGTAAAAAGTCGCGCTTGAGTGGCTGGAAAGACGTTAATTTACTCTACAGAGCTGTAACTACCTACCACGCTTAATTTTCCTTATTTAATTTTATTAGGTTTTAACTTTTAAAGTTTTAGCCTGCAGATTAATTGTGCTTTTAAAAAGTACGTTGCTAGCTTTGCTGGCAATAAGGATTCAACATGTTAAGTTTTAAAAAAGACAAAAAACCGTCTACGGCTAAGTTCAAATTAAGCTATATAGCCATGCTAATAGTATTGGTTTTATTAGCTATCAGCGCATTACCAAATTTATACCCAAATAAATCGTGGTTGCACATCAGTGCTGCTCCGCACAGTGAAACGCAATCTTTACCGAGCACTAAAACGCTAGTTACTTTTTTAAATAACCAAGGGTTAGAGGTTGAGCAGGGTTTAGATAAGCAATCAACTATTAATGTACTTTTAAACGAGCCAACTAAAAGCGCTCAGGCACAAGCGGCTATAAAAGCGCAATACCCAAACACGCAAGTTAAAATTGTTGAGCATGCAACCAGCCCTACATGGTTACAAAATTTTGGTTTATCACCAATAAAGCTGGGCCTTGATTTAAATGGCGGTGTGCTATTTGTATTAGACGTAGATTTAGATAAAGCCGTTGATGAGCAGTTAGTCAGTGCGTATCAACAAGCTAAATCAATCATTATTAAGCAAAAAGCACATGGCGTAAAAGCGCAGCAAACTCAGCACGGGTTTGAAATAAACGCATTGCCTAATGCAACAGACAAGTTAACCCCCGTTATTGAAGAGCTACAAAGCCGGTTTGCTAATTTAGCCGTTGTAACAAGCAATAACGGCAGCGTTAAAACTGCCAAATTTAGTTATTCGGAGCAAGGCCGCAGCAGCTTTGATAAAGAAGTAATGGGGCAAACACTCACAACCCTTCGTTCACGTATTGAAGAGTTAGGCATTACCGAAGCGGTAACACAGCGCCAAGGAAAGCACCGCATTCGTATAGAGCTACCAGGCGTGCAAGATCCAACCGAAGCAAAACGTATTATTGGTGCAACAGCATCGCTTGGTTTTTATCAATTAAAAGAAATTGGCGGGCAAACATTTAATATGCAATCGGGCGGAAAGATAAAGCTCGATCCTGTGCCAATTTTTACAGGCGATCATATTAATAATGCAAACATAGGCCGCGACGATTGGGGTAAACCATTGGTACAACTAAGCCTAGACGGCCAAGGCGGGGATGCAATGTCGGCGTTTTCAAAAGCCAATATTGGTAAGCCAATGGCGACGGTTTACTCTGAGTACTCTCAAAATGCTAAAGGCGAAGTAGTTAAAAAAAGCGAAGTTATTAACGTTGCCAATATTGCTCAGCATTTAAGTTCGCGTTTTAGTATTACCAATATGAAAAGCCAACAAGCGGCAGCCGATCTGGCATTATTACTACGTGCAGGCTCGCTTACAGCACCCGTTACAATTGTGCACGAACAAACAATAGGGCCAAGCCTCGGCAGCGAAAATATTAGTAATGGCTTAGCCGCGCTTATGTTAGGTATGGGTATTACCCTTGCATTTATGGCGCTTTGGTATCGTCGTTTAGGCCTTATTGCAAACGTGGCACTTATATTAAATTTAACGTCGCTTGTGGGCTTAATGTCATTATTACCAGGGGTTGTGTTAACGCTTCCGGGTATCGCTGGCCTGGTGCTAACCATAGGTATGGCGGTAGACACTAACGTAATAATATTTGAACGCATTAAAGAAGAACGCCGCCAAGGCCGTGCACCATATCAAGCTATTCAAGAGGGTTATAAACAAGCCGCAAATACAATATTTGATGCCAATATAACCACCATGATAACCGCACTTATCTTATACGGCATAGGCTATGGGCCCGTTAAAGGTTTTGCCATTACACTCGCACTGGGGCTTTTAACGTCTGTATTTACAGGTGTGTACGTATCAAAAATATTAAGCCAAACGTTGTATTTAAAAATGGGTAAAAAAGTAGGAGAAAAAGCACATGCTTAACACTTTTTTGAAAGGCGAGGCGGGCACACGTTTACGCTTTATGGGTATGCTTTTAAGTGCCATTTTAGTGCTGCTATCCGTATTTACGCTTACGCAAAAAGGTCTAAATTTTGGCCTAGATTTTACCGGCGGTTATTTAACTGAGTTTACAACCAGCCAAAGTGTTGAACTAAAAGAGCTTCAATCGTTTATTGCTAAAAATCACAACGGTGAGTTTGAGCTAACCGCGCAAGGTAATAGTCATTTTCAATTAAGAGAAGCGCCAAGTGCATCAACAACAGCTAATAGCCTTGATTGGCAAAGCGCTGTTACACAAAACGATGATATAAACGCACAGGTATTATCGTCAGCTTATATTGGCTCACAAGTGGGCGATGAGTTATTTGATCAAGGCTGTTTAGCAATGTTTGCTGCAATGATTGCGGTAATGATTTACCTTGCAGTGCGTTTTGAATGGCGATTAGCGGTAGGCTCTGTGGTTGCGCTAGTGCACGATTTAATACTTGTACTTGGGTTATTTTCACTATTACAAATTGAGTTTAACCTGACCGTGCTGGCCAGCTTACTGGCTATTATTGGTTACTCACTTAACGACTCAATAATAGTGGGGGATAGAGTGCGTGAGCTTTTACGTGTTCAATCAAATAATGTACTTAGCCCAGCGACTATTATTAATAATGCGATTAAAAGCACACTAACGCGCACCTTAATAACGTCGGGTACCACACTTGCGACGGTTGCGAGCGTTTGGTTACTTGCAGGCGCACCACTGCAAGGCTTTGCTATAGCATTATTTACCGGCATTGTAGTGGGTACGTTCTCGTCTATTTGTATAGCGGCAACCTTGCCAGAGCTATTGGGCTTAAGCGCTAAAAACTACGAAGTTAAAGTAGATGCCCACACGCAAACATTATTAGATATGCCATAAGGTTTTTAATAAAGCACAAGCAAAGAGCTGCACCAACCAACAGCTCTTTGCTTGTTTAATGCTAATTTAAGCCCCGCTAGTATTCCCACCAAACTTGCGGGGGTTTAAAACAATGGTTTTAAGCCTAGCAAAAATGTTAAACTAACTGCCTTATTTTTACTGCCAGTATTGTATTAATCCCCATGAATAAAACCCACGTTATCGAACATCTTCGTTTTGCGCTAGAAGCGCAGCTTACAACAGCAAAAGTAGCGGCAAAAACCGCGCACGACACCGCCACACATGAAGAAAACATAGCCGAAAACAAATACGATACCCTAGGGCTCGAAGCCGCTTATTTAGCACAAGGCCAAGCCCAGCGCGTAAACGATTGCTATAAAAGCATAGAATTGTTCGAACCTGCCTTTAATGAAAAACCAACCGACAAAATAGCTATCGGTTCGTTGGTGTGTTTAGAAGATGATAACGCAGCCCAAAAATGGTTTTATTTAGGCCCTGCAGCTGGTGGTTTAACAGTAAACGTTAAAAAGCACGCAATTGCTGTTGTAACACCCGGCGCACCAATGGGTAAGCAGTTACTAAATAAACAGATTGATGATGAAATTACGTTAACAATTGCAGGTAAAGCCCACGAATATGTAGTGGTAGAGATTTTATAAAGCTTTGGTTTTTAAGAGAGAAACGTTTACTGGCAGAGCCATACCAAAGTAATAAACGCTTTTTTATAAATTAATTGTCGGATGGCATGGCTTCGCCACTTATCCGACCTACGTCAATGCTTTAATACCTGACGTGGTGAATATGTAATCTTTAAATGTAGGTCGGATAAGCGAAGCGCCATCCGACAAAGGTAATTTTGTCTCATAACACTATTAAAAGTCGTTTTGGTGCAAAACAACAGAGCCTATTTTATAACATGGCTAATCATTTGTTTACATTGAAGTTATTTAGTGGAATTACTGGGCTAAGTAATACACGTCGTTTTGGGATGTTATAAAACCCCAAAGTGGTGTTCGGTAAGTTGCTAGTTCACTACATCAATTTAGGAGTTCATTTAAAGCACATGAATAATAATTTAGTCAAAGTTTGCTATACAGGTGAAACTGGTTCTAGCGATATAAGAACATTTCATAGAGATGATATTTTATATGTTTCTTTAAGAGACGTACTTATTACGTTAAATAAAGAAAATCGTGAAATTAATGAAAATCATGTCGCTAAATCTATGGTGAACGTGCTTAAAGGGCAATTGAATGCGCTTGATTCAGATGAATATATTATGGAACCAGTCATAGGTGGCAAGTATTCTGATGATGAAGAAATTTTTGTTACACAACCTGGGTTATATCGAGTTTTATCTAGTGATAAAACTATTGCAGGTAAAACTTTCCAAAGATGGTTGTTTCATGAGGTTGTACCTTCATTAACCAAATATGGTGAATACCCACCACCGTTAGTTTCTCAAGACTCTGATGTTAAAAGGCTAGCTACTACTCTTTTAATGGAAATTGAACAAAGAGAAGAGTTGGAACGTAAAACTCAGGAACAATTTAATACACATGAAAAAATGCTAAATCATCTTGGCAATAAATTACAAAATATAGAATCGAACAATCAACAAATTGATTTTATGTGTGTTATGGATTTTTGTAATTTACACGGAATTGACAAAACAGAGGAGCAGCTTGTTCTTGGGTGGTGTATAAAAATCTGTGCAGAAAAAGGAGAACCATCAAGAAGAGTCATAGTTAAATCGCAGGAAGTTCTTCAATTCCCTATGTATGTATTAGTTGCTGCAGCTAAAGAATTACAAATAGATAAATAATTAGGGGACACCCAGCCTAATTACCAACACGATAAACTATTACCTTTGTTCATAAATCTATTGTCGGATGGCATGGCTTTGCCATTTATCCGACCTACGCCAATGTTGTATATATCCTAAATTTACGCTTTATTTATCTAATAGGTATCTAATAATATAGTGGACATACAATGCAATATCGTCGGAATTATGTAAAAGGAGGGTCATATTTTTTTACTGTTAATTTGCTCGACCGTAATAAATCGTTGTTAGTTGAGCATATTGATTTATTAAGAGAGTCTATCCGCGTTGTTAAATTCCAAAGGCCATTTTATATAGATGCATGGGTTGTGCTACCCGATCACCTTCATGCGGTTTTAACCTTGCCAGACAACGATACGGATTATTCTGGGCGCTGGCGAGAAATTAAAAAGCGATTTTCAAAATCACTCCCAAAAACAGAGTTTTTAACTCAAACAAGAAAACGTAAAAATGAGCGAGGAATTTGGCAACGCCGTTTTTGGGAACATACCATCAGGGATGATAATGATTATTGGCACCATGTTAACTATGTTCATTTTAATCCGTTAAAGCATGGTCTAGTTAGTCGAATAGTTGATTGGCCTTATTCAAGTTTTCACAGAGCCGTAAAGCGAGGGATTTATACGAATAACTGGTGTGGCGAAAAGATATAAATTATTTGTAGGTCGGATAAGCGAAGCGCCATCCGACAAAGCCATAGCAACATAATACACTTTAGCTTTGTACAAAAGTTTGTTGTTGAATGAAATAACTTTGGCCTTTATTACGCGTCGGATGGCATGGCTTCGCCATTTATCCGACCTGCGAATTAGCTTTTTTCACAAATTTCGCTGTTACCATCATTTCGCCAATGCCTTCTACTTTACAATCAAGTTCGTGATCTTTTTTATCAAGCACTCTTCTAACGACCGCTTTGGTGCCAATTTTAATTACTTGCGAGCTGCCTTTAATTTTTAAATCTTTGGCTACGGTCACTTTATCGCCATCATTAAGTAAAGTGCCGTTGGCATCTTTTACTAAAATTGCGTCTTCATCATTTGTAGTATTTGGGTTCCACTCATGGGCGCACTCGGGGCAAATAAGCAGTTGTTGGTCTTCGTAAACATATTCACATTGGCATTTTGGGCAAGCAGGCAGCGACATTTTTAACTCTCATAAGGTGTTGTTTTGCGTATTTTAATCTGCATTATTAGTTAATCAATATTTTTCATCTTCACGCTAAAAATATCTCGTTTGTGCGTTTTTAAAAAAGGGCATATAAAGCACATGTCGCTTAAGCAATTTAAGCGCTAACTCGTACAGTAGGTACCTGTTAAAGCACCCATCATATTAAGTGATTCGCGCAATGCCCACTTAGTACGATGGGTGTTTCTATTTATAATGCTTAGTATTTTACTAAGCATGCTTTTTATATTTTGACTTAACTAGGAAAAGTCGTGTTTAAAACCTTAATTGTGGTTGATAACAACGAGCAAACTCTTGCTCAATCGTTCGAAAATGTAATTACGTTTAATACCTACTTACGTGATTACCCAAAACATAACGAACCAAAAACACGCATTATTAATCTGTGCGACTCAAGCCAATACTTGAGCAAAGGTTACTATTGCTCGTTACTTGCTGAGGCGCGCAAACACCAAGTTTTACCCAGTGTAAAAACCATTAATGCACTTCGTAGTGGCCAAGCTCCTATGTTAAATGTGGGCCAAATAGATGGCACACTTTATTTTGGTAATGCCCAAAACGATTTACAATCAAAAGCGGCAAAGTCGGTATTTAAACAATACCCAACGCCTATTTTATTTGTTGATGAGCAAGGCTTATTGCAACAAGGCTCGATGTCGTCTTTAAGCGAGCAGCAGTACAGCGAATTTGTAGCCAAGCTAGATAACTTTACTAAAACGCAGTGGCGTATTAGTTCTGTGCAACGTCGTTTTAGATGGGACATGGCAATACTTGTTGATCATAACGAAAAAGTACCACCGAGTGACAAAGACGCCATTGCACGTTTTATTAAAGCAGCGGCTAAACACGGTATTTATGCACAAGCATTAAGCTTTGACGAAATTGATAACATTGCCCAGTTTGATGCGTTATTTATTCGCCAAACTACAGCGATTGACCACCCAACGTATCGCCTTGCAAGCAAAGCGCAAAGCCTGGGTTTAGTGGTTATTGACGATGCTGAGTCTATTTTACGTTGTTGTAATAAAGTGTATTTACACGATGCATTTAATTATCAAAAAGTGCCAAGTTTAAAAACGGTTGTAGTGGCTGATCAAGCAAATGAAACGCTTGAGCAATTAGAAGAAGCGTTTACGTATCCGCTTGTTTTAAAAATGCCTGAAGGGTCGTTCTCAAAAGGTGTGTTTAAAGTTTCAAACCGTGATGAGCTTGCCGCTAAGCTTACAGAGCTGTTTGAATATAGCGCATTAGTGCTTGCACAAGAGTACATGTATACCGAATATGATTGGCGAGTGGGTGTGTTAAATGGCCGTGCAATTTATGCATGCCGCTATTTAATGGCGCGTAACCATTGGCAAATTTATAACCACGACGCTAAACGGTTTTTCTCTGGCGGCTTTGAAACTCTACCAACCTTTGAGTTACCAAAAGCGGTGTTAGATGCAGCATTAAAAGCATGTAAAACAGTGGGTAGGGGTTTATATGGCGTAGATGTTAAAGAGCATCAAGGCAAAGCATATGTACTTGAAGTAAACGACAACCCAAGTATTGATCACAAGGTAGAAGACGGCTATTTAGGCGACGAGCTATACATGATCATTATGGATGAGTTTAAACAACGCTTAGAAGCACGAGGCCGTGGGTAATAACATGAGCAACCTTGTTATTCGAAAGGCGCTTAGTAGTGATTTAAATGCACTGATTGACGTTGAAAACGCTTGCTTTAATAACGATAAATTAAGTCCGCGTAGTTTAAAACGCTGGCTTAGTGCAAAACACGGTATTTTACTCGTTGCCCAAAATGGCGAGCAAGTATGTGGATATGGATTAGTGTGGTGCCATAAAGGGACTCGTTTAGCGCGTTTATATTCGCTTGCTGTAAAACCTACAATGCAAGGTAAGGGCGTTGCAAAGACATTGCTTACTAGCCTTGAAAAAGAAACGTATGAGCGAGGGCGTATTTACCTTCGTTTAGAAGTGGCTGTAAATAACCAAGGTGCGATAGGGCTTTATAAAAGCTTAGGTTACAGAGTGTTTGGTCAATATAGCGATTATTACGATGACCACAGTGACGCACTACGAATGCAAAAAAACATTCGACAAACGAGTGAGTTAAAAGTGGCGCGTTTAACGCCGTGGTATCAGCAAACTACTGAGTTTACGTGCGGACCTGCTGCACTATTAATGGCAATGGGCGCACTTGAGCCAACAACTGAGCTTACCCAATCGCATGAGCTGGCACTTTGGCGTGAAGGTACCACCATTTTTATGACATCGGGTCATGGTGGTTGCCATCCGTTTGGTTTGGCACTTGGGGCTAATAAGCGTGGTTTTAAAAGCGAGGTAATGGTTAATACCACAGAGCCTTTGTTTTTAGATGGCGTACGTAACGAAAACAAAAAAGTGGTACTTGCCACCGTGCATCAACAATTTGTAGATGGTATTGCACAAGCAAATATACCGCTTACGTATAAAGATGTAGAGCTTGAGCATATTGAGCAGTGGTTAAGTAAAGGCTTTAGTGTGCTGTTATTAATTAGTACATACAGTTTTGATGGTAAAAAATCGCCACACTGGGTGTGTGTTACGCACCTTGATGAGCACTGCGTGTATGTTCACGATCCGTTTTGTGAGCCCGGTAACGATAAACAGCTCGCAATAGATTGCCAATATGTACCTATTGCACGAAGTGATTTTAGCAAAATGTCAGCGTTTGGTAGCCAACGTTTAAGAACGGCGGTGGCTATAGCTAATAAAATATAAGGTTAACAGTGACTTTTTTAGATTTAATTGATGTAGCCCCGTATTCATGGGCAGCTATTGGTACTGCGGCTTTTTGTGGTGCTATTATTGGAATAGAGCGCCAATTGCGCGGCAAGCCTGTAGGTATTCGTACATCAGCCCTAATAACGTTGGGTACGTATTTGTTTTTATCCACTGCGTTTAATTTACAAGGGGATGTAATAGATCATTCTCGTGTAGTTGGGCAAATAATTACAGGTATTGGCTTTTTAGGGGCAGGCGTTATGCTCGCAAAAGATGGTGCGGTAGTTGGCGTAACCTCTGCTGCAACCATTTGGGTGCTTGCATCAATAGGCGTGATGATAGCGACAGAAAACCTTGGGGCTGCAATAAAACTCTCGGTGCTGGTGGTCGGTATTTTATACGGTGTAGACGTACTTGAGGCTAAATTTAAAAGCTTAAGCAAAGGCGTACACACTAAAGTAAAAAACTATCAAAAGCGCTATTATCGAAAAGAATTTAACGAATCAGAACGCCACTAAAAGTGGCGTTTATTAATTATAGCGTAATTGTTTGATATTGGATGGCATCTTCAATAGGAGCTGGGCGCCCAATAAAATAGCCTTGTACGTTATCAACGCCTAGTTTTCTTAGTGTGTTTAATTCATCTTGATTTTCTATACCCTCAGCTACAATTGAGCAATTAATAGCTTTGGCAAATCCGCATAGTGCTTTAGCTAATAAAAACTTTCTACTGTCTTTATTTATATTTTGAGTGAGGCTTATATCTAACTTAATGATATCTGCCTCTAATTCTAAAATATGTTGAAAAGACGAATAGCCAGCTCCAACATCATCTATAGCTAATCTTACGCCTTTGCTTCTTAATGGTTGAAGTGCAGTTCGCATCGCTTGGTAGTCTAAAATAGGTGAATGTTCAGTCACTTCTAAAATTATTCTATTACAATCGATGCTTTGTAATACTTTGTCTATTGAGCCTGATAAAATATGCTGAGGTGAAGTATTTATAGTGATATAAGCTTTTTCATCAAATTGATCTAAGCAATGTAATGTATTTTGTATAGCAAGTATTTCTAATGCTTCTCCTAAACCCAGTTTTTCAGCATCTTTAAACCAAATATCAGGTGTTTTATAGGGTTCAATAAAAAAGCGTGACAGAGATTCATAACCCGAAAGTTGGTTGGTTGATAAATTAAATATGGGCTGAAAATAAATCGTAATATCGTTTGTTTTTATAATATTTTCAATAAGCGACTTTGACTCATTATTTAAAATGTCAGACTGAACTTTTTTTTCGATTAACTCAGTAGCTATTTCAGAAATGAGCCTAAGAAATGACAAATCTTTGTCGTTCAGGGCATTGTCTAATACGGTTTTATAACAGCAAAAAGTTCCATAAACTTTTCCGGTGGATAAAATAATGGGTACACCAATATAAGAGCCAATATTTAGCTTTTCTGTGACTGGCATGTTGCGGGTTATTGGGTGCTCAAGAGTATTAGGGATTATTTGTTCTAGCTCGTTATCAGATATTTTTTTACAGTAAGTTTCGCAAATTGGATCTGAATTACCTACTGATACGCATGTATTTGTAGTTTGGTTATCTACCACTTTAAAAACGCGCTCAGTATTGGTGAATTTTGAAATAAACGCGACTTCCATACTTAAATGTTTTCGTACAAGTGAAAGTAACTTTAATAACTTTGATTCAATAGAAGCATCGCTTTGTGGATCAAAAAGGTGCTTACTAAGTTTATCTCTCATGCAGTTACCTTGGTATGGCGTAAATTATATTATTGATAAGAGTATAATTTATGTATAAAAAAATGCCAATTTAGAGTGTCGTCGCTGGTTAGCCAAACAACTTTCTCCTAACTACTTTTCTGTAGCCACTGGGTGTTTGGCTTAATACTTTTTTAAACACGCGGGTTAAATGCCCTTGGTCGTTATATCCAACTTCTAAAGCCACTTCTTGAATTGATAAATTTGATGATGCTAATAACTCTTTCGCACCTTCTACGCGTAATTGTTGCCAATACTCAATAGGGCTTTGGTTCGTTGCGGCTCTAAAGCGGCGGGTAAAAGTACGATAGCTTAAGCTAAATTGGGCAGCGACTTCTTGCAAGTTTAGCTCGGTGGCTAAATTCGTTTTTAGCCAAAATTGAATTTGCGCAATTAGCTCATCGGGGTGGCGGTCTACTGCACCTTCTAAATAGCGTTGATCTTCGTAGGGTTTGCGTATTTCGTGCGAAAAATTACGCTCTACATGCTGCGCGGCGGCTTTTGTGTAGTACTGGCTGATAATATGTACGATAACATCTGCAAGGGCATTAAGGCTTGCTACGGTATACATGCGCTCTGATTGGGTTATAAAAAAGTCGGGCTTTAAGCGCACCTGCGGGTAGTCATGGCTAAATTGTTTGGCGTAATGCCAATGGGTGGTAGCAGGGTGGCCATCAAGTAAGCCAGCCTCAGCTAATAAACAGTTGCCAGTACCGACACCAATTATATGGCTGCCTACGCTAAAGCTTTCACTTAGCCAATCAACTATTTCTTGATTTGTTCGCACCACTGGGCGTGGGTTCCGCCAAATACCCGGCACTATAATCAAATCGCTGTAGGGCGCGTTAGTTGTTATGCAATCAGGATTTATAGCAAGGCCTGCACGGGTGGGTATAGATTCAGCACTTTTAGCCACTAAATTTATAGCAAGTGGCCTAAAGCTTTGCTTATCAAGATGCCCTTTAGCAAAGGCCTCGCCGGCTCTCAGCATTTCTATAGGCAGCGTTAAACTAGTCACTAATAAATGCGGATATACCGCTATAGCAATGTTTAGAGGTGGATTAGTGTGTTTATCAGTCATATAAATGCTCCGACCAGTACATTTTGGCCTTTTGTGCTGAATATTTGGCTATTAAAGCACAATGTGTGGTGCGTAATCCATTTAAACTGCCTCTTCTCCTTATAACACGTTTCTAAAAGGTAAATTATGACAGCATTACCCGTTATAGTAGGCATGGGTGGCATTAACGCCGCTGGCCGTACTTCTTTTCATCAAGGTTATCGCCGTATCGTGTTAGATAGTTTAAATGCTCAAGATCGCAGTGAAACATTTTTAGGCCTCGCCACACTGATGAATCTAGTAAGCGTTGTAAACGGCCAATTACAAGATACACAAGGTAATAATGTTGAGCAAAGCGACATAGAAGCACGCTTTGGTGAGCAAATTATTGCTGGTACACTTATTCGTAAAATTGAAAAAGAACACTTTGATGCCGACGCAACACCGTGGCAGCAAAAAATGACACTAACCGCATCAAGCGATAACGCAATTGTGTTTGAAACGCGTGCTCGCGACTTACCTGCACCTATTCCAGCTAGCTGGCAAGTTGAAGAGCTTGAAGGCAAAAAAGTTAAAGTAACTATTGCAGCCGACTTAGACGTAAAGCATGACTCAACACGCGATAACCCAATTAAATCTGCTGGGCAATTTCCGACTGGGTTTGATCCATCAGTTATGTATAACAGCCGCTATCAGCCTCGTGGTTTGCAAGCCACTATTTTTGCAGCTACAGATGCGATTAAATCAACAGGGCTTGATTGGCAGCATATTATGAATAGCGTAGAGCCAGATAAAATTGGTACCTATTCAGCATCGGTAATTGGCCAAATGGACGACAAAGGCCTAGGTGGTTTAGTAAAAGCGCGCCAACAAGGCGACCGTGTTAGCACTAAGCAGTTAGCACTGGGCTTAAATACAATGTCTACCGATTTTATTAATGCCTATGTTACGGGCAATGTAGGGACTACGTTTTCGACCTCGGGCGCATGTGCAACGTTTTTATATAATTTACGTGCAGCGGTTAATGACATACAAGCAGGGCGTACACGCGTTGCGGTTGTCGCAAGTGTTGAGTGTGCTATTACACCAGAAGTTGTAGAAGGCTTTGGTAACATGAGCGCACTTGCAAACGTTGAAGGTTTGCGCCGTTTAGATAACTTATCAAATGATGAAGAACCAGATTACCGTAATAGCAGCCGCCCATTTGGCGATAACTGTGGCTTTACATTAGGTGAGGGCGCGCAAGTTGCTATTTTAATGGATGATGCTTTAGCCCTTGAGTTGGGCGCTGATATTATGGGCAGCGTACCGGATGTGTTTGTAAATGCAGATGGCGTTAAAAAGTCGATTACATCACCTGGCCCTGGTAACTATATTACAATGGCAAAATCAGCCGCACTTGCTAGCAGCTTATTAGGTAAAGAAGCACTGCAAGAACGTAGCTTTATTTTAGCCCATGGTTCTAGTACACCGCAAAACCGTGTAACAGAGTCTTTGATTTATCATAAAGTAGCGCAAACGTTTGCTATTGATAACTGGAAAGTAACAGCGGCAAAAGCGTATGTTGGCCATACTATTGCACCTGCAAGTGGTGACCAGTTAGCGATTGCGTTAGGCATATTTAGTCATAATATTATGCCGGGTATTACCACTATTGATAAAGTGGCTGATGATGTTTACAGCGACCATCTTGATATTCGTAATAGCCATTACGAGTGCGCTGATATGGATATTGCTTTTATAAATTCAAAAGGCTTTGGCGGTAATAATGCAACAGCGACTGTACTTTCACCAAAAGTAACAATGCAAATGCTTGCTAAGCGCCATGGCGATGATGTTATGACTAGTTACACACAGAAAAATAGTGTGGTTAGCGCTTCGCAGAAAACGTATCAAACGCAAGCTGATTTAGGCCAGTACGAGCTTATTTATCGCTTTGGCGACGGACTTATTGACGACAACGACATTGTAATAGACGAGCAAAGTATTCAGTTACCAGGCTTTGAAAAAGCAATTACGTTTAGCACAACAAACTCCTATCAAGATATGTTTTAAGCACACATACTTGTTAGCAAGGCGCTTTTTAAGCGCCTTTTTTAATGTCTCAAATATATTTATCTATTAAGTTTTTTCTAAGTTAAGCTCATTAAATGAACTAATTTTTTGTATTTACACTTGCTTTTATATCGATCGTTTGTTTCTATTATATAAACACTATCTAGGATGGATAAAATCGATGAAAAAACTCATATTAGCGCTTTCTTTTACTTCTGCTTTTACTCAACTCCCTGCGTTTGCTGACGACTTTGTCCCTGCTGAGGTGATTAATAAAAATTACGATCAACTTACTAATACCTCACCGCGTGCGTCTCGATTAGAAGGAATTAATTTAAGTAGTTATCTTGTTGATGAAAACGGCCAAGTGAGCGATATCGAAATTGTAGCTACAGCTGGTCAAAAAAAGTATCAAAGAGAAGTAATGGATTACGTGTCTAAGCTCAACTACAAAAGTGCAAAATTAAATGGCGAGACTATACCTGTAGCAAAAACTATTACTGTAAGTTCGCAAAATTTACATGCTGGATTTTCAAATGATAAAGCGTCTCGCGGCTTTTTTAATGATTATGAACAAGCTAGTAAGTTAATCGATGAAAAGAAATACGATGAAGCTAAAAGCCGTATTAATGAGTTAGAAAACGAACATACGAAAAATACGGTTGAGATTGTTTTGCTTGCATGGCTTAAAAGCCAGCACAGTTATTTTGTACAAGACTGGAAGAGCTTTGATCAGCACATCAACGAAGCGTTTTTATTTAGAGGTAACCTACCAGATCAAATTCAAAAGCGTGTGATAAAAAATGCATTACAATGGTTTATATCAAAACAAGATTATGTACGTGCCTATGACGCAATAGATGCGTTAGGCAATATTGAATCCATCACTTTTACACAGCAAAATAAGAAGCAGTTATTAGCTCAAGTTAATGATATTTATAAAAGTTCTGGCGATATAAAACAACAAATAGAGCTATTGCCTAAGCAGGCGGTATTACCTTTATTGTCAAAAAGTGAAGTAGCGCTTGAAGCGCAAATGCCGCTAACTAAAGTTCAGTTACGCTGCGAGAACAAAGTAGTAAATTACGATACAAGCACAATTGATAAAATTGTAATTTCACAAAACGATGTGCGTTGTGGGTTATTAATTAAAAGCGCTCAAGCACAAACCGTAACGCTAAAGCAAAGTGGTGATAGCTTTTTATAAGTTTTACGTATTGGTTAATGATATAAAACCCCGCAAATATTATGCGGGGTTTGTGTTTTTACTTATATATATTTAGCAATTAAGCTATGTTTGTGGCTTCGTTTCCAAACAATGTATCGCTTAGCGAGTAGGGTTGTTAGCCCTATTACAACGGCTATAAATAAAAGTGTTGCTGTGTAACTCATGCCATAACCTTCAGGCAAACCAACGAGCGTATCTGCGTAGGTCATATCGCTAAAATTAAAGCCAAGAATAGGTATAAGTAACCAAGCGATAGCATGTAATAAATACAAATGCACAAGGTATGAAAACATACTTGTTTTACCCAGGACTTGTAAAAAGTTATGCGAAAAATCGGTTTTTAAACCACTTAATGCCTTTAAAGAAATAAGCCCAAGGCCAACAGTAAGTAACATAAACTGCAGCGAAAGCGGATACTTTGTTGGGTTTAGAAACGACATAACAGTGAGTAATGAGTTTGTATGTATAGCAAACTGTGACATGTCACCGTATAAGTTAAACCCACGTAAAATGCCATAAAGCGCAAGGCAAGTAACCCCTAATAACAATGCGTGATTCATCACTTTTTTACTGTATTGTTGCGCTTTGTAATAAACACCAGCGCAATATGCCAATGCCATTAAGCCAACAATAGGGGCAACTGGGTAGGTTGTTCTAATTTGAAAATCAAAAGGGAGATCAAGTACATTTTTTTGATGTGCAATAGACCAAGCAGTATGTGCAAATGTATTAGGCTCAAAGCTTGTTCCATCAAATAAATTATGCCCAAACACCAGTAATAAGCCTGCTACAAAAATGGCATAAATGCCCAGGAAACGCAGCAGTCCTAAAATAACAAAGCCCCAGCCGATAGCCCAAATAACTTGTGCGTATAGCATTGGGTATAGTGGGTTAAAGCTCCAAGACCACGAAACAATAGTAAATTCAAACAAAATTAGCACTAAACCACGAATAATCAAGCTTTGTGAAAATGCTTTAGTGGATACATATTTATGCTCTGTTATAGCCGCAGATAGACCTGCTAAGAATACGAAGAGTGGTGCGCAAAAGTGAGAAACAAAACGCGTAAAAAAGGTAACGGGATCAGTCCCTGGAATAGTCATCGGATCGGTAACTGAGTAATTAAGGCAATAATACATACCATGGTCAATAACCATAAATATAATTATAATGCCCCGTAATATATCAATATGATGTAAGCGGTTATCGGTTGAAGGTAGCGGCATAAGAGAGCTATATAGAGTGATTTAAAACTGTATTTATTATATGTTATATTGTATCAAATTGAAATCGTGTATTTATATTTTACCAGTGATTATACACACGTAATACGACCAATATTTGCTCGCATTACTTGTAATAATACAGCCAATTATCACTTAAACTTTTTTACATACCTTAGCGTTATAAAATTAATAATGGCAAGCAAAATGGCTATTTCGTAACGGCTATAGGCCACAGCTATACCAATTAAGCCCATATTCCAAATACTGGCTGCGGTTGCTGTACCGGAGGTTGATTTGTTATTTTTCAAAATTGCGCCACCGCCAATAAAACCAATGCCAGTAATGATGCCTTGCAACATTTTAGATTGAGCTTCTGCGCCATCTAAAACCGACATCGCTATTAATGCATACCCACACGATGCAACAGCAACAAGAGGAAAGGTACGAAGGCCTGCACCATCATGGCTACGCTCTCTGTCGTAAGCCATAGGTAGCGCAAGTAGGTAGGCAATACCTAAATGTATTAAGTTATCGATGATTTCATTCCACTGTAAATCAATTTCCATTATTGAGCCTATGCGGGTTAATTTTGTTAATAATAAGCAAACAGTGGGCCATTGCATAAATAACTAATAATCAATGGTTTATTGTAGGAAGCTGAGTTTAATAAAAATTATTGAGGAAACTTTTACATGTTTTTATTACTATTTTACGCGATAGTTAATTTGATCTGAGTTTTAAAGCCCCGTACTCTTTTATCATACCTAAAAGACACCTATGTGAACCTTTCGCCTTTAAATAAAACATTAATCACACCCACTAAACTTGAAAAAACAGCGTTACTATTTTGCGCTGGGTTATCTGTTTTTGCTTTTTTATTTCCTGAACTTCTCACAGAACACTTACAACCTACCATTAATAAAATTTTAGGTTATTTAGGGTCGCCATTTTTTATATTGCAGCTGGTGGGTGTTACAAGAAAGTTTATAAATGATTTTAGGTAGTAATACTTACATTTTTTTACAGAGTTACAATAAAAAACGTATACAATTTAGGTAATATTTTGTTAAGGATGAATGATGAAAACAATTATTGTACTTTTGTTTTTTTATTGCCTTTCTGGCTGTACAGTTGCGGGCGCTATTATTGATGGGCAAGCACAATCTCAGGCGCGTAATGATAAAAATAGTATTAGCCCGGCGCAGTCAACACCTTATAAAAACCCACTAGAGCCAGTACCTACAGATAAAAACGGATTTAACTTTACTGATATGGGATTAAAGATAGATTCGGCTCTTGTTAGCCTAGTTAAAGGGGAAAGCACTACTACGCAAGTATGTAGGCAGGTCACTAAAAGTCTAAAAGAGTGTGTAGAGGTAGAAAAGTCATCTCTACACACTAATGAGTCTAAGCAGTTAAAAACTGATGATGAAATAATAAGTGTTGGTCAATAAAGCTGCTTATAAAAAAGTAGCTATGGTCGTAGCCTGCTTGCATTTCAAGTGTAAGCGGGTAGCCTTTTTTATCTGCAATAGCGACTAAGTTTTCTGGCTTAAGTTGTTCTTGTAAAAAACCATCGGCATCACCTTGACTCACTAACATAGGTAAGTAATTAGCTTGCTCTGCGTTTTTCATCAGCTCGCAGCTGTCGTATTGCTTCCAAAGCGCTTTATCATTTCCTAAATAACCAGTAAATGCTTTTACACCCCAAGGGCATTCAATCGGATTTACAATAGGGCTAAAAGCCGAGGCACTTACAAACGCAGTCGGGTTTTTAAGTGCGACCATTAATGCACCGTGCCCGCCCATAGAGTGACCGCTAATTGCTTTTGTGCTTGTTACCGGAAAATGTTGCTCTATCAATGCTGGTAATTCACTAACAACATAATCGTACATATTAAAATGGGTGTTGTAAGGAGCTTGCGTGGCATTTACGTAAAAGCCTGCGCCTTGTGCAAAGTCGTAGCTGTCTTCATTGGGTACGTTTTCGCCACGCGGGCTAGTGTCAGGCGCTACAATAGCAATACCCAGCTCTGCTGCTTTTTTAAATGCACCGGCTTTTTGCATAAAATTTTCGTCGGTACAGGTTAATCCCGATAACCAATAAAGTACCGGTACTTTATTTGCTTCACTTGCGCCAGGTGGTAAAAATACGGCAAAGCGCATAGTGCAATGTGTACTTTGCGAGCTGTGAGTATATTGCTTATGCCAACCGCCAGACACTTTTACACTTGAGATATTTTCTAACATACTTAATCCTTAAAAGCCGTAAACTTAAAAGTATTACGGCTTATTAATAAGCTATTTTACGAATGCAGTTTATTAGTAATGAATGACTGTACGAATACTTTTGCCTTCGTGCATTAAATCAAACGCTTCGTTAATATCTTCAAGGCTCATTGTGTGAGTAATAAAGTCGCTAAGAGCAAATTCACCTGCCATGTAACGCTCAACAATTTCAGGGAGTTGTGAACGGCCTTTAACGCCACCAAATGCACTACCACGCCATACACGCCCAGTTACCAGCTGAAACGGACGGGTTGATATTTCTTGGCCTGCACCTGCCACACCAATAATGACCGACTCACCCCAACCTTTGTGGCAACACTCAAGCGCTGAGCGCATTACGTCAACATTACCGATACATTCAAACGAGTAGTCAACGCCGCCATCTGTCATTTCAACAATAACTTCTTGAATTGGCTTGTCGAAATCTTTTGGGTTAATTAAATCAGTAGCACCTAGTTTTGTAGCTAAATCGAATTTAGTGGTGTTTATATCAACACCGATAATACGACCTGCACCAGCCATTTTTGCGCCAATAATCGCAGACAAACCAATACCGCCTAAGCCAAATATAGCAACAGTGTCGCCAGGCTTTACTTTAGCTGTGTTGGTAACTGCGCCCATGCCCGTTGTTACACCACAGCCTAGTAAGCAAATCTCTTCTAGTGATGCTTCTTTATTTACTTTAGCAAGTGAGATTTCTGGCAATACAGTGTACTCAGAGAAAGTTGATGTACCCATGTAGTGATAAATTGGTTGGCCATCTTTAAAAAAGCGTGTAGTGCCGTCTGGCATTAGGCCTTTACCTTGTGTTTCGCGCACGGCTGAACACAGGTTAGTTTTACCTGAAGTACACATTTTGCATACGCCACATTCTGCAGTGTATAAAGGAATAACATGATCCCCCACTTCAACACTCGTTACGCCTTCGCCAACTGCATAGACAACACCAGCTCCTTCGTGACCTAAAATAGCAGGAAATATGCCTTCAGGATCTTGTCCTGATAATGTAAATGCATCAGTATGACACACACCTGTAGCGGTAATTTTTACCATAACTTCGCCTTTTTTAGGCATCATCACATCAACTTCTTCAACACTAAGTGGTTGATTAGGACCCCAAGCAATGGCAGCTTTTGATTTAATAAATTCAGACATGTGTTTTATTTCCTTTAACTGGCTATTAAAAAATAATTGTAGACCCAATTTGCTTGGGTGATGGGCTTATTGTATTTGTTTCTCAAATAATGATAATCTCAATTTTATTAAAACACTTTTACAGTATGGTAATAATGGCACGTTGGGATGGAATTGATGAGTTTATAGCGGTTGGTGAAGAGGGCAGCTTTACTGCGGCTGCAAAAATGCTTGGGCTTTCGGTTGCGCATATTAGCCGCCATGTTACGGCGCTTGAGCAACGTTTAAATACCCAGCTTTTAACTCGTACTACTCGTAAAGTGGTTTTAACTAAAGAAGGTGAAGTGTACTTACATCAAATAAAGCACTTACAATACGCTATGGACGAGGCAACTCAAGGCCTTGCTCAGCAACAAAGTACGCCTAAAGGTAAAATAAAGCTCACAGCACCAGTTATGTACGGAGAGAGCTTTATTATGCCCATAGTGCATAATTTTATGAAGGAGCATCCCGAGGTAGAAGTTGTTGCCACACTAAGTAACGAGCAAGAAAACTTATTAGAGGGCGGATTTGATTTAGCCATAAGGTTAGGGCATTTAAAAGATTCGAGCTTAAAAGCGCGTAGGTTAAGTGCGCGGCGTTTTATTATGTGCGCTGCACCGCAGTATTTAACGCGATTTGGTGAGCCGCATACTTTAGGCGAGCTAAACAGCCATGAATGTTTAATTGGGAATAGTAGCTACTGGCGCGTAAACGAAAATGGGCGCGATAAACACATTAAAATAGCAGGGCGGCTACAGTGTAATAGTGGTTGGGCGCTGGTGGATGGCGCAAAAAAGGGGCTCGGTATTGTACAACTCCCAGACTACTACATTGAAAACGAAATTAACTCAGGGCAATTGGTGCCTATTTTAACACCCTATCAACCACAGCAAGAAGGGGTATGGGGCGTATATCCACCAAGGCAGTTTGTGGCGACTAATGTACGGGTATTGCTCGATTATTTAGTTAAAGGGCTGAAAGCTTAATCGCGAATTAATGGTTAAGCATGTATTGCTGTAAATATAGCCAAGTATCAGATTTTTAAATTATTTCTTACATTTTACGCCATACCCAAAGGCACTTTTTTCGTGCTACTATTGCTCAATACTTTTACGATAAGTGTTAAAAATAATATGTTTCAACCGGTTAGCTTATTTATAGGGCTTAGATATAGTCGCTCCTCTAAAGGAAATGCGTTTATATCGTTTATTTCGTTTTTTTCTATTGCCGGTATCGCTATTGGTTTAATGGCATTATTTACGGTAAGCAGTGTAATGAACGGGTTTGAAAATAGCCTAAAAACCAATATGCTTGGACTTATTCCGCATGTTGAAGTTAGCGCAGGTAAAAATACTGCCACCCAAATGGGCACCCTTAAAACCGACCTCGAACAATCTCCTTATGTTGATCATGTAAGCTTATATCGCCACGGCGAAGCTATTTTGCAAACGAATAAAGACTTGCACGGCGTTTTACTACAAGGCCTTTATAACGACAGCGGGTCTTTGTATAAAATTACCGATAAAATAGTGCAAGGCGATTGGAAAACTGTATTAAACAAAAATTACAACATTGCTATAAGCCGTTATTTGAGTCGTAAATTAGGCGTTAGCGTGGGTGATAAGCTTCGCGTTATTATGCCTAATGCTTCAACATATACACCTCTTGGGCGAGTACCCAGCCAGCGTTTATTTAAAGTGGCCGCAATATACGAAACCGGATCTGAGATAGATATGGCACTTGCGTTTACAAGTGGCGCTTCACTACAACGGGTATTAAAGCTGGATAAAAACACTGCCCCAAATTTAAGTGTTTCATTGCACGAACCTTTCGAACTAGATGAGTTTATTGAAGCAAGCCAGCGTATTTTACAAGATCATAATTATAGTGATTGGCGCAGTACCCAAGGTACTCTATTTGCAGCCGTTGCTATGGAAAAGCGCATTATGTCTATGTTGCTTGCCCTCATTGTATTGGTGGCTGTATTTAATATTGTATCGGCATTAACCATGATGGTAAGCGAAAAACAAGGTGAAGTGGCCATACTACAAACGTTAGGTTTAACGCCTTCGCAAGTGCAAAAAGTGTTTATGGTGCAAGGCTTATATAACGGCGTAATTGGTACAGCAATAGGCGCATTTTTAGGTGTAATATTTAGTTTATATATAAATGAGCTACTTGCATTAGTGGGCTTAAACTTATTGGCAGGTATAGAGCTTCCGGTAAAATTTGATATTTTGAGTTTAGTAATAATAGCGTTTGCCAGTATTGCTATGAGCTTTTTAGCTACCTTATATCCTGCGCGTAAAGCCGCAAAAGTAAAACCAGCAGAGGTATTACGTTATGAATGATTTAGTAATTAGTTGTGAAAATTTAAGTAAAGTTTATCAAGATGGCAGCAACCAAGTTGAAGTATTAAAAGGTGTTGATTTAGCGCTGCAGCAAGGTGAAATGCTCGCTATTGTAGGGAGTTCTGGCTCTGGTAAAAGTACGCTTTTACACATACTTGGCACATTAGATACCGCAAGCTCAGGTAGCGCTAAAATTAAAAACCAAGAAGTTGCAAAACTTTCGCGAACAGAGCAAGCCGCATTTAGAAACCAAAACTTGGGCTTTATCTATCAATTTCATCACTTATTAATGGAGTTTAGCGCAGTCGAAAACGTGGCTATGCCATTATTAATTAAAGGCTTGAGTGCAAAAGAAGCCAAAGCTCAAGCGCTCGATATGCTCGAAAAAGTAGGCCTTGCACATCGCAGCTCGCATAAACCGTCTGCGCTTTCTGGTGGAGAGCGCCAACGCGTGGCTATTGCCCGTGCACTGGTTACAAAACCTGCGCTTGTGCTTGCTGATGAACCAACCGGTAATTTAGATAAACAAAATGCGATTAAAATTTACGATTTAATTAATGAGCTTAACCAAAGCTTAAACACCAGTTTTGTGGTAGTTACACACGATTTAGAACTTGCCGATAAGCTGGGCAAAATAGCTTATTTAGACGATGGAAAACTAGCTATTAAAGAGTCGCAGCATGTTGCTTAGTGCATTTTTAAGTAAACGTTTTAGAGCCTATTCAGGCCACAAAGATGAAAAAAACGGCTTTGTTAGTTTTATCGCTAAAGCGTCGACTATTGGTATTTTATTAGGTGTCGCGGTTTTAATTGTGGCGCTGTCGGTAATTAATGGTTTTGAGCAGCAACTAGTACATAGATTACTAAGTGTTGTGCCACAGGTTGAATATGTAGCACCAAGTAGACCCATCGCGAATTGGTCGCAAAAAATTGAGGATTTACAAACACAACCGCATGTAACAGGGGCTGCGCCATTTATTGCAGTGAATGGGATGGCGCAATATAAAAGCCAGCTAAAAGCGATAGAAATTCGAGGTGTTGAGCCATCGCTAGAGAGTAATGTATCGGCGGTAAACCAGTTTACCAGTGGTAAATTAGTGAGTCAGTTAGGCCTTGACGATGTAATTTTAGGTAAGCAAATAGTAAAACAGTTAGACGCCAAAGTAGGCGATAACATTACATTACTTATTCCGCAAATTAGTCAAAAAGGTCAATCATTATTAGCGCCTAAACGCGTAACACTTAACCTTGCAGGTGTTATAGAAATGGGCGGACCGATTGATAGTACCGCTGCATTTATACATCTTAACAAAGCACAGCAAACATTGGGTTACGATGAAACCCAAGTAACAGGGCTGCGTTTAAGTGTTGATGATGTGTTTTCGGCGCACCAAATAGCGCTAAAAGTAGGGCAAACTATTGACGACTACGTGTATGTTTCCAGTTGGTTTAGAACCCAAGGTAGCCTTTATCAAGATATTCAAATGGTGCGTACCATTGTTTATATTGTGGTGTTTTTAATTATAGCGGTAGCCAGTTTTAATATTGTGTCCTCCTTGGTGATGGAAGTACGCGAAAAACAAGGCAATATCGCAATTTTAAAAACCATGGGCGCGAAAGACAGTACTATTTTAGCCACCTTTGTAATGCAAGGCTTAATGCAAGCATTTGTAGGCGTGGCACTAGGGACACTAATTGGTGTGGTATTAGCGCTTAATATAAGTGAGCTTTTTACGTGGATAAGCCAATTATTTGGAGCCAATCCACTTGAGGGCGTTTATTTTATAGAGTTTTTACCAAGTAAATTAGTACTTGAAGACATTGGTATTACAGTGATTGTTACGTTTGTGCTTGCGATACTTGCCACTATTTATCCTGCATGGCAAGCAACGCGCGTAGATCCTGCCAAGGTGCTTGGTAACTAGGTATAAGAAGCTCAGATAAAAATTAATAGGGTGGTATTAGTAAACCTGTTAAACTAGGTGCTTATTTAAAATTAAGCAATAACTGCTTGGTTGCTATACCTCACTTTGGGATTTACTTTGACTAATAACGATATTTTACGCCGCATTCGCTACACTTTTAACTTAACTGATACTGCTATGGTCAATGTTTTTGCATCAGCAGAGCATACGGTCACCAAAGAGAAAGTAATTGCATGGTTAACTAAAGAAGGTGAAGAGGCTTTTACCCCAATAAGTGATACTGAGTTTGCAAGCTTTTTAAATGGGTTTATTAATACCCAACGTGGCAAACGCGAAGGTGAGCAACCAGAGCCAGAGAAAAAGCTAAACAACAATATTATCTTTATGAAGCTACGTATTGCTTTAAATATGAAAGCAGAAGATGTTATAGCAACACTTGCACTTGTTGATTTTGATTTAAGTAAGCATGAGTTAAGCGCATTTTCTCGTAAAGTAGATAACAAACATTACCGTGTTTGTAACGATCAAATATTACGTTTGTTTTTAACCGGCGTACAAAAGCAGCATCGTCCAGAAGAGTCTGCTTAGTAACTGGTTTTAGCTAATTAGCTTTTAATTAATGGGCTTGTGTATGTGCAATGCTACATAAAGCCTATTATCAATGGTAAACCCCAACACTTAATAATTAAATACATTTATAACAACACCAAGTTACTTATTGGTTTACTTGCGTGTAAAAATTATATTGCCCCCGCACAAATAGTTCACAGATTAACGCTAATTTTGGCAAAATAAAGATAATAATTGCATTCGTAAGCTATAACGCTGTAAAGCTCGGTCATAACAGCGTAGGATCAAGTTACTTTCGAATGAAAATTAGGTTTGCACTTTAGGTGCATTAACATATAAAAAATTATGCAACTAACTGCAAAACCATCACTTCCTAATGCATTACTTATTTCTATTAGTACACCACAATTTAAAGGCGACGAAGCAACAGAATCGCTTGCAGAGCTTGCTCGTTTGGTAACTACATTAGGCTTTAAAGTAGTAGGTACACAATCGCAAAAGCAAAGTTCTACCCAAAAAGTTAATGTACTGGGCTCAGGAAAACTAGCTGAAATAGCACACCTTACCGGCAATAAAGGGATGGTTGAAAACGAGCAAGAAGATGATTTACTTGATGAAGACCCTTTAACCGAAATATCCTCAGAAATTCCATCAAACGATTTAGAGTTTGCATGTGCCGATGTAGTGGTATTTGACTGCGATTTAACGCCTTCTCAACTGCGTAATGTTGAGAACCAATTAGGTGTAGAAGTATTTGATCGCACTGGTATTATCATTGAAATATTTAGCCGTCATGCGCGTACTAAAACAGCAAAATTACAAGTTGAAATTGCTCGCCTTAATTATGTCGCGCCACGGCTTCGTGAAACATCAACAGGTGATAAAGAACGCCAAATGGGTAAAGGTGCGGGTGAAACCACACTTGAGCTAAATCGCCGTAAGGTGCGCGATCAGTTAGCAGAATTAAAGCGCGAACTTGTTAGTGTTCAAGATGTAATGATGGACAGACGTACGCAGCGCTCTGAGCTATTCTCAGTGGCTTTAATTGGTTATACCAATGCGGGCAAGTCATCAATGATGCGCGCAATTACAGGTAGTGATGTAGAAGGCGAAAACAAACTTTTTGCAACGCTAGATACCACTGTTCGCGCGCTGTATCCGATTACCCAGCCTCGTATATTGGTTTCAGATACGGTTGGTTTTATTAAAAAATTACCTCATGATTTGGTTGCTTCATTTCATTCAACGCTCGCTGAGGCACATGATGCGTCGTTACTGTTATATGTTGTAGATGCTTCAGATCCTTCTTTTCGCTCACAACTTGAAGTAGTACATAAAGTACTGGCAGAAGTTGGGGTAGAAGGTAGCAAAAAATTATTAGTACTGAATAAGTCAGACCAATTAAGTACTGATCAACAGCAGTCGCTAATGGATGAGTTTCCTGATGCGATGATGACTTCTACACGTAATCCAGATGATATTAGTAAACTGCACAAATATATTATTGGCATTGCTCAAGAGGACATGATTGAAGAAGAGATTGTTATACCGTACACAGCTAAAGGTATTGTGGGCGAAATTCGATCGAGTATGAGTGTTGTTAAAGAAGAATATGAATACAGCCATATTAAATTAACAGTGCGTTCGAGTGCGATTGATTTAGAACGTTTAAAAAAGAGAATGTTGAATTTATAATAAATTCAGTACATAAAAAGCACAGCCAATTGGCTGTGCTTTTTAGTATTAGTCCTAACATACGTAAATTTAACGCTGCTAGCTCTGAACATAGCTCTGAGATAAATTCCCTACCCAGAGCCTCAGTTACTTAAAGACGAAACTAGGAAAAAGCGTTGTCGCTTAGCTCTTCTTGCATTTGCTCGCGCATTTTAAATTTTTGCAGTTTACCTGTTACTGTCATTGGGTAGTTTTCTACGAAACGGATATGTCGTGGCATTTTAAAGTAGGCTAGTTTGTCTTTTAAAAACTCACGAATTGCTTGCTCATCAAGTACAGCATCTTCTTTTGGTTGGATCCAAGCGCACACTTCTTCGCCATACTTTTCATCGGTTATACCAAATATGGCAGCATCTTGAATGCCAGGGTAGGTGTAAAGTACTTCTTCTATTTCTCGAGGGTAAATGTTTTCGCCGCCGCGAATAATCATATCTTTTATACGCCCAACAATCGTAACAAACCCTTCTGTATCCATGACACCTAAATCGCCAGAGTGCAGCCAACCTTCGTCATCTATTGTGGCTTTTGTTTTAGCTTCGTCATTCCAATAGCAGCGCATTATGCCTGCACCTTTACTACACACTTCGCCAGGTTGACCAATTTTTTGAATGTTACCCAGCTCGTCAATTATTTTAACCTCGGTATGGGCAAGTGCGCGGCCAACCGTTGTTACTTGCCGCTCTATTGAAGAGTCTGTTTCGGTAATGTTATTTATGGGGCTGCACTCCGTTTGCCCGTAAGCAATCAGTATTTGATGCATGTTCATTTGTGTTTGTACTTTGCGCATTACTTGCTCTGGGCATGTAGAGCCTGCCATTACACCCGTGCGTAAAGTACTTAGGTCATAATCGTTAAAGTTACTCAGCTCAAGCTCACTAATAAACATAGTAGGTACACCGTGCAGCGCTGTACATCCTTCTTGTTGAACTACATCAAGCGTGGTTTTTGCATCGAACGAATCACTAGGGTAAATGGCTGCTGCACCTTTACTAACACACAATAAGCTACCCAATACCATTGCAAAGCAATGATATAACGGGATAGGGATACATAACTTGTCATCGCTCGTAAAGTGCATAGATTCGGCGACGAATAGCGCATTATTTAAAATATTTTTATGAGTGAGCGTTGCGCCTTTTGGGTTGCCTGTTGTACCTGATGTAAATTGTATATTGATGTCTTGATCAGCATTTAAGTTTTCACCTATTGCTTTTAATTCAAGCTCATGAGCTGCTGTTGGCAAGTTAATAACATCATTAAAAGAGTGCATACCAGGAGATGCTTCATCGCCAATGCGGATTATATTTTTAAGAGTGGGTAGTGCTTTTAAATTAAGTGTGTACTTATCGCAAGTTGCAAGTTCTGGCGCTAAACCATTAAGCATTTCTAAGTAATCACTGCCTTTAAAATTTGATGCTGTGATTAGAGTTGAGCATTCAACACTATTTAAAGCATATTGTAATTCGTTAGGACGATATGCCGGGTTGATGCACACCATTATTGCGCCAATTTTTGCCGTTGCAAATTGGGTTAAGCACCACTCAATATTATTAGGAGACCAAATACCAAC
Organism: Pseudoalteromonas sp. SG45-2; assembly: GCF_014164115.1. NCBI lineage: Bacteria > Pseudomonadati > Pseudomonadota > Gammaproteobacteria > Alteromonadales > Pseudoalteromonadaceae > Pseudoalteromonas > Pseudoalteromonas sp. SG45-2. The sequence goes on from NZ_JACJEO010000001.1 coordinate 190,147, forward strand.
GCGCTCACCTGGTTTTACGCCAAGGGCAAGTAACCCCATAGCAAGCTGATTAACTTCTTTTTGAAATTCTTTATACGTTAATCTAATACCTTGGTGATGAACTACAACAGCTAACGCCTCTGGGTTTTTGTCGACAATGAAGTCAAAGTAATCGCCTATAGTTGAATTTGTTAAAGGTGTGCTTTGTATACCTTTAAAGTAGCTTTGAGATAACGGCAAGTGATTTATTTGGTCTACTTCTTTTACCGGGGTAGTGTGTGCGTGCATTGCTCTCTCCATGAAAATGTGTGTGAGTTATGTAAACTACAAAGTTAAAATAAACACATATTGTCGACAAAGAGAAGTACGGTTAGACTAATGTATTATTAGATTAATAAAAGCTAATACTACTTTTTAGACACAAAAAAACGCGTCTTACAATGTAAGTACGCGTTTTTAAACGAGTAATGAGTTTACATTTCGTCGCTGCGGTATGTTTTTTTCATGATATAAACGTAAGCGTTTACAAAAGCATTTTCTTGGTACTTTTTAAGGCCTGTTTCTTCAAAATCAATAGGGATGGGGTTGCGTTTTAACTGCTCTTTAACTTCAGTTGTAGTAAATAAACGTACATCTAAGTTGTTGATTAATTGAATTGCAGTTTCCATTTTAAAGCCTTTTGCACTGCCAGCAAATTTACCTTTAGGCTGACGCTCACGAATTGCAACAGAATCAATTTGGTAATCTTGCATTAGTTTTGCAAAATCGAATTGAAATTTACGCATTACTTCAGTGTCGTTACCGTTACCTAAGGTAAAGCGTGTTTGGCGCACATCGCGAATATCAAATACGTCATTATCTTTACTTAAAATACAAAGTAGTACATCACTACCGGTAATTTCTACACCACATGTTCTCATGTCTATTCTCTAAAATAACTTAATTACGCAGTATTATACGCAACGCACATTAAAATGCGAGTGTGGGTATAGCTGTAGGCGCGTAATTACTGCATTGATGCTTTTATATTTTAATAAAATGATTTTTTTGCTTTAAAAGCTACATTTTGTGGATAAAACGGGTCGATTTCACCCCTTTAAACTTGTAATTAAATGCGCGGCACGCGACAATATATCTTTGTAGTTGAATAGACTCCTCATCTACATATATTAGTCAATGCTTATTCGTAAAAGCGTTGTCGAGTCATTCTCATTTAATTTATTAAAAATACACGTGATACATTGTAGGTGTCACCACTGTAGCAAGGATTTATAATGCCAGTTATTACTCTTCCAGACGGAAGTCAACGTAGTTTTGAAAACCCTGTAAGCACGCTTGATGTTGCAAACGACATTGGTCCTGGTTTAGCTAAAGCGACCATTGCGGGCCGTGTAAATGGCGACCGTGTTGATGCATGTGATTTAATTAGTGATGACTCTCGTCTTGAGATCATTACCGCTAAAGACGATGACGGCCTTGAAATCATTCGTCACTCTTGTGCTCACTTAATCGGTCATGCAGTTAAGCAACTTTTCCCAGACGCAAAAATGGCAATTGGTCCTACCATTGATAACGGTTTTTACTACGATATCGATATGGAACACTCACTATCACAAGATGATCTTGAAGCAATTGAAAAGCGTATGCTGCAACTTGCAAAAACCAACTACGACGTAGTGAAAAAAACAGTAAGCTGGCAAGAAGCACGCGATACATTTGAAGCGCGTGGCGAAACATACAAAATAGAAATTTTGGACGAAAACATCGCTAAAGATGACCGTCCTGGGTTATATCATCACGAAGAATACGTAGACATGTGTCGTGGACCTCACGTTCCTAACATGAAATTTTGCCAAAACTTTAAAATAATGAAAGTGGCGGGTGCATATTGGCGTGGTGATTCAGAAAACAAAATGCTACAACGCATTTACGGCACCGCGTGGGGCGATAAAAAGCAACTTAAAGCGTATTTAAAGCGCCTTGAAGAAGCTGAAAAACGCGATCACCGTCGTATTGGTAAAGCGCTTGATTTATGGCATTGGCAAGAAGAAGCGCCAGGCATGGTATTTTGGCACAACGATGGTTGGAGCATTTACCGCGAGCTTGAAGAATTTGTACGTGAAAAATTACGCGAATATGAGTACGAAGAAGTAAAAGGTCCAATGATGATGGACCGTTCACTTTGGGAAAAATCAGGTCACTGGGAAAAATATTCAGAAGCAATGTTTACCACTGAGTCTGAAAAACGTGAATACGCAATTAAACCAATGAACTGCCCTGGTCACGTGCAAATCTTTAACCAAGGTTTAAAATCGTACCGTGATTTACCACTTCGTATGGCTGAATTTGGTTGTTGTCATCGTAATGAACCATCAGGTGCACTACACGGTTTAATGCGTGTACGTGGCTTTACACAAGATGACGCTCACATTTTCTGTACTGAAGAGCAGATAATGGACGAAGTGTCAGCGTGTATTAAGATGGTTTATGATACATATGAAACATTCGGATTTGAGAAGATTGTAGTTAAGCTATCTACTCGCCCAGAACAACGCATTGGTGAAGACCATATGTGGGATAAAGCAGAGCTTGCTTTAGCTGATGCACTTAAGCTAAACGATATTGAATTTGATTATCTTCCGGGCGAAGGCGCGTTTTACGGTCCTAAGATTGAATTTACTTTGTACGATTGTTTAGACAGAGCGTGGCAGTGTGGTACAGTGCAATTAGACTTTGCATTACCGGGTCGTTTAGGTGCTACTTATGTAGCAGAAAATAACGAGCGTCGTACACCTGTAATGATACATCGTGCTATTTTAGGTTCTATTGAACGCTTTATTGGCATTTTAACTGAAGAGTACGCTGGTTTATTCCCGACGTGGCTTGCACCAAAGCAAGTGGTAATTATGAATATTACCGATAAACAGGCTCCTTATGTTAAAGAAGTTGTACAAAAATTAAATAAACTTGGAATTAGAGCCGCTGCTGACTTGAGAAATGAGAAGATTGGCTTTAAAATCCGTGAGCATACACTGAAGCGTATTCCATATTTACTTGTTGTTGGCGATAAAGAAGTTGAACAGCAAGAAGTAGCAGTGCGTACTCGCACAGGTGAAGACCTTGGCAAATTTAATGTTGATGATTTTGTAGCTAAAATTAGTGAAGAAATTAAAAATCGACAGTAAAAATCGAGCGTGTAAGGCATTAACAAACAGCCATTTACACGCTTATATTATTGATATTCTTGGAGGAACGTACTATTAGAGGCGGCAAGAAAGGGCAACAAACAGCTCAAAAAAATCGTATTAACGAAGAAATTACAGCGCAAGAAGTTCGTTTAATTGACATTGAAGGCGAACAAGCTGGAATTCAGTCATTACAAGACGCGCAAACTATGGCCGATGCAGCGGGTGTTGATCTTGTTGAGATCAGTCCAAACGCTGAGCCGCCTGTTTGTAGAATCATGGACTACGGTAAGTTCATCTTTGAAAAAAGCAAAGAACTAAAAGAGCAGAAGAAGAAGCAAAAGCAAATCCAGATAAAAGAAATCAAATTCCGTCCTGGTACGGATGAAGGTGATTATCAGGTTAAGCTTCGCAACTTACGTAAGTTCTTAGAAGCTGGTGATAAAGCTAAGATTACTATCCGCTTCCGTGGTCGTGAAATGGCTCACCAAGAAATTGGTATAGAATTATTAAACCGTATCAAAGCCGATTTAGAAGAGCTTGCAGTAGTTGAGTCTTTCCCAAATCGTGTTGAAGGCCGCCAAATGGTTATGATGATGGCGCCTGTTGCTAAAAAATAATTTTTAAGCGATAATACGCACCGAAATTAGCTCAGGTCTGCAAGCAATATGCGAATATTCACCTGAGTTAACCGGTCTTAAAGCAAGATTGCGGCATTTATGTTGGGTCTTCACCGGAACATGGCAGTAAGTTAGGCCTAAAAGTGGAGCTATAGAAATATATCTCACGCCTGCTTACTAATTTAAAAGCAATACAATTGGAGTTATTGCAATGGCTTATAAGCTAAAAAGTCACAGTGGCGCTGCTAAGCGTTTCAAAAAGACTGCTTCTGGCGGTTTCAAGCGTAAACAAGCGCATCTTCGTCATATTCTGACTAAGAAAACTTCTAAGCGTAAGTTACACCTACGTCCTAAGATGATGGTTCATAAAAATGACCATGGTCTAGTTTCACGTATGTTACCGTTCGCTTAATAGGGGTTTTTAGAAATGGCAAGAGTTAAACGCGGCGTTGTCGCACGTGCACGTCACAAAAAAGTTTTAAAACAAGCAAAAGGTTACTACGGAGCACGTTCACGTGTTTACCGCGTAGCTTTCCAGGCTGTTACTAAAGCGGGTCAATACGCTTACCGTGACCGTCGTGCGAAGAAACGTACTTTCCGTCAATTATGGATTGCACGTATCAATGCTGCTTCACGTCAAAATGGTCTGTCTTACAGCCGTTTTATCAATGGTCTTAAAAAGACTTCTGTAGAAATCGATCGTAAGATCCTTGCAGATATCGCTGTTTACGACCAAGTTGCATTCGCAGCGCTTGTAGAAAAAGCAAAAGAAGGCCTAGCCGCTTAAGCTTTTTTATATAAGTATTAAAAAGGAGCCTATGGCTCCTTTTTTTGTGCCTGTAATTTAGTAACTTAAACCAATGATTAATACTAATTCGCTTAATTAAATGATCTATTTTGAGGGCGGAAAAACGTGTTGATAGCTAGGCAAAAAATTCGCTATTTAGTTGTTCTCGGCAATTGCTCCTGCATTGCTCTACCTTCTGCATCCATGCAGACGTAAATGAGAGTTCTTTAACGCAGGTAGCGACATGTTTAGCCCCGCAAAATGATTAAGTATTATTGCGCATTGGTATAATACTTAATAAGGTTATAAAGCCTAAAAAAACAGGTGTGAATGATTGAAATGTATTTTGCTGCATTTTTTTGTTGAATCACCGCAGTTTCCTCATTATAAAAAATTTAGTTGATATAATTTATATAATTAAGGCGTTTGTTAGAGAATTATATGTTTGCAAGTTTACTAATTTTATCTGCAAGTGTGGCGTATGACGCACACTTACCTCCACTCATTGAGTGGCAGGGGAAAAGCGTAGAGCTTTTACAAAAACAAGGCCCGTTAACTACTGACTTTGAGTTATCTGCAGGTGAAGCGTCGCCCGATTATGCAAATACAATGGCATTTGTAGATAGGTTAGTTGCTGCAAACCCTACTCAGTTTCAATCTCAAACCATTGGCTATAGTAATAGTAAGCGTGCAATAAAAATGCTAATTGCCAGTGAGCAAGGTTTTTTTGAAGCAAGGCAAATGGCTAATAGCACTAAGCCAACTATTTTTATCCAGGCAGGAATACATTCTGGTGAAATAGACGGTAAAGATGCCATGTTTATGTTACTCAGAGATATAGCGACGGGTAAGCGCCGTGACATTTTAAAAAAGGTAAACATATTATTTATTCCTATTTTAAATGTAGATGGCCACGAACGTAGCAGTGCATTCAATCGCATTAATCAACGGGGCCCTGCAAAAATGGGCTTTAGAACAAATGCTAATAACCTTAATTTAAATCGTGATTTTACTAAATTAGATACCCCAGAAGTTAGAAGTGTTTTAAAGGTTATTAACGACTACAACCCAAATTTATACATTGATGTACACGTTACCGACGGCGCAGATTACCAATACGATGTGACTTATGGTTACAATCCGGTATTTTCGAGCGAATCGCCTGCGGTATCAGATACATTAAACCAGTTTTTTAAACCTCTCATTGACGATACGCTAGCGAAGCAAGGACACATCCCAGGACCACTTGTTTTTGTTATGGACAAGCGCGACTTTAAAAAAGGGTTAGCGGGCTGGGTTGCTACGCCACGTTTTTCAAATGGTTGGGGGGATTTAAAGTCATTGCCGACTATTTTAGTCGAAAATCATTCATTGAAGCCTTACAAGCAACGTGTATTGGGAACTTATGTATTTTTAGATGGTGCTATTACTGCGCTATCAAAGCACAGTCATGAATTAGCTAATGCAGTAAAAAAAGAACAAGAATTTGTTCCTAAACAGTTAATAGTAAAGCGTGGCTATGCTAAGCAAGCTGATACGATTGCGCAGTTTAAAGGCATTGAATATTCATCAAGCATGAATTCACTTTCGGGTCAAAATGAAGTGAAATATTTGGGTAAAGCACATACATATACTGACTTACCTATTTATTGGCAAAAAGATGTACAACATACAGTTGAAGTACCTAAAGCTTTTTTTATTCCGCCTGTATATAGCAACATTATTGAGAAACTAAAGTTACATGGTGTCTCTATTAATAAACTTGAAGGGGCAAACACACAGCCTTTGAAAGTTGCAAAGGTGGCTGACTACACGTTTGATAAAGCACCATTTGAAGGGCGTTTTAGAGTATCAGCAACTTTTGATTACGTCCCTGCTATAAATGTAGATTTAGATGGTTGGTATCAAGTCAATACTCAACAAAAAGCAGGTGAGCTTGCTGTGCATTTATTGCACCCAGAAGCTCCTGATTCATTTTTTGCGTGGGGTGAGTTTAATACTATTTTTCAGCGTACCGAGTACATGGAAAACTATGCGCTAATTCCGTATGCACGCCAAATGCTAAAAGATAACCCAAAGCTTGCGCTTAAGTTTGATGAAAAACTTAAAGATAAATCATTCGCGAGTGACGCAGAAGCTCGATTAAACTGGTTATATGAACAAAGTCCATTTTATGATCAAGCGTACTTAAAGTATCCAATACTTATGTCATTCGAAGAAGAAGTTGTTATTCCAGATCAAAAAAGTAAAGAAATTTAATATGGAAATCATAACTATACCTGTCACTGCCTTTGCACAAAACAGCCGTATTATTTGGTGTAGCGAAACTAAACACGCTGTGGTTATCGACCCAGGTGGCGACACTGATAAAATAATAACGGTCCTTAATGAGCATAAACTAGCATTAAGTGCTATTTGGTTAACGCACGGGCATTTAGATCATGTGGGTGGGGCTGATATTTTACGAAATCAATTTAACGTACAAATTATTGGTCCACAAAAAGATGAGTACTTTTGGTTTGAAAACTTACCTATGCAAGCACAGATGTTTGGATTTAAACCCATTGAACCGTTTTATCCGGATATTTGGCTAAACCATAATGACACCGTGAGCGTAGGTAAACTTAGCTTTTTAGTGAAACATTGCCCGGGGCATACACCCGGTCATATAGTGTTTTACCAACCAGACTATGAGTGCGTTATTGTCGGTGACGTTATTTTTAAAGGCTCAGTAGGGCGCACTGACTTTCCTAAGGGGAACAGTGAACAACTTATAGAGTCGATTAAGACGCATATTTTAACCTTACCTGATAATACTAAAATATTGGCAGGACATGGTAGCGACACTACGGTGGGGTTTGAAAAGAAAACAAATCCTTTTGTAAGTGGTAAGTTTGGTTAAGTTGCTTATTTTAAGTTTACAAACTGCATAAACATTAAAAATAAGCAGACTGAGTTTTAAAATGGTTGTATAATTTAACCAGTTTATTTGATAAATAAGAAATAAAATGTCTCTAAATCACGTAGATCGCCAAATATTGGCACTTTTACAACAAGATGCTAGTTTATCAACCGCAGAAATTGCAGATAAAGTAGGCTTGTCTCAATCTCCATGCTGGCGTCGAATCGCTAAGCTAGAGCAAGATGGTTATATAAAAAGCAAAGTGGCTCTTTTAGATGAGAAAAAACTTGGCTTTGATATGCTTGTATATGCACATGTGCGTTTATCAAATCACGGTAAAAAGAATCTTGCTGAGTTTGAAAAGCTGATCATGAGCTACGACGAGGTAACAGAGTGTTACACTATGGCTGGTACCATGGACTTTATGCTACGCATAATTTCACAAGGCATAGAAGGGTATGAGCATTTTGTGCGCGATAATTTACTAAGCTTAGAATACGTCCAAGAAGTACATTCTAATGTAACAATGACATGTGTAAAACGCAGTACTTCCCTTCCTTTGTAAAAGCACTTCTTTTAAAAGCTAAACCATTTTTAGTTTAGCTTAACCACATAATGATAATTGTTAACTGAGCGCTAATTTGGTAGAATTTAGCGCTTTTTTTGATACCCATTACACCATTTGAGGACCTCAATGTTTAACTTACTCAGTAGGGCGCCTAGCTCTGCTAAAAACGATATTCTATCTGGATTAACTGTGGCGTTAGCCTTAGTCCCAGAAGCAGTTGCGTTTGCCTTTGTTGCAAATGTAGAACCTTTGGTTGGTCTATATGCCGCGTTTATCGTTGGTTTAATTACGGCTATTTTTGGTGGTCGCCCTGGTATGATTTCAGGTGCAACCGGTGCACTAGCTGTTGTTATGGTAAGTTTAGTGCTTGATCACGGTGTTGAGTATCTATTTGCAACTGTGTTGCTGATGGGAATACTGCAAATTCTCGCGGGTGTATTTAAGCTCGGTAAGTTTATCCGTATGGTTCCTCATCCGGTAATGCTTGGTTTTGTAAACGGGTTAGCAATTGTTATATTTTTAGCTCAGCTAGGGCAGTTTAAAGTGCCAGATGGTATGGGCGGACAAGAATGGATGACAGGTAATCCATTATTTATCATGCTTGGCTTAGTTGCATTAACCATGGCAATAATCCACTTTTTGCCAAAATTGACTACAGCAGTGCCTTCATCTCTAGTTGCTATTGTAACTGTAACTGGATTAGTGATTGGATTTGATTTAGAAGCGCATACAGTATTAGATTTCTTAAAAGGAATGACTGGAGACGAAGCTGCAACAATCGCTGGCGGCTTGCCTGAATTTCATATTCCTATGGTGCCGTTTACTTTCGAAACGCTACAAATTATTTTTCCTTATGCACTTATTTTAGCGGCTATTGGTTTAATTGAATCATTATTAACGCTTAGCTTAATTGATGAGATTACAGAAACCCGTGGTCATAGTAATAAAGAATGTATTGGTCAAGGTGCTGCAAATATTACCTGCGGTATGTTTGGTGCAATGGGTGGTTGTGCAATGATTGGTCAATCAATGATCAATATAAATTCAGGTGGTCGCTCTCGTTTATCAGGTATAAGCGCTGCACTTATGCTACTTGGTTTTATTATTTTTGCCTCTAGCTTAATTGAAATGATCCCATTAGCTGCACTTGTTGGTGTTATGTTTATGGTTGTGCTTGGCACATTTGAATGGGCAAGCTTTAAGATGATGAAGCGTGTACCGCTATCTGACGCTTTTGTTATTGTGCTTGTGTCGGGAGTAACAGTTATTACCGATTTAGCTATTGCAGTATGCGTAGGTGTTATTGTATCGGCATTAGTATTTGCTTGGCAGCACGCAAAACACATTTACACAACAAACTATATTGATGAAAAAGGTGCAAAAGTATATGAGCTGCACGGGCCGTTATTCTTTGGCTCTGTTAAAAACTTTTCTGAGTTATTCGATGTGAAAAATGATCCTAAAAATGTGATTGTTGAATTTAAACACAGCCGCGTATCTGACCACAGTGCAATAGAAGCAATTGATACACTTGCTGACAAATACACAAAAGCAGGTAAACAACTTCATTTACGTCACTTAAGTAAAGACTGTACGCAGTTGCTTCATAAAGCACGAGATTTAGTTGAAGTGAATGTGATTGAAGATCCAACCTACAAAGTAGCATCAGATAAACTAGCTTAATTTACACAAGGCTATTGATATTTAAAAAGCGGAAGGCGGATAACCTTTCGCTTTTTTAGTGTCTCGACTATTTGTTTGCGGTAAGACTCTTAAAAAGCAAGGCAAGCTGTAGTGCTATGCAAACTCATAAATCTATATAATAAGACTACCTAATTTTGTGAAAATTAGCCCTACATAGGTAAAAATAATAAAAATAACAAACGCCTATTTTATGGGATTAGCTTTAACCATACGGAGTAAACATCTATTTTGAACTGGCAATCTTTAGTCGATAACAGGCAACGTTTTTTTTGGCTTTTGCAAATCGCGGGCTGGATTGGTTACGCGTTAGTAAATTATATCGGCTCTAAAGTATTTGAAATGCGTGATATATATGTATTTGTTATTTTATTGAATGCTTACGCTGGTTGTTTGATGACAGTGCCGCTTAGGTATATTTACCGTAAAATTTGGAATGCCTCGCCCTGGGTGTTAATGATTGTAGTATTTGGTGCCTCTTATATAACGGGCACTCTATGGGCTGTCGTTCAAAAATTCAATCTATGGGAAATATACCGCCATGGTTATAGACCAGAGGAGTGGTTTTATTACCTGCAGCAAGGTTTAGATTCGGTTTATATTATTTTATGTTGGAGTGGTTTGTACTTTGGCGTTAAATATTATCAGTTATTACAAAGTGAGCGACAAAAAGCGTTAAAGGCCACAACGATGGCACACGAAGCGCAACTAAAAATGCTCAGGTATCAGCTCAACCCCCATTTTCTATTCAATACACTTAACGCTATTTCTACTTTAATTTTGGTTAAAGAAAACAAAGATGCTAACTTAATGGTAGCAAGGTTAAGTGACTTTTTACGTTACACACTTAATACCGATCCAATTAAAAAAGTACCGCTTGAGCAAGAGCTACATGCTCTCATGCTTTATTTAGAAATAGAGCGCGTCCGTTTTGATGAGCGATTGAAAGTAAATGTAGATATTAGCGAGCAAGCAAAAGAGGCTTTAGTACCGAGCTTAATTTTGCAACCAATTATAGAAAACGCGATTAAATATGCCATTGCCCATCTGACAGAAGGTGGTGTAATTGATATTAAAGCACAAGTATTTGCGAATGAATTATTACTAGAAGTGGGTGACAACGGCCCAGGCACTGAAATACTTGATGGCCAATTAGTTAACGCTCAAGGTGTAGGTGTTGCTAACACCAAAGATAGATTAAAAACGTTGTATGAAAATAATTATTCGTTTGTATTATCACATAATACGCCAAGTGGATTAAAAGTTAATCTGCGAGTACCTTTTGAGAAGGCTGTGAAAAATGACTAAAATAAAAACACTCATTGTTGATGATGAACCGTTAGCGCGAAAAGGTTTAGCGGTAAGACTTGAAGAATATTCTGATATTGAAGTAATTAAATTGTGTAGTTCAGGCGCTGATGCAATTGAAATGTGCCAAAGCGAGAAAATCGATTTGGTTTTTTTAGATATTCAGATGCCAGGTATGAATGGCTTTGAGGTGGCAAGAGCGCTTAGCGAAAGTACAAAAGTACTACCTGCTATTGTATTTGTAACTGCTTTTGATCAGTTTGCTGTAAAAGCATTTGAAATTCATGCTCTCGATTACATTTTAAAACCCGTTGATGATAACAGATTAAAACAGGCGGTAGAAAAAGTGCATACTTATTTAAAAACGCAGCAAGACAACGCCCATAAGAAAAAACTAGCGAGTTTTGTAGCCGGTATTACTGGTAATAATTGCGAAGAAATATTAAAAAAATTAGCCACTGGCGATACCTTAACAGATAGACGTTACCCAGAATCGCTTGCAGTAAAAGAGCAGGGTGAAATTATACGGGTACCTGTAGCGACTATCCAATGGGTTGATGCTGCAGGTGACTATATGTGTTTACATTGTGAAGATGGACAAACGCATATACTTCGTAAAACAATGAAAGAGCTTGAGCAAGAGCTAGACCCTCAGTTATTTGTGCGTGTACACCGCAGTGCGATAGTAAACACAAAACAAATTAGTAAGCTGGTTACACAAGTAAGTGGCGAGTATTTATTAGTACTTGAAAACGGACAAGAATTAAAAGTGAGCCGTAGCTATCGAGATAAGGTTAAAGCGGCATTAGCAAGTTAAAGCCAACGCTTTTATTACAGGTACAAAAAATGCGAGCTAAGCTCGCATTTTTTATATTTAGTAATTATACCAATCCGCAACAATACTTAGTTATTTTGCGGGGCTAACGTGTCGCTACCTGTGTTAAAAAATTCTCATTTACAACTGCATGGATGCAGAAGGTAGAGCAATGCAGGAGCAATTGCCGAGAACAACTAAATAGCGATTTTTTGAATAGCTATCAACACGTTTTTCTATCCTCAAAATAGATCACTTAATTAAGCGAATTGGTATTAATTATGCGACAGTTACAATTTTCATTGTGTTAGTTGCGCCCACAGTTTCCATTGAGTCACCGTGAGTAATAATTACTGTATCGCCAGACTGTAAAGAACCTTGAGAAACTAAAGTATCAAGTGCCGCTTTTACCATACCGTCTTTTTCAGTTTTTGTAGAATCAAAAAATACTGGGTAAACACCACGATAAAGTGCTGTTTGACCTAATGTACTCGCATGGCGTGAAAGCGAGTAGATTGGTAAGCCAGAGCTGATACGTGACATTAATTTAGCCGTGCTACCAGATTCAGTAAGCGTGATGATAGCTTTAACAGAATCTAAGTGATTAGCTGCATACATAGCAGAAAGTGCAATAGATTCTGCATTGTTAGAAAAACGACTATCTAAACGATGCTTAGAAACATGCGTTTCTTTTTGAGATTCAGCACCTAAACAAACACGTGCCATAGTTGCAACAGTTTCTTCAGGGTAATCACCAGCAGCTGTTTCAGCTGAAAGCATTACAGCATCTGTTCCATCAAGAACAGCATTTGCAACATCCATAACTTCTGCACGTGTAGGCATAGGGTTATCGATCATCGATTCCATCATTTGCGTTGCTGTTACTACAGTACGGTTTAATGAACGAGCACGACGAATAATTAGTTTTTGCTTGCCCATAAGAGCTGCATCACCAATTTCAACACCTAAATCACCACGGGCAACCATTACAGCGTCAGACGCTAGAATGATGTCATCAACAGCTTCTTGTGTTTCAACGGCTTCAGCACGTTCAATTTTTGCAAGTAGTTGTGCTTTTGAACCAGCAGCTTCAGCAAGTGAGCGTACGTAGCGCATATCGTCGCCACTACGTGGGAATGATACGGCAATGTAATCTACGTCAATTTCAGCGGCAGTTATTAAATCTTCTTTATCTTTTTCAGTAAATGCTGGAGCAGTTAAGCCACCACCTAAACGGTTAATACCTTTATTGTTAGATAAAACACCGCCAACAGTTACAGTACAATGTACTAAGTGCCCAGCTACTTCATCAACAGTTAGTTGAATAAGGCCGTCATTTAGGAGTAGTAAGTCGTTAGGGCTAACGTCGTTAGGTAATTCTTTATAATCAATACCTACAGAGTTAACATCGCCTTCGCCTTTTTCCATTTTTGCATCAAGAGTGAACTTTGCACCCACAGAAAGCGTTACTTTACCTTCTTTAAAAGTAGAAACGCGGATTTTAGGGCCTTGAAGATCAGCAAGAATAGCAATATGCTTGCCTAATTTTTTTGCAATATCGCGTACAGCTTGCGCACGGTCTTTATGATCTTGGGCAACACCATGTGAGAAGTTTAAACGTACTACATTAGCCCCAGCGATAATAATTTTTTCTAAGTTGTTATCTCTATCGGTAGCAGGTCCAAGGGTAGCGACTATTTTCGTGCGTCTTAGCATCAATTTCTCCTGTTTGCTTGGTGAAAGCATGTTGACGTTATTTTGTTGAATTAAAATATCTATATTAGATTAAAATATTTTAATTATGTGCAAACTTCAAAGGTTTGCCACTATTTTATACAAAACTATTGTGTCATCATTATGACACCGGTGTCAGAATGCGTCAATGATCTTAATTTCAATTAGCGTTGCTTTTAGTCACCCCGAGAGCATTGATGTTTGATATAATTACGTAGCTTATTTATCTGTAATAAAAAAGCATGTTGTATGGGCTCATAGTTAGTATTTTATGACTGTATGAGTATAATGCACGCGGTATTATTTAATTTATACACTGAATTTTCTAACCAAATAGTTGTTACCGAGGAGGACACTAGATGCAAGTTGCATTAGTAGGGTTAGGCGTTATGGGAAAAAATCTTGCCCTAAACTTGATTGAAAAAGGGATAACGCTAGTCGCTTATGATAAAAACCCACATGCGGGTGAAGAGTTACTAAGTTGTGCCAAATCACAAGGCATGGCTGATAGGCTTCACATTGTCTCTGATTTAAGTGACATGGTAAGGCGTTTAGAGGCACCTCGTTCTATTTTATTACTTGTTCCAGCTGGTGAGTTAGTTGATACAGTTTGTAATGAACTTGTAGAGGCCGGCGTTAATTGTAACGATATGATAGTCGATTGCGGCAATAGTAATTATAAAGACGGTATAACGCGTAAACTCAAATACCAAAATAAATTTGAATTTGCCACTATGGGAATTTCTGGCGGTGCAGAAGGCGCTCGCCATGGTCCTGCAATGATGGCAAGTGGTTCTGAAGGTGGTTGGGAACGTATTGAGCCATGGTTTGAAAAAGTAGCTGCTAGCTATAATGGCGATTCATGTTTTGCACGTGTTGGCCAATCAGCAAGTGGTCATTTTGTAAAAATGGTTCACAACGGTATTGAATACGCACTGATGCAACTTATTGCAGAAGTGTACCAATTACTTCGTTTAGGTACTAATCGTTCTCCAAAAGAAGTAGCTGAGATATTTAATGACTGGTCAGAAGGTCAATTAAATAGTTACTTACTGTCTATTTCTAGCCATATATTGTCACTTGAAAATCATAATAATGTACCGCTTGCGGACTTAATTGATAATAAAGTTGGCGCTAAAGGCACTGGTCTTTGGACTGCGCAAAATGCACTCGAACTTGGTATTGCTGTCCCTTCACTTGTTGCTGCTGTTCAAGCTCGTCATTTAACTAATGCATGCAACACAACGGCTGCACAAGAGATGACATATGCATCTAAATCAACGAACAATGTTGAAATTGATTTAGAAGAGCTAAAAGACGCGTTCTTACTTGCAAGCTTACTTGCGTATCGTCAAGGTCTAGCGCTAATTAAAGGTGCATCACGTACTCATCAGTGGAAAGTAGATTTATCTAAAACGCTTCAAACGTGGCGCGCTGGTTGTATAATTCGTGCTGACTACCTTGATAGCGTTGCACAAGGTGTTGAATTTATTGACACTCTTGAAAAAGAGTCTAACTCTTTGCGAAAAATTACCGGTCAAGCAATAATGACTGGTTTAGCATTCCCTGTATTGGGAGCTACACAAACGTATTTAGCAACATTAACTACACCGAGTAATGGGCATTTAGTTCAAGCCCAGCGTGATTACTTTGGTGAGCACGGCATAAAAACCCACAGTGGTGAAATGTGTCATTTAACTGATTTAGTAGATATAGACGCTAAAGTTAGATAAAAAACAGTTGTTTAAAACGATAAAGGCACGCTATTTAGCGTGCCTTTTGTATTTTTACAGGCTAAAAATTAACGGCTCAACTCACCACGTAAGTTATCTTGCATTAAATGACGAATCGTTTCGACTTCAAGCTTTTGGCTAAATAAATAATGTAACTTAGTTAAACATGCTTCAAGAGTCATATCGTACCCACTTATTACACCAATATTTAATAGCGCATTACCTGTTGCATAGCCACCCATGTTTACATGACCTTTTAAACACTGAGTTAAGTTAACAATTACGACGCCACGTTTACTTGCTTCTTCGAGTATTGACAAAAAGCTCGGATCTTGTGGTGCATTACCTACACCAAAACTCAGTAGCACCAGTGATTTAATATTGCCATTGACCAAGCTTTTAACTACCTCTTGGCTAATGCCAGGGTACAAATAAAGCACCCCGATAGGTTGAGGTGTAATAGGTGTAACTTGCAGCTCATTTTCAACATATGGGCTAAGCTGACCCTTAATAAGTTGAATATTAATACCCGATAACGCGAGAGGGTCTAGATTCGGCGAGGCAAAAGCATTAAACCCATCCGCGTGTGCTTTAGTTGCTCTATTACCTCTAAACAGTTGGTTATTAAAAAAGAGACTTACTTCACCAATAGGATAATTTGCAGCTAAATACATGGCATTAAGTAAGTTTACTTGGCCATCAGAACGTAATTGTGAGAGCGGAATTTGTGAGCCGGTTACAATCACAGGTTTAGTCAAATTTTCGAACATAAATGACAGCGCTGAGGCTGTATACGCCATAGTATCAGTGCCATGGAGTACCACAAAGCCATCATAATCTTGGTATTTATCTTTGATATCATTAGCAATGAGTTGCCAATGCTCTGGAGACATGTCTGAAGAATCTATAAGAGGGCAGTATTCGTGAATATCAAACAAAGGCATTTCATCACGATTAAATTCTGCGTTATTCACTACGGTTTCTGTTAAAAAACCTTCAGCTGGAATATAGCCTCGACTCGATTTTTTCATACCTATAGTACCGCCAGTATAAGCGATATAAATGCGTTTACGTTTCATAAAAAAAGCCCAGTAAAAAAACTGGGCCTAGTATAACGTTAAGCAGCTTTAAATACAGCTGATTAGGTGAAGCTATGCACTTTTATTGTGCAACGTTACACACTAAACAGCGTGCGTATACACCTTGTGGATCGTTGTAATCTTTAAGGTTTTCAACTTCAGTACTTAATTGGTTAATAACACTTCGTAAATTAGCTTGTGTTGCTAACACAGATGTTTTTTGTGTTTGCAAACCAAGCATAGATTTAATAGACGCATTACCAAAAATGTTTTGAATCATTCTTTCTTGCGAGCTTAAATCTTGTTTAATAGTTTTAACTTCATAATGATTAAGCTTGGCAAGTGCAGCAGCGGCTTCAATCGCACCTTGTTTGTCGCCTAGCTTATCAACCAAACCTAGTTCAAGTGCTTGAGATGCAATCCATACGCGGCCTTGGGCAATTTTGTCAACCTGCTCAGGCGTCATATTACGCGCATCAGCAACAACATTTAAAAAGCGACCGTATGCTTCCTCAACGTTCATTTGAATTACTTGACCCATCTTTTCATTTAGTGGACGAGTGATAGAAAAGCCAGCCATTTCGGTTGTTGCAACGCCATCTGAATAAACACCAATTTTCGATAAGGTTTTCTCAAATGTCATAAACGTACCAAATACACCAATTGAGCCTGTAATTGTACTTGGTGCTGCCCAAATTTCGTTTGCAGCAGAGGCAATCCAATAACCACCTGATGCAGCCACAGAACTCATTGAAGCAATAACAGGTTTACCAGCAGCCTTAAGGGCTAATACTTCAGCACGAATAACTTCAGAGGCAAACATACTACCGCCACCAGAGTCTATACGTAGTACAACCGCTTTAACTTTATCATCTAGGCGTGCTTTACGAAGTAGGGCAGCTGTAGAGTCACCCCCAATTTCGCCTGCTTTACGCTCACCATCAACAATCGTACCTTTAGCAACAACTACCGCTACTTTTTCGGTAATAGGGTTATCAATTTCAATAGGCGGTTTAATTAAGCTTAAGTATTCACGAAATGAAACTTGCTTAAATGTCTTACCATCTTCTTGTGTGCCTACTAAATCAATTAATTGTTTACGAACTTGCTGATTTGTTTTTAAAGAGTCAACCCACTGGTGATCAAGTGCATATTTACCTGCATCGCCATCGGCAGCTTTCATTTTTTCTAGATATACGTCCATTGTTTCGTCAAAATTTGACTCATCAAACGGGCGAACAGCGGCAACATCTTGTTTGTATTCGCTCCAAAGAGCGCCTAACCAAACGCGGTTAGCTTCTTTAGCTGCATCGGACATGTCGTTACGAATAAAAGGTTCTACTGCTGACTTAAATGTACCAACACGGAAAATATGCTGCGTTACTTCAAGCTTTTCAAGTGCATCTTTAAAGTAAAGCGGGTACATGCCATAACCTTCAATACCTACGCTGCCGTATGGGTGCATAGCTATTTCGTCAGCATGCGATGCAATATAGTATTGTGCTTGAGTATAGTAATAACCCGATGCAATTACTTTTTTGCCAGCTTGCTTGAAGGCATCAATAGCCTTTGTAATTTGCTTAAGTTTATTTAAATGTGCTTTAGGCATCTCTTGTAAATCAAGCAATATCACCGAGATACGATCGTCTTTAGTCGCTTCGTTTATTACTTCAACAATATCGTCGAGTAATATTTCGCTTGGTGCTTCAGAACCAGAAGTTGCATCACTAATTGCGGCTTCAACTGGGTCTATATATGTTTTCTCTTCAACAATAGGGCCATTTAAGTTAAGCCTGAGTACAGAGCCATTTTCAACTATTATTTGATCATCGTCACTTGAGAGTGACACAAAGAAAACAATTACCAGTAATAAAAACAAAATGTTTAGTATTAAGCGACGAGAAAAATTAATTCCAGCCCAAATACCTTTAAATACCTTTGCTATCAAAATAGCTCCTTAATTTGGTACAGTTAATACATTAGTTCCATCTTAGCCTAGAATAAAAATAAATTTAACTGCTAAATCGTAACGAAGTGTTTATGAACCTATATAAACGTAAGTTTTTACTGCTATTTTTAATTAAATGCATGCACATATTGCTTATTACTTGCCATTAAAGCAGAATTAGCTAATGTATACAGGTTAGACCAGTTAACGGGGCACAAGATGTTAGAACAACAATTACAACTAAAACACACACAATTACGTAACCGCTTGGTTATGGGCTCAATGCATACAGGCCTTGAAGAGGGCTGGCATAACCGCAAACGCTTACGTGCATTTTATGAAGCACGTGCAAAAGGTGGCACCGCGATGTTAATTACAGGCGGATACAGCCCTAATTTACGTGGCAAGCTAACACCTATTTCTTCCTCATTTAATAGTTATTACGATGTGTTTAAGCATCGCGCTTACACAGATGCTGTGCATAAACACGGTGGAAAAATTTGTTTGCAATTATTACATGCTGGACGTTATGCATACCATCCTTTCAATCAAGCACCAAGTGCAATAAAAGCACCTATTAATCCTTATAAACCTAAAGCGATGTCGCTTGGCTCGATTAAAAAAACAATTAAAGACTTTGCGCATTCTGCCTATATGGCTGAAAAAGCCGGCTACGATGGCGTAGAAGTCATGGGTTCTGAAGGGTATTTGATTAATGAGTTTATGGCGCCTCATACCAATAAACGCGATGATGAGTTTGGTGGCAGCTTAGAAAATAGAATGCGACTTGCACTTGAAATAGTTAAAGCTGTAAGAGCAAAAGTATCTGAAAAATTCTTAATTATTTTTAGATTGTCGGTCATTGATTTGATTCCAAACGGTTCAACACCAGAGGAAGTTGTTATTCAGGCTACCGAACTTGAAAAAGCGGGTGTTGATATATTTAACACTGGTATTGGTTGGCACGAAGCGCGTGTACCGACTATTGCGAGTATGGTGCCACCGGGTGCATTTAAAGAAGCATCAAAGCGTTTAAAAGACGTAGTTAATGTCCCTGTGATTGCTGTTAACCGAATTAATACTCCAGAAATTGCTAACGATATTTTAAATGCAGGCGAGGCTGATTTAATTTCGATGGCACGTCCATTATTAGCTGATCCTGAGTTTTTTAATAAGTACGTAAACAATCAATCTAAACAAATCAATATTTGTATTGGCTGTAACCAGGGTTGTCTAGATCACGTATTTAAAAATAAACGTGCTACGTGTTTAGTTAATCCACAAGCTGCATTTGAGCTAGATTACCCGCTAGAGCAAGCAGCTAAAGCTAAAAATGTATTAGTTGTCGGTGCAGGTCCTGCTGGTTTATCAGTAAGTTGTTACTTGGCTCAAAAAGGGCATAACGTCACGTTAATTGATCAAAAATCGCAAATGGGCGGTCAATTTAATTTAGCCATGCAAATACCGGGTAAAGAAGACTTTAACCATACACTTACTTACTTCACTAATGAGCTCGAGCGATTAAAAGTAACTGTGGAGCTTAGTAAAGCTTACGACGATTCAATGCTTAAAGATTATGATGATATTGTTTTTGCAACAGGCGTTAGGCCGCGTGAAGCCTCTATTAAATGTAGTGATGATAAGCGTGTGTTTGCTTATGACGAAGTCATACGCGGCGAAGTAGAACTGGGCAAATCAATCGCTATTTTAGGTGCTGGCGGTATTGGTTTTGATATGGTTGCTTTTTTAAGTGAACATAAATCACAATCTATTAGCGAGTTTAAAACGCAATGGGGGATTGAGTGTGATGCACAACCTCATAAAGACGAGCGCCAATTGTATATGTTAAAACGCAGTTCGGGTCGTTTTGGTAGTGAGCTTGGTAAAACCACTGGTTGGATACATCGCCAAGTTGCTAAACAGCATGGTGTTAAACAAATTGCTGACTGCCAATATCAAAGTTTTGATAAGAATGGGTTAACAATTAATGTTGCTGGAGAAGTTCAAGTACTGCCGGTAGATACTGTTATTGCGTGTATTGGTCAGGTTTCTAATAGCGAAGTGCTAGAAGGTTACACAGATAACGCAAAAGTGCATGTGATAGGCGGAGCTAAATTGGCTGCTGCAATTGATGCTAAACGCGCTATTTTTGAAGCTCTACAAGTGGCGAGAAGTATTTAACCTTTGTAAATAAATTGAAATAGTTTATCAATCTATACGGTCTTTTTTGTTTATAGTCTATAACTTAATAAACATTGAACACACAGGATACGCATGAATAAACTAATCAGTTTTTATAACATAATATTGGGTAAACTATCGTTTTTAGATGGTTTACCTGCTTTACTATTTCGCTTAATTTTAGCTCCCGTTATGATCATCGCAGGTTATAACAAACTTGCTATAAGTACTGAAACAGAAGGCTTTCTAAATAACTTTTTAGCATCGCCTGATGTCGTTCAATGGTTTGGTAATAGTGAATGGGGTTTAGGCTTACCGTTTCCTGATTTACTAGCCTTCTTAGCTGGATGGAGTGAATTTTTAGGTGGTTGGTTGTTATTATTTGGCCTTTTAACTCGCTTAGTCAGTATCCCGCTTATGTTCACAATGGTTGTAGCGGCTACTTCAGTACATTGGCATAACGGGTGGTTTGCAATAGCGCCGACTAATCCAGAAACAAGTGCTGCGCAAGTACTTGATTGGTTATCTATCCCAGGTGCAAAAGAAAGCCTCGAAAACTCATTAGAAGTACAAGACAGGATAGGAAAAATTCGAGACTTAGTTGAAGAGCACGGCTTTCCTGATTACCTATACGAAAAAGGTAAACCATCTATTTTAAATAATGGCATAGAATTTTCGGCAATTTATTTTGCTATGCTCTTAAGTTTATTTTTTATGGGCGGTGGGCGTTTTGTTAGTTTTGATTACTGGTTAAAGCGAAACGTTATAAAAAAATAGCGCATTAAATGTATTTTATTAACGGCTGCATAGTTGACCCTTTGCGGCCGTTTTGCATTTTAATTTCTCGGTATTTATTATTTAAGGTTTTAAATGTTACTCTATCGTTTTGAATTTTGAGGAATCGTTATGAACGCTATCGAGCTTTTACTTACTCGCCAATCAGACTCTAAACTAACAGAGCCGGGCCCTACGCCTGAGCAGCTCGACATAATTAAGCAAGCAGCATTACGTGTTCCTGATCATGGCTGTATAGCACCGTGGCAGTTCATCATTGCTCAAGGTGATGCACGCAATAAACTGGGTGAAATTTACCATCAAAGTGCAGTGGCAGAGCAACAGACAGAAAAAGTAATTAACCGTGC
Organism: Pseudoalteromonas sp. SG45-2; assembly: GCF_014164115.1. Taxonomy (NCBI): domain Bacteria; kingdom Pseudomonadati; phylum Pseudomonadota; class Gammaproteobacteria; order Alteromonadales; family Pseudoalteromonadaceae; genus Pseudoalteromonas; species Pseudoalteromonas sp. SG45-2. The sequence continues at coordinate 211,828 of NZ_JACJEO010000001.1, forward strand.
TAAAGAGCTTCCCCTTCGTGCGCCTATGATTGTAATAGCAATTGCTAAATATCAAGAACACCCAAAAGTTCCTCGTATCGAGCAGGTACAAAGTGCAGGCTGCAGTGTATTAGCAATGCAACAAGCTGCATTTGCTCAAGGTTTAGGTGGTGTTTGGCGCACAGGTTACTTTGCACAAAGTAGAGCAGTCAAAAAAGCGCTTAACTTACATGAGCAAGATGAAATTGTAGGGTACTTATACATAGGTACTCCTCAAGTCGAGTGTAAAAAGTCACCTCGCCATAAACCAGAACATTATTTTAGTAATTTGTGAAATAGTATGAACTTTATGCAATTTGCATAGTCATAATTCATTAAGGTTACCAAGAGTAGTATAAAAGAGTTAGTGGTTTGGCTGTGAGAAGCGCTTGGAAGCACAAAAGTTAATAATTCTTCTTCAGTTTGTTTTTTAATCGGTTGTTTTTTGATACATTATGGAAAGTCTTAATAAAAATAACGATAAAGAAGACGAAAACAATGGGAAATTTATTTTTACAGGAAAAAGAAAACTGGCTTGCGTGGTCAATTTGGGGAATTGTTGGTGCTTTTGTAACCTTGTATGTTGCAATGAGTACAAATGCAGCGCATTTTATAGCAGGCTCTGCAATAGGTATGCTAATACTGTTAACTTTGTGGATGCAACAGTCTAAACGTTTTGACTTTGGACGGGCATTTAAAGTGTGTTGTTATGTTTTAGCGCTAAGTGTACTCCCCGCTTTTATGTTTGTAATAGTGCCAAGTGATGATTTAAATCGATTTGACTTAATTTTTCAAAGTGTAACATTCGCGGCATTGAGTTTATTGGCTTGTTTAATTTGTTCTTGGATTGCTCGCAGGCCTAAACAATATTACTGAGTATTGAATTAATAAGCGTGTTGAAGTAATTAGCTTAACAAAAGCGCAATGTGACTTGTTTTTAATCGTTTAATTATTATTTACGATTAATTTATATTTAGCTCTTTACAAGTAACACGTTTAACCATATTATTCGCGCCGTACGGAGAGATGGCAGAGTGGTCGAATGCACCGGTCTTGAAAACCGGCATGGGTTTATAGCCCATCTAGGGTTCAAATCCCTATCTCTCCACCATTATTTAAAAAAACCGCCTTATAGGCGGTTTTTTGCTTTGTGGAGTTTAATTAATGACTAAAGCAACGAACCTATCAACCTCACAGCTATTAATAAAACATCTTTTATTATGGGTGGTATTTGGTTACTGCTATCAAAGTGCTATTAGCTTGTTGGCAAAAATGGCGGTCGACGCACAGCCAGAATATCCATTAATTACCGCTTTTGCTTATGGTCTTGGTTTTAATATTTTGGCTGCCCATCTTATTACTAAATATGATAAACATTGGCCAGTAATTGGCTCTGCTTTTATTGGTTTAGTAGGCTTAGTTGCAGTGCCATTTTTATTGTCTGGTGAATCTGGATTATTAGCTATTCCTTTACTTGTTGGAATTTTATTCACTTTACCGCTTTGTAGTTATATTGTTGGCCTAATTAAGCTAAAACTCAGCAAAAACTAGCCCCAAACGGGGTTTATTTTGTGATAGCATATACGTGTCTTTTAACTAACAAAACGTGAAAAACACATTATGTCAGATAATTTTACTACAGATGCTGAAAAAGCAAGTTACGGTATTGGCTTACAAATGGGTGAGCAACTTAAGTCTAATCCTTTTGAAGGCTTAAACCTAAATTCAGTATTTGAAGGCATGAAAGATGCGTACGCTGGTAGCGCATTTCAAGTTGAGATCCCTGAGATTCAAGCTGCATTCGAAAAAATTAACGAAGAGATCCAAGCTCGTCGTGAAGAAGAATCTAAAGTACTTTCTGCCGAAGGTATTGCATTCTTAGAAGAAAACGCAAAACGTCCTGAAATCACAGTAACTGAGTCTGGTCTTCAATATGAAGTACTAGCGACTGGCGAAGGCGAAAAGCCAACAGCTGAGTCTACAGTACGTGTTGATTACCACGGTACACTAATTAACGGTACTGTGTTTGATAGCTCATACGAGCGCGGTCAACCAGCTGAATTTCCAGTTGGTGGCGTGATCAAAGGCTGGACTGAAGCATTACAAATGATGCCTGTAGGTACTAAATGGCGTATCTACGTTCCTCATGAGCTTGCTTATGGTGAACGTGGCGCAGGTGCTGCAATCGCACCTTTCTCAACGCTTGTATTTGACGTTGAACTACACGAAATCATTTCTTAATTTAAATAAATTTTAAAATTAAGAGTTTAAAAAGCCGTATTCAATCTGAATACGGCTTTTTTGTGTCTGTAATCTAAGTGTTTTATACCAATTCGATTAATTAAGTGATCTATTTTGCGCTAAGAAAATAGGGTTGATAACAAGGCAAAAACTTTTTTAACTAATTGTTATCACTAATTGCTCCTGCATTGCTCTACCTTTTGCATCCATGCAGTCGTATATCATAATTTTTTACGCAGTTAGCGCAAAGTTTAATCCCTTGAATTGATCAAGTATTATTGCCGATCGATATTATATATTCTAAAAATAAAAAAACCGCATTAATAAAATGCGGTTTATAAACTAAAACTACTTTTAATTATTAAAAATAGCCACGAACACCAAAGCGGAAGTTTCTGCCTGGTAGTGGGGCTTTATCTTTAATAAATGAGCTATGTACAAAACCTAACTCATCAGTAATGTTATCAACGTTTATATACAGCTGTGCATCGACACTGCCTAAACCTAATTGGTAATTAGCTTGTGCATCAAATAACGTATAGCCATCAGTTTGAGTTTCAAAGGCAGTTACATCGTTTTGATCAAAGTAATGAGTACCCGTTAATGTTAGTTGTAAGTCACCTAAATCGTACTGTAACTCAGAGCCTAATTTATTGGCAGGGATACGTGGTAAATTACCTTCGTCGTCTTTTAGTTTTGCACGAGTTGAGTCACCAAATACTTTAACCATAGCGCTTGGTGTTACTTGGTAATGCGCGTCAAACTCAATTCCATAAAGCTCTGCGTCTTTACTTGTAAATTGATAAACCGCAACAGCATCGTCATGTGCACCAATAGCTGATTCTAAACCATCTTCTTCATCGTAAACTAACCCCGTATTTTCTTGAAAATAAAAGTTTTTGATATCGTTATAGAAAAAGTTAACGGTGTAACCAAAATCACCGCTAAAGCGTCTAAAGCTTAAATCTAAGTTTGTTGAAGTTTCCTGCTTGATATTTTCTGGCTCAAAATGCGCTTCATTATCTTCAATATTGTAACCAAGGCCTAGCTCGTAAGTGCCAGTTGCAATGTGTAAACCGTTAGATAAAAGCTCTGCCGAAAGTGGTGCTCGTTCTGAATGAGAAATACTCGTAGCGATACTATGACCCGGCTTGTATTGCCAAATGGCACCAGCAGAGGCACTTAAATTGGTAAAACTTTCATTATACCCAATGGTTTCTTCGTCGCTGTGATCTATTTCTACTTCATCGTGGCTATGCTCGTGTGCCGTGATTTGGCTTTCAATTTTGTAATCTTCAACACGTGCGCCAAGTTCAATTGTAATGTCGCCAAATTCACGCTCTTCTAGTAAATATAATGCGTTAGTTGTAGTTACACTTGCGGGTGTAAAGGCTTCTTCACCAATTGCATCGTAGTCAGAATCGCTGTAGTGATAGCCCATCATTCCGTGCCAATCAGCAAACTTATGCTCTACATTTAAACGTGCTTCAGTCGTTTTATTTTTAAAAGTAGTACCAATTTCGCCATCTTCAATTTCGCTGTGCGAGTAATCTGTGTAGCCAACACGTAGGTTGATGGTTTCAATCCAGTTATTATGAAGGGCGTAACTTACAAGCCCTTGCCAGCGATCTTGCTCTAAATGTGCATAAACCGGCTCTTCAGCTGCTTCGTCTTCATGTTCTGCATGCTCTTCTTCAGTTTCACCTTCGTGATCGTGATGATGCTCATGCCCAGGAATACCGTAATCGGTATCAATGCTACCGTACGAAAAACCAATCGTTAAATGATCGCCAACATAGCTAGTACCAAAGTTAAGTGTTTCGCTATCAATAAAAGTATTTTCTACAGAATTCTCTGTTTCTACATCGCCATCATCGTCGGCAATAGTGAAGGTAGGTGTTTGGTAATCATCGCCACTGCGCTTAGTGCCATCAAAATGAAAGTTAAAGCCTTCATTACCTGTTTCAAGTTTTGCAGCTACTGTGTTTGAGTTTGACACTGTATCGTGGCTGTATTCAGCAGCACCCGTAAGCTCGTCGATATTGTCTGTAGGAATGCGGTTATCAACCACGTTTACAACACCGCCAATTGCACCAGAGCCATAAAGTAGGGTACTTGGGCCACGTAATACTTCAATTTGTTCTGCTGCTAGGCTATCGCTTGATGTCGCATGGTCTGGGCCAATACGTGATGCATCGCTGGCATCTAATCCGTTTTGTGTGATTTTAACGCGAGGGCCATCTAAACCACGAATAATTGGGCTTGATGATACAGGGCCAAAGTAACTTGCATTTACGCCTGGTAAACCTTTTAGCGTTTCACCAAGAGTTGGTTTAGATTTATTTCTTAATTCATCACCTGAGAGCACGCTTACTGGCGATATCATCTCGAGGCTATTTTTATGAAGTGCAGAGGCATAAACAACCACTGTCTCAACTGATGTTGGTTTAAGTGACACAGACAGATTATTTGAAGATTCGCTTACAGCAATACGAGAGTCTACGTAGTTGTCTTTACTAATATGTAATTGGCTATTTGCATCGATTTCTATAGCAAATTCGCCTAAATCATTACTTTTAACGCTTTGGTTTTTACCATGCACATGAATTGAGGCATTTTTAATTGGTTGATTTTTATCATCCATTACTTTGCCAGTAACAGTGGCAGCCAAAGCTGATTGAGAACATAAAACAGAAAAAATAGCAGAGGAGATTAATGTTAACTTTGTCATGGATATATTGGTTCGCGGTTATTATGTTGTGATATAATATAACACCGCAAAATCAGTGAATCAACAATGTTATAGTATAACTTTGTGTTTTGCGATGAATGATCTAAAAATGACGATTAAACCAATTTTATAAAAATTATAATAATAGGTATGTTAATAGAAATACTTATTTATTTAAGTGCGAGACTCATAGCGCTGCAGGTTTATCTGTGTATTTAAGAGCGGCTATCTATCATTATCAAATCTAGTTTATGCTGCGCTCTTGTCTGGTTTGTTATATCTATAGATTCAATCATTTCGCATTCGTCGCGGATCATCTCTGAAATAAGGCTAGGGTAGTGACGGCAGTCTTCTGGACGGTCAAGGTAAATACTGCAGGTATACATATTTTTAGCGAGAGGCTCCTTTTTAGGCGCAATTTCTAAAAATGGGCACACTTGAAGTCTTAAGCCTGTTTTTGGGTCAAACCAAATTTCGTTGTTTTTAACGTACTCATAAATTTCGGGGTTAAAGAGCTCCCATAAATCTATTTCTTCTTTCGTTGCGCTTAAGTCGCCGCCACCATATTTAATACAGCATTTACCACACTGGTTGCACTCTTTCATAATTTGCTAATTTAGTTGGCTGTTAACACATTTAAGTTAGCTATTAGTGTAGCACCAAATTTATTATTAACGCTCTACTGAATTGCCCCAGTGTTTGCTTTTTGGGTGTGTAAAAAAGTTAGATACAATAACTTAAGTTAAAACCCCTTGTTACATTTTATATAGTACAGGCTTTATTTAATGCTTTACTCTAAGGTGGCGAAAAATATTATGAAACCTGCTTGGGCAGCTGTGTAGTTATTAAATGTTGCTGAGCGGGATCCCTAAGTAGGATGTAATTATGAAAGAAGCTGTTACTAAGTTAAAAACAGAATTTAATGCAAAGTTATTATATTGGAACAACCTCAAAAGTAGCAAAGCCAAAGCGGCAATCATCTTATTATTTATAGTTGTCATTGCACTTAAAGTGTTTACGACCATCTTTACGTTGGATTGGGTTGCAAGTTTATTCAGTGTGTGAGGTTACTAAGAGTAATTGCGATAAAGTTTAATTACAGTGTGTTTAACGCCTACGCGATGTTCATTATTAATGTATTATTACGCTATACACCAAATTAAATAAATCAGTTGTTTAAATACATTTTATAATGACTGTAATGATACATTTTAGCTAAATTGAGTCAGTAAATTAGTTTAGTTGCACTAAAGGATAACCAGTGATGATGAATACAAAAATATATAAAGCGGTACATGACCTAGCAGAAGATTTAATGGCGGCGGCTAACAAAAATAACCGAGAAAAATTTGAATCTTTATTTGCTCAATTAAAAGCGATTTGTATTGAAAACGAAAATACCTCAAAAGATCACCCAGTACAATGGGAAACTTTGGCTGATTTTACCGAAGAGCTAGAAGAGGCAATCACGACTTATGAAAAAGCATTAGAAAAGTCTGTTGCGATTAATAACAAAGATCACATGTCATCAGTTTCTTTTTCAATGGCTACACTGCAGCTAGAACTTGGTCAAAAAGACGAGGCTATTAAAAATCTTCAAAATGCTAAGGTTAGTGCTAATAAAATTGAAGATAAAGAGCTTAAAGCTGAAATACACGATCTACTAGAGTCACTTATTGAAGAAGAAGGTTAAATACTTAAAATTTACTAGCTCAGACTTGATCTGACAGTTACCCATATTAAATACTATTTCTTTGGATTTAGCTTAAGTTAGTACAATTTAATGAAACGCTGATGGTTTATACCCTCAGCGTTTTTTATTTCCGCTATTTATAGCTTATCCATAAAGTTCACAATGTACTTTGCAATCTCAACTGGTTTTTCTTCAACACTAAAGTGTCCTGAATCGAGTAAATGTATTTCAGTGTTCGGTACATCTTTTAAATATGCTTTAGCGCCTGCGGCTATAAACGCAGGGTCGTTTTTACCCCATACAATTAATGTTGCTGGTTGGTACTTGCGTAAATAAGCTTGCCATTTAGGGTAGTCGAGAAGGTTATTGTAGTAATCTTGTAGCAATTGTACTTGAATTACTCTATCGGATTTAGTTTGTAAAAAGTGAAGATCGTGCGTCCAGCTATCAGGGCTCATTACTTCTGGGTTACTTTGTACGTCTCGTAAATATTGCTTATTAATAATGGCTTTATTAGACGTGAACGAATAAATTTTATCACTCTGCGCTTGTGATTTGTCCTCATTCGCGGCTTTAAAAAAAGCTTGCCTCGGTAGGGTTAGCCCCTCTAAATACGCATTACCATTTTGTACAATAAGTGCATCAAGTTTATTTGGGTTATTTAACAACATTCTAAAGCCCACAGGAGCTCCAAAGTCCTGTATATAAAGGCTGTAGTGCTTTACTTTAAGTGTTGTTAGTAATCCTTCAACGTATTGAGCTAGAAATTAAAAAGTATATTTTTCAGTTTTTGGGTTTGGGCGTGCGCTATAACCAGAGCCTAAATAATCAGGTGCAATCACATGATAACGACCTGATAAGAGTGGGATGAATTCTCGGTAGCTGTGTGAAGACGACGGATACCCATGTAAAAGTACAATGGTTTGCTTATGCTGCGCGCCAGCTTCTCGGTAAAATATCTTTTTACCATTTACATTTGCATATTTGTAAGTGGTTTTTGAAGGCCATACAGCATCAGCGGCATATACTTGAGCGGTAAACGTAGATATTGAAACTAATAAAAACACAATAAATGAGACGATGTGAGCAGGTTTTACTTTAAGGCTTTTTTGTATATCTAGGGGCATAGGTAAACTCGTTATTTTTGGTAATGTCGCTTTATTTACCAGACCTGTTATTTACACATTTATATTCAGATAATAACGCTGTAGTTTCACAGCAAAGAAGTGCACAGCTGGAGTAAGTGCAGCTTCGGACCTTACAAGATACTGATGAGCCAATAGTGGGCTAGGGCGTTAGCTCTTTATTGGCCGCTTTTTTGTATTTGAAATAGCTTATTAAATAAACGGCTATTGGAATCGTTGGGCTTAAAAATATGTGAGGATGGAAATAGATACCACGTTCGTCATATAGAAACATATATAACGCGAGCGCAAACGTTGAAGGTAAGGGGAAGGTGATGGCACCGTGCCCAACAGCAGCAAATAGTGTCCACGAGAAAACACTAGGCCAAAGCACAGCTCTGATGTAAGCACCTTTATTAGTCGCTTTAGCCTTTTTAGCGTAATTACGTGAAACAAAATAAGATATTACCGTTGGAAACAAAGTTAAAATGACACTTAACAGTATAAGCATAGTGATTCAATTCCTTTTGATATTATTTGCATAACCCAGTTTTTCACAATGTGTTAATTGGTTTGAGTTAATACCGTTTTTAAAGCAGCAATTTGCTTAATTTCATCAGCTGTTAATGCTTGATATAACCTAGGATAGGGCCAACCATAGCCCCATCTGAAAGTCGATGGTATATAAGGGCTGCCACCAAATCGAACTCCAGCAAGCATAATGTTCGCTATACTCGTTTCGCCGGCTTCAATAACACACTGTTGCAAGGCTTTATCTGCTTCTAAACGTTGCCAATAAGTGCCACCTTGCCAGTAGGCGTAGTCGTGCGCTTTACAACATGCAAGCCACAACTTTTTATCTTTTGTGGTGCCGTCCGGAAAAGCACTACAGCCATCTGATGTGAACGGTTTTATATTTTCAGCATTTACTGTATTACTTAATATGCTCAGTAAGACAATGGGACTGAAACGCATTATTTTCATGCGAAAGAGTGTATTAGTAAAATTATACATGATTCTAAGTGTTACTGTTTTAGTTACAAATAATAACACTTTAAAAAGTATAAAAAAGGTTTTTACTGTTTATAGACCAGTTATGCTTATATGATAATTTTGATTTAGAGCTTTGTGTTTAGATATTCTATGTGTTCTATTTTCTTCGCTAGTTGCGAGGTGTTAATACTAAAAGTGCTGGTTAAAAAATTTACTACAATATTAGATTAAGGTTTACACATGGTGTGTTGCATTTGTACTTTAGGAGAGGAGCTGTGCTAGAACAAATAGAAAATTGGATTGACGCTACAAATTTAAAATACAGTAGTCAAAAAGTGAGTTGTGATAAATTCATTAATGAATTTTATGGGTTTTATCCTGCCGAGTTTTTAAAAAACGCGTATTACGTTGTTGTAGACCAAATACCAAAGCCAAACTTTGCGGGTCTGCGAGAAATGGGTTTAGGCGATTTTGTAGATATGGATGTAGCAGGAATAACGTATAAAAATACATATTATATACTTCCTGATGCTGCCAAAGATTTGAGGGTTCATTTTCATGAGCTTGTGCATGTAGCGCAGTGGCTTAAACTTGGTCCAGACGTGTTTATCCTACGTTACATTAGCGAAATTCAACGTGTGGGATACAACGACGCACCGCTTGAAAAAATGGCATATGCGCTGGATGAGCAATTCGTAAGTAAAGGCGATAAAATAGATGTGCCTAAGTACGTATCTCAAACGCTGTAATTCAACCTTAGGTTTAAAGGAATTTATATGAACAAGGTTATTGGGTGTTTACTTACTTTAGCGTGTATTAATGCTAATGCAGCTTCGTTTGAAGAAGACATTGTTTCAGCTTTACTTGAGCGGACAACTCATGATGTGGCTTACGACGGGGCTTATCGCTCTATTGGCTATCCTGGTGGTGATGTACCTAAGAATGTAGGTGTGTGCACCGATGTAATAATTAGAAGTTACAGAAAGTTAGGCATCGATTTACAGAAACTCGTGCATGAAGACATGCAAAATAACTTTACACTGTATCCATCTAAACGTATTTGGGGTTTAAATAAGCCTGATAAAAATATAGATCACCGACGTGTTCCAAATTTACAAGCTTACTTTGAGCGCCATGCAAACGTATTAAGTAAATCTAACAAAGTGAGTGATTATAAAACCGGCGATATAGTAACGTGGATGTTACCAGGTAATTTACCTCATATAGGCATGGTGATTAATGAATCATCTCAAGATACAGGTAATCCACTCATTGTGCATAATATTGGGCGTGGGCCGCAAAAAAGTGACATGCTTTTTGATTACAAAATTACAGGGCATTACCGGTTTGTTCCACAGTATTGATGCGCTCAATAAACGGTATATGTAAGTATTAATTTTATTTCAGATTAATACTTACATTGCCATTGGGTTTACAGCAGCACAACAATATTTCGCCTTCACGGACAAACGCAAGTGGCTCTTCGTTATACTCAACACTGCCTGATACTAAAGTTGCTCTACAAGCGCCGCAATAGCCTTCACGGCATTGGAATGCGACGTCTATTTTCATGGATTCTAAGCAGTGTAGAAGAGAAGGGCAGCCAGCGGTAAATTCTATACACTGGCTGTTTTCTGCAAGCGTTATGCTTGCAGTAGACTTGTCACTCATTATAAATCAAAATCACCAAATTCTGATGCATCAACTTGAGAGTCTATTTGACCAACAAGGTATGAGCTTATTTCTGCTTCTTGTGGTGCTACTTGCACGTTATCAGACACTAACCACGAGTTTATCCACGGGATAGGGTTACTGTTATTTTCAAACTGTGCTGGCAAACCAATCGCAGTCATACGTGCATTGGTAATGTATTCAACGTACTGACATAAAATATGTTTATTTAAGCCAATCATCGAACCATCTTTAAATAAGTATTCGGCCCACTCTTTTTCTTGCTCTGCAGCATCAACAAACATTTTAATTGCTTCGTCGCGGCACTGGGCAGCAACAATCGCCATTTCTGGATCGTCCTTACCGTCTTGCATAATGTTTAAAATATGCTGAGTACCAGAAAGGTGAAGTGCTTCATCGCGTGCAATTAGCTTGATGATTTTAGCGTTACCTTCCATTAGCTCGCGCTCAGCAAATGCAAACGAACATGCAAAGCTTACGTAAAAGCGAATCGCTTCAAGAATATTTACTGACATCATAGCCAGGTAAAGTTTCTTTTTAAGCTCAAATAAATTAATGATAACTGTTTTACCGTTAATCTCGTGTTTGCCTTCACCGTATAAGTTGTAAAGCGATACAGAGTTAATTAAGTCATCGTAGTATTTAGTTACGGCATCAGCACGTTCGCTAATTTTATCGTTGCTAACAATGTCATCAAAAATAAGCTCAGGTGCTTGTGTTACGTTACGGATAATATGCGTGTATGAGCGGCTGTGAATTGTTTCACTGAACGCCCAAGTTTCTATCCATGTTTCAAGCTCTGGTAGCGATACAATTGGAAGTAGAGCCACGTTTGGCGAACGACCTTGTACACTATCAAGCAGTGTTTGGTATTTTAAGTTGCTTAAAAATATATGCTTTTCGTGATCTGGTAATGCTTGAAAGTCTAAACGGTCTTTACTTACATCTACTTCCTCAGGACGCCAAAAGAAAGACAGTTGCTTTTCAATTAACTTTTCAAAAATTGGGTATTTTTGTTGGTCGTAACGAGATACGTTTACAGTTTGGCCAAAAAACATTGGCTCTTGCATTTGGTTATTATGGTTCCGGCTAAAAGTAGTATAAGACATGTTTATCACTCAAAAAACTATCAGAAAAAGCGGGCTAAATGCCCGCTTAAAATAAAAATCAGCAGTTATATTTTACACGCGCCGCCTTCACAATCGTCATCTTCCACTTCTGGAGCATCTTCTTGTGAATCTGAGGCGCCATCGCGAGTATTGTGGTAATACAAGGTTTTAACACCTAGTTTGTACGCGCTTAGTAAGTCTTTTAATAAGACTTGCATAGGTACTTTACCGCCTTCGAACTTGTTTGGATCATAATTTGTATTTGCAGAAATTGTTTGGTCAACAAATTTTTGCATTATGCCAACAAGCTGTAAATAACCATCGTTTGATGGAATGTCCCATAGTAGCTCGTACTGATCTTTTAAACGCTCATACTCAGGAACAACTTGTTTTAAAATACCGTCTTTACTTGCTTTAACGCTAATATGTCCACGTGGTGGCTCAATACCGTTAGTTGCGTTAGAGATTTGCGACGATGTTTCTGATGGCATTAACGCACTTAGTGTTGAGTTACGCATACCGTGCTCTTTAATACTTGCACGTAGTGTATCCCAATCAAGATGAAGTGGCTCATCACAAATTTTATCTAAATCACGTTTGTACGTATCTGTTGGCATAATACCTTGTGAATACGTTGTTTCGTTAAACTTAGGACACGCGCCACGCTCTTTAGCAAGCTCGTTTGATGCTTTCATTAAGTAATATTGAATAGCTTCAAAGGTTTTATGTGTTAATGCATTAGCGCTGCCATCAGAATAACGTTTACCGTTTTTAGCTAGGTAGTATGCGTAGTTAATTACGCCTATTCCTAGTGTACGACGACCCATAGTTGCATTTTTAGCAGCCGGTACAGGGTAGTCTTGGAAATCAAGTAAGTTATCAAGTGCGCGTACTGCAAGTTCAGCTAGCTCTTCAAGCTCATCAAGTGACTCTATTGCACCTAGGTTAAACGCAGAAAGTGTACAAAGGGCAATTTCGCCTTCTTCGTCATTCACGTTATTAAGTGGCTTAGTTGGCAATGCAATTTCTAAACATAAGTTAGATTGGCGAATTGGCGCAACTTTAGAAATAAATGGGCTGTGTGTATTACAGTGATCCACATTTTGTAAATAAATACGACCAGTACTTGCACGCTCTTGCGCAAACATAGAGAAAAGCTCAATGGCTTTAATGCGTTTTTTACGAATAGACTCGTCTTGTTCGTATTTAACGTAAAGTGCGTCAAACTCAGCTTGGTCTTCAAAAAATGCATCATAAAGGCCAGGCACATCTGATGGGCTAAATAATGTAATGTAATCATCTTTAATTAAACGAGAGTACATTAATTTATTAAACTGTACGCCGTAATCTAGGTGGCGAACGCGGTTGTCATCTACACCACGGTTATTTTTAAGTACAAGTAGGTTCTCTACTTCTAAATGCCAAAGCGGGTAGAATAATGTTGCTGCGCCGCCACGTACACCACCTTGTGAACAACTTTTAACCGCTGTTTGAAAGTGCTTATAAAAAGGGATACAACCTGTGTGATACGCTTCGCCGTTACGAATATGGCTACCTAGCGCACGAATTCGACCTGCATTAATACCAATTCCCGCACGTTGTGAAACGTATTTAACAATAGCTGAGGACGTTGCATTGATTGAATCAAGGCTGTCGCCACATTCAATCAATACACACGAGCTAAACTGGCGAGTAGGCGTACGTACACCCGACATAATTGGCGTTGGTAGAGATATTTTAAATAAAGATACTGCATCGTAAAAACGTTTAATGTAATCAGTACGTGTTTCACGTGGGTAATCTGAAAATAAGCTTGCCGCAACTAAAATATATAAAAACTGTGCACTTTCGTATATTTCACCCGATACACGGTTTTGAACGAGGTACTTACCTTCAAGTTGCTTTACAGCAGCGTAGCTAAAGTTAAGATCGCGAGAATGATCAAGGTATGCATCAAGCTCATCTAACTCTTGCTCTGTGTAATCTACTAGTAAATGAGCATCGTAGCGTTTATCGCCAACCATTTTTGTTACGTGGTCAAATAAACGTGGTGGCTCAAATTGACCGTACGCTTTTTTACGTAAATGGAATACAGCTAAACGTGCAGCTAAGTATTGGTAATCAGGCGATTCTTTTGAAATCTGATCCGCTGCTGCTTTAATGATGGTTTCGTGAATGTCTTTAGTACGAATACCGTCGTAAAACTGAATGTGCGACTTTAATTCAACTTGCGAAACCGAAACGTTGTTTAAACCTTCGGCGGCCCACTCAATAACGCGATGGATCTTATCCAGATCAAGAGGCTCTTTACGCCCGTCACGTTTGCTTACAGATAACTGTTGGTTCATTTGCCTGTATTCCTTGGGAATTATGTATTTTGACCAATGCTTTATACCTCGCCGGGGCAAGGTATATACTCATTTATTATAAGTTTCGCCATATTTGCGAATTTAATTGAATAACATTTGGCCACAATATCTGGTGTTGTTCAATTTAGAGATCACAAGATAGTGTGGTCTGAGTTGTTTTGCAAGGGACATAATTGCCCCTATTTGTGGATAACTTCGGGATAACGTATTTGTGTTAGTAGATACTCACCTTCGAACAATCATTTAAGTTGAAATATGTAAAAATCAACTAATGATCTGCTAAATTTACGCATTTTAAAAATAAATTTTGACTGCTTTTTTTATCAGCAAGCTTTGCGTAAAAACTAACACAATCACAATATATAGTGTTTATTAATTAACATGGCACTATATATGGTTAAAACCATCAATTGGGCTTTGCCAGTTAAAATCAGCATTCCAGCTGTTGGCTTCATCAATACTTGGTATGTAACCCCAAAGTGCCGTTGCTGTGCGCATACCTGCGGCTTTGCCTGCTTGTATGTCTCGCTGTGCATCACCAATGTACAAACAGCGTTTTGGTTGCACTCCCATAAGCTTTGCACAGTGTAGCAGCGGTAAAGGGGATGGCTTAGCTTCAGCTAAGGTGTCGCCACTTATTACTACACTAGCATTTTTCAATGCGGGAATTGCTGCCACTAAAGGATCAGTTAAAAACCCTGGTTTGTTAGTCATGATCCCCCATTTGATCTTTTTCTGATCAAGGGCAATAAGCAACGATTCAACACCGCTGAAGCAATGTGTGTGATTTGCTATGTTTGCAGCGTATTCGTCAACTAATTGCTTAATAAGCTCGCTTTGAGGTTGTGTGTCCCATAACTCTTTAAAACCAGCCTCTAATAATGCGCCTGCGCCGTTAGATGCCGCAGGACGGTATACATCACTACTAACAGGCTCTATTTTATTATTAATGAGAACTGCATTTAAAGCCGCACCTAAATCATCAGCGGTGTCGAGTAGAGTGCCGTCTAAATCAAATAAAAATGCATCGTACTCAATAAGGGGGAGGGGGGCTTGAGAGTTAGCCATTAAGCTAACTTCTCAAAGTACAGTATGTAATTTACGCTAACGTCACTATTGAGCGTATATTGCTTTGATAGTGGATTATAAGAAAGGCCTGTACTTGCACGAACTTTTAAACCCGCTTGCTCTGCCCATGCAATGAGCTGCGCAGGTTTTATAAACTTTTTATGGTCGTGTGTACCTTCAGGCACCATTTTTAAAAGCTTTTCAGCGCCAACAATGGCGTATAAATATGCCTTAGGTGTTTTGTTTAGGGTTGAAAAAAACACGTCTGCGCCTGGTTTGGCAAGTGCAGCTACTGCATGAATGATAGATGCTGGGTCGGGAACGTGCTCAAGCATTTCCATACAGGTTATTACATCAAAGCGCTCTGGGTGTTGCGATGCAAACTCTTCTGCTGGCACTTTTATGTAATCTACATTTATGCCAGTTTCTAAACTGTGCAACTTAGCAACAGTTAAAGGCTCTTGCCCCATATCGATGCCAGTTACTTTTGCGCCCATGCGCGCCATGCTTTGGCTTAAAATACCGCCACCACAGCCAACATCGAGTGTTTCTTTATCGAATAAGCCTTGCGTTTTGTTTGCTATAAAATCTAAACGTAACGGGTTAATTTCGTGAAGAGGTTTGAATTCTCCGTCTAGGTCCCACCAACGCTCGGCGATGGCTTCAAATTTTGCTATTTCTGCGTGATCTACATTTTGATGTTCGGTCATAAAATACTTCCTCGTCAATCTGAGGCCATTATATAGGGCTAAATTGATAAATCGCAAAGTTTTGCGCCTGTAAATTAAAATTAATTGTGATAGCATGGCTGTTAGAAATAATAACAATACTCTTAATACCCAATACCGGGTTGTTGAGAGCTGATACTGAAGGAATGTGATATCAAATGACTGATCTCGCCAATGAAATTCTGCCAGTCAATATTGAAGACGAGTTAAAAAACTCCTACTTAGATTACGCAATGAGCGTAATTGTAGGACGTGCATTACCAGACGTACGTGACGGCTTAAAACCTGTTCATCGCCGCGTTTTGTTTGCAATGAACGAGCTTAGTAATGACTGGAACAAGCCTTACAAAAAATCGGCCCGTGTGGTCGGTGACGTAATCGGTAAATACCACCCACACGGCGACAGTGCAGTTTATGACACGATAGTTCGTATGGCTCAGCCATTCTCACTGCGTTATATGCTAGTAGATGGCCAAGGTAACTTCGGTTCGGTTGATGGTGATTCAGCAGCGGCAATGCGTTATACAGAAGTACGTATGGCTAAAATGTCGCATGAGTTATTAGCCGATCTTGAAAAAGAAACGGTTGATTTCGTTCCTAACTACGATGGCACTGAGTTCATCCCTGATGTTTTACCAACGAAAGTTCCTAATTTATTAGTGAATGGTTCGTCAGGTATTGCAGTAGGTATGGCTACAAATATACCACCACATAACTTAACTGAAGTTGTAAATGGTTGTTTGGCACTTATTCAAAATCCAGATTTAACTATTTTAGAGTTAATGGATTATATTCCTGGTCCTGATTTCCCAACGGCTGCAATTATCAACGGTAAGAAGGGTATTGAACAAGCCTACTTAACTGGCCGTGGTAAAGTGTACATGCGTGCACGCGCCGACATCGAAACCGATGAAAAAACAGGCCGTGAAACAATCATCGTTCACGAAATTCCTTATCAAGTTAATAAAGCTCGTTTAATTGAAAAAATTGCTGAGCTGGTTAAAGATAAGAAAATTGAAGGCATTAGTGCGCTACGTGATGAATCAGATAAAGACGGTATGCGTATCGTTATTGAAATCAAACGTGGTGACGTAGGCGAAGTTATTTTAAACAACTTGTATTCACAAACTCAGTTACAAACTGTGTTTGGTATGAATATGGTTGCTTTAATTAATAACCAACCTAAATGTTTCAATTTAAAAGAAATGTTAGAAGAGTTTATTATTCACCGTCGTGAAGTAGTAACTCGTCGTACAGTATTTGATTTACGTAAAGCCCGTGACCGTGCACACACGCTTGAAGGCTTAGCGATTGCGCTTGCGAACATTGACCCAATTATCGAACTTATTCGTAAATCCCCTACACCTGCTGAAGCTAAAATTGCTTTAACAGCGCGTCCGTGGGAATTAGGTAATGTACAAGGTATGCTTGAAAAAGCAGGTGAAGACAATGTTGCTCGTCCAGATTGGTTAGCAAGCGAACTTGGTATTCGCGATGGTCAATATTATATCTCTGAGCAACAAGCTCAAGCAATTCTTGATTTGCGTTTACATAAGCTAACAGGTCTTGAACACGAAAAAATCTTGACCGAATACCAAGCGTTATTAGAACTAATTGCTGAACTACTTTATATTTTGGCAACTCCTGAGCGTTTAATGGAAGTTATACGTGACGAGCTAGTTGAAATTAAAGAGCAATATGGTGATGAGCGTCGCACTGAAATTAATGCAGCTGCTCACGATATCAGCCTTGAAGACTTAATTACCGAAGAAAACGTAGTCGTAACGCTTTCTCACGAAGGTTATGTGAAGTATCAAGCATTGTCTGATTACGAAGCACAGCGTCGTGGTGGTAAAGGTAAGTCAGCAACGAAGATGAAAGATGAAGATTTCATCGAACGTCTATTAGTTGCAAATACACACGATACTATATTGTGTTTCTCTACGGCCGGTCGTTTATATTGGCTTAAAGTATATCAGTTACCATTAGCGAGTCGTGCAGCGCGCGGTAAGCCAATTGTTAACTTGTTACCACTTGAAGCTGATGAACGTATTACTGCTATATTGCCAGTACGCGAGTACGCAGAAGATAAATACATCTTTATGGCAACAGCATTTGGTACAGTTAAGAAAACACCATTAACGGCTTACAGTCGTCAACGTGCAAGCGGTATTATTGCTGTTAACTTAAATGATGGCGATAGCCTGATTGGGGTTGATATTACCGATGGTAGCAACGAAATTATGTTGTTCACTGATGCAGGTAAAGTTGTACGCTTTAAAGAAGCTGAAGAAACAACAGTTGTTGATGAAAACGGTAACCCAGTATTAGACGAAGAAGGTAACCCTGAGATTCGTTTCAAAGGCGTTCGCCCAATGGGTCGTACCGCTACAGGTGTTCGTGGTATTAAAATGGCCGATGATCAACGCGTAGTATCGTTAATTGTACCAAAAACTGACGGTGCTATTTTAACGGTAACTGAAAATGGTTACGGTAAGCGTACACAACTAGAAGATTACCCATCTAAGAGCCGTGCAACACAGGGTGTTGTATCTATCAAGGTGAGTGAGCGTAACGGTGCTGTTGTTGGCGCTGTACAAGTTGATGATAACGACGAAATCATGATTATTTCAAATCGTGGTACCTTAGTACGTACTCGCGTTAATGAAGTTTCTACGGTTGGACGTAACACCCAAGGTGTTATTTTGATCAGAACTATTGACGAAGAGCAAGTAGTTGGTTTACAACGTATAGAAGAGATTGAAGTTACAGAAAGTGACTTGATTGATATTGAAGACGTTGAAACTGTAGATACGGTTATTGATGAAGTAGCGGATGATAATCCTCCTTCAGAATAATTGATATTGAAAAAGCGGCCTTGGCCGCTTTTTTTAATGTTGTTGAAAAAAATTAATAGGGTGTGAAGTTATATTCATTCACTAAAACTCAAAGGTTTAGTGGGTGGGTATTGAGCATTCATGCTTAGTAGTTAAATTACTGGAATGAGGCAAAGGTAATGAGTAAATATAATTTTTGTGCGGGGCCAGCTATGCTTCCGCAAGCGGTTATGAAAAAAGCACAAAAAGAGTTTCTAGATTGGCAAGATTTAGGTGTGTCTGTGATGGAAATAAGCCATCGTAGCAAAGAGTTTTTAGCCCTTACAGCTAAATGTGAAGCCAGCCTTCGTCGCCTAATGAATATCAGTGATGAATTTGAAGTGCTGTTTATGCATGGTGGTGGTCGTGGTCAGTTTAGTGCTGTGCCATTAAATTTACACCAAGAAGGCAAAGCTGCGGTTTATTGCGAAAACGGCGTGTGGTCAAAAAGTGCAACAGACGAGGCCAACAAGTTTACTCAAGCAACCTCTATTGATGTGCGTAATGATGCCAATGGCGAGTTTTCTATTAAACAGGTTGCTGATTGGGTGTTACCAGAAGATGCATCTTACATTCACTATTGCCCTAACGAAACGGTTGACGGCTTAGAAATTTTTGATGTACCAAGCCACCCAACTGCACCGATCGTTGCTGATATGTCGTCAACTATTTTATCACGCGAAATAGACGTTAATAAATTTGATTTAATTTACGCTGGTGCGCAAAAGAATATCGGCCCGTCGGGCATATCAATCGTTATTGTTCGTAAAACATTACTTGAGCGTGAAGGCTTACCTAAGCCAGGCATTTTAGATTACGCATTAGAAGCAAAACAAGGCAGCATGTTTAACACGCCTCCCACATTTGCTTGGTATTTAGCTGCTGAAGTATTTCAATGGCTTGAAAGTAATGGTGGCGTAAAAGCGATGGAAGTTCAAAATATTGCTAAAGCGCAGCTACTTTATGACTTTATTGATGAATCGAGCTTTTATACCAATAAAGTAGCTAAACATTGCCGTTCACGTATGAATGTTCCGTTTTGGCTTAACGATGAAAGCTTAAATGATAAGTTTGTTGCTCAGTCTAAAGATGCAGGGTTACTCGCTCTTGAAGGCCACAGAATTGTGGGCGGTATGCGCGCAAGTATTTATAACGCAATGCCTATTGAAGGTGTTCAAGCACTTGTAGACTTTATGGCTGCTTTTGCAAAGGAGCACAGCTAATGGAGCAGCTTCGTTTAGAACCTATTTCTAGAGTAAATGGCACAGTAACCCTACCAGGTTCAAAAAGTCTATCGAACAGAATTTTATTATTAGCAGCACTTGCAAGCGGTACTACCGTTGTAGAAAACTTACTTGATAGTGACGATATACGCCATATGCTGGGCGCCTTAAAGTTATTAGGTGTAAATGTAACTTTAAATGATGACCGCACTGTAGCCACCGTAGAGGGTGTTAGTGGTGTGTTTAATACACCGACTGAGCCATTGTTTTTAGGTAATGCGGGTACTGCTTATAGACCTTTAACGGCAGTACTTGCTGCCGTTGCTGGTAAGTACGAGCTAATTGGCGAGCCACGTATGGAAGAGCGCCCGATAGGGCACTTGGTTGACGCGCTGCAAGCATTGGGTGGTGATGTTACTTATACAAAGCACAAAGACTACCCACCACTTAAAATTGTGGGTGGCCAAATAAAAGGCGGTGAGGTTGAAATTGACGGCAGTATTTCAAGTCAATTTTTAACCGCTCTATTAATGGCAGCGCCATTATTTAACGGTGATACAACAATAACTATTAAAGGTACTTTAGTCTCTAAACCTTATATTGATATTACACTTGATGTAATGGCACGTTTTGGGGTTAATGTTGAGCACAGTGATTATGCAACCTTTAAAGTTAAAGGTGGTCAACAGTATCAATCATTAGATCGCATAATGGTTGAAGGCGATGCATCTTCTGCCTCTTACTTTGTTGCTGCGGCTGCAATTGCAGGCGGTGAGATTGAAATTAAGGGCGTGGGTGCCAAGTCGGTGCAAGGTGATATAGGCTTTGCCAAAGTAATGGAGCAAGTAGGCGCAAAAATTGATTGGTATGATGAGCGTTTAGTTGTTCGCAAAGGCGAACTAAAAGGTGTGGATATTGACGCCAATGCAATTCCTGATGCAGCTATGACTCTTGCAACTGTTGCTCTTTTTGCCAAAGGCCCAACAGCCATTCGTAACATTTATAACTGGCGAGTAAAAGAGACAGACCGTTTATATGCAATGGCAACTGAGCTTCGTAAAGTAGGCGCACAGGTTGTAGAAGGTGAAGATTTTATAGAGATCACCCCACCTGAAACATTTAATGATGTTGCTGTTGATACTTACGACGATCACCGTATAGCCATGTGTTTTGCAATGGTTGCCGTTGGTGGAAAGCCAATAACAATTAATGATCCAAAGTGTACCTATAAAACATTTCCTACATTTTTCAATGTTTTAGCGTCAGTCAGTGAATAAGCTAATTAGAAGTAATTACAAAAGTTACACACTAATAGCAGATATATTTTAATAACTGACGTATAATGTCGCGGTTTATTTAGGTGTGCATTGCAGGAGGTTTTAAATGCAGGCGTTATTAATGCCCGTGATCACCGTTGATGGCCCAAGTGGTTCAGGTAAAGGAACTGTTTGTCGCTTGTTAGCCGACAAGTTAGGGTGGGATGTATTAGATAGCGGTGCGATTTATCGTGTTTTATCTTTAGCTGCACTTCATCACCAAATTGCATTAGACAATGAAGAAGGGCTTGTCCCGCTTGCTGCAAATTTAGATGTGCAGTTTTTGGTAGATAGCCAAACTAATGCAGGAAAAGTTATTTTAGAAGGCGAAGATGTAACCACTACTATTCGTAATGAAGAAGTAGGCGCTGCGGCTTCAAAAGTTGCAGCATTACCTCGCGTTCGTGAAGCGTTATTACGTCGCCAGCGTGCATTTCGCACTGAAAATGGCTTAATTGCCGATGGCCGTGATATGGGCACTGTGGTTTTTCAAGATGCGCCGTTAAAAATATATTTAACAGCCAGTGCAGAAGAGCGTGCTCGTAGACGCTTTGTTGAGTTGAATACGCGCGGCCTTGATGTTACACTAAGTGGTCTATTACAGGACATTCAAGCTCGTGACGAGCGCGATATGAATCGCACCGTTGCTCCGCTTGTACCTGCAGAGGATGCTATTGAGATCGATACTAGCGATCTTAATGCACAGCAAGTGTTTGATAAGGTAATAACTTTATTGGATATTGCTATCTCTGAAGGTAAGCTTCCTAAACGAAGCTAAACACATTTTATGCGCCAGCAGGATGCCAGTGCTATTTTAACAACCCCATGCAGCATGGTTGCTTATTGGTATTAATATATGAGACGTATATTCGTATGTCAGAAAATTTTGCGCAGTTATTTGAAGAAAGCTTAAAGGGTTTTGAAGCAGAGCAAGGCTCTATCGTTAAAGGTACAGTAATCTCTATCGAGAATAACATTGTACTTGTAGATGCTGGTCTTAAATCAGAAAGTGCTATCCCTGCAGAGCAGTTCAAAAATGCTGCTGGTGAACTAGAAGTTGCTGTAGGCGACGAAGTAGATGTTGCACTAGATGCAATTGAAGACGGTTTCGGTGAAACTATCCTTTCTCGTGAGAAAGCTAAGCGTCACGAAGCATGGATCCGTCTTGAGAAAGCATGTGAAGAGCAAGAGACTGTTACTGGTGTTATCAACGGTAAAGTTAAAGGCGGTTTCACAGTTGAAGTTGATTCAATCCGTGCTTTCCTACCTGGTTCACTTGTTGATGTTCGTCCAGTACGTGACACAACTCACCTTGAAGGCAAAGAGCTTGAATTTAAAGTAATCAAGCTTGACCAAAAACGTAACAACGTTGTTGTTTCACGTCGTGCAGTTATCGAATCTGAAAACTCACAAGAACGTGAAGAGCTTCTTGCTAACCTTGTTGAAGGCCAAGAAGTTAAAGGTATCGTTAAGAACCTTACTGACTACGGTGCATTCGTTGACCTTGGTGGTGTTGATGGTCTACTACACATTACTGATATGGCTTGGAAGCGTGTTAAGCACCCTTCAGAAATCGTTAATGTTGGCGACGAAATCGCAGTTAAAGTTCTAAAATTCGACAAAGATAAAACTCGTGTTTCTCTAGGCCTTAAACAGCTTGGTGAAGATCCATGGGCAGCTATCGCTGGTCGTTACCCAGAAGGTTCTAAACTTTCTGGTCGTGTTACTAACCTTACAGATTACGGCTGTTTCGTGGAAATCGAAGAAGGCGTTGAAGGTTTAGTACACGTTTCTGAAATGGATTGGACTAACAAGAACATCCATCCTTCAAAAGTTGTAAGCCTTGGCGACACTGTTGAAGTTATGGTTTTAGAAATTGACGAAGAACGTCGTCGTATTTCTCTTGGTCTTAAGCAATGTATTGCTAATCCTTGGCAGGAATTTGCTCGTCTACAAAACAAAGGCGATCAAGTTACTGGTAAGATCAAATCAATCACTGACTTCGGTATCTTTATCGGTCTTGACGGTGGTATTGACGGTCTTGTACACCTTTCAGACATTTCTTGGAATACACCTGGCGAAGAAGCTGTACGTGAATTCAAGAAAGGCGACGAAATCACTGCTATCGTATTGCAAGTTGACCCAGAGCGTGAACGTATCTCTCTAGGTGTTAAGCAAATCGAAGCTGACCCATTCAATAACTACCTTGATGCAAACAAAAAAGGTGCTATTGTTAAAGGTAAAGTGACTGAAGTTGATGCGAAAGGCGCAACTGTTGAACTTATCGAAGGCGTTGAAGGTTACATCCGTGTAGCTGATATCGCTCAAGAGCGCGTTGAAGATGCAACTACTGTTGTTTCTGTAGGCGACGAGATTGAAGTTAAATACGTTGGTGTTGATCGTAAGAACCGCACTTTAAGCTTATCTGTAAAAGCTCTTTTCGAAGCAGAAGAGAAAGAAGTACTAGAGAAGCTTAAGAAAGAAGAGCCAGTGTTTGAAAACGCAATGGCAGCTGCTTTCGCAAATGCACAAAAAGACTAATATATAATTAGTTTTTAGTTGGAAGGGCATTTTTTGCCCTTCCTATATCTCTTTTTAAGGAAACGCTATGACTAAGTCAGAATTGATAGAAATACTTGCGGAACAACACGCACACGTTCCAGTGAAAGATGTTGAGAATGCTGTAAAAGAAATTCTTGAACAAATGGCCGGCTCATTATCTACTTCAGATCGTATTGAGATCAGAGGTTTTGGTAGTTTCTCTTTGCATTTCCGCGCTCCTCGCACAGGTCGTAATCCTAAGACTGGCGATACAGTTGAGCTTGAAGGAAAGCATGTACCTCATTTTAAACCAGGCAAAGAATTACGCGACCGCGTGAATGAAAGCATTGCCTAGTTAACTTAGTGGAGTAGTTACTTGTTCAAGGTATTAAAAATTATTCTGGTTGCACTATGCCTTATCAGTGCATTTGTATTAGGGTCACAAAACCCACAGTTAGTACAAGTAAATTACATTATAGCCAGTAATACGCTACCTTTAGCTGTAATAATAAGTATCTGCTTTTTATTAGGTGTTTTGATTGGTTGTTTTATTAGCTTTAAATTGTTTTCGCAATTAAAGTGGCAAAACTACCGCTTAAAAAAGCAATTAGCGCCTGAAAAAGATAAAAAAAAGCTTGCCGCGAATAAAGACACCTAACTATGATTGAGCTTTTGTTTTTACTATTACCTGTTGCCGCTGGTTACGGTTGGATTATGGGTAAAAACAGTGCTAAAAACCAAGCTCATCAACTTAATCGTCAGATCACTTCTGAATATAGCAAAGGCTTAAAATTTCTACTCGATAGAGAAGAAGATCAAGGCTTAGAGCATTTAATCAACTTACTTGAAGTTTCAGCCGACTCGGTTGAACACTATTCTACACTTGCCACCATGTTTCGCCGTAGAGGTGAATTAGACCGCGCTATAAAAATTCACGAACTTCTATTAAAACACCCAAGCTTAAATGAACAACAAGCTGCAACTAGCCGTTTAGAATTAGCCGAAGATTATATAATGGCCGGACTACTAGATAGTGCGGAAGAGCACTTAGTTTGGCTAGTTAAAGCAGGGCATGTAGAAGCGCTGGACCCTATTATCACTTTATATTCGCAAACCCGTGAGTGGGAAAAAGGCATCAACATGTTTGAAGCCCATAGCGAACTATTTTCAAAAGAACAGCAATTTAAAGCAATTGCTAATTTTTATTGTGAGTCAGCTTTAAGTGACAATACACCCCAACTAATGAGAAAAGCGATTAGCTTAAATTATAAAGCCGTGCGTCCGCTTTACGAGTTAGGGTTAGTTGCTTACGCAAAAGAAGATTACGTTAAAGCTATTTATTACTGGCGTGAACTTGTCTCTCAATTTACCTTGTTTGCTCCGTTGTTTATTGATGAGCTGGCACACAGTTATAAACAATTGAATTTGACGCATCAATTTCACGAGTTAGTCAGTGACTTGTTAGAGAAGGGCGGAGTATTAATTAAAATAAAGCATTGCCAAGCATTACTTGAGCAAGGTCACACCAAGCAAGCCTTTGAATTTTTAACTGATAGCTTAAAACGTCAACCTACTATTCGTGGTTTTAGTTTTTTACTGCAATTAATGGGTGACCAAAATAAAAATACTAAAGAAGTACTTAACGAAATTGATAAGCTTGTAACCTCTTATATTGCTACAAAACCAGATTTTCAATGCCAGCATTGTGGTTTTACAAGCTACACCATATATTGGAATTGCCCTTCTTGTAAGCATTGGGAAACCATTGTTCCAAGTCGAGGCTTAGACGGATTTTAATAACCCCATAATTTATAACTTTACTGCCATTCACTAGGATAGTTATGTCTTTCGAACACTCAAAAAAAATTCTTATTGCATTAGATTACGATGATCAAGAAGTTGCTTTAAACTTTGTTAAACAACTTTCTCCTGATACTTGCCGTCTCAAGGTCGGCAAAGAAATGTTTACCTATTTTGGACCTGCATTTGTTAAAGAGTTAATTGATTTAGGTTTTGATGTTTTCTTAGATTTAAAGTTTCATGATATTCCTAATACAGTAGCTAAAGCGGTTACTGCAGCTGCTAAAATGGGGGTGTGGATGGTAAACGTTCATGCTTCTGGTGGCTTTGAAATGATGAGCAAAGCTAAATCGGCTCTAGAGCAATTTGGTGACAAAGCCCCATTACTTATCGCTGTGACTGTATTAACAAGTATGGATGAAACAGAGCTTAAGCGTTTAGGTGTTGATAAATCAGCTCAAGAGCAAGTTATCTATTTAGCTAAGCTTGCAAAGGAAGCTGGGCTTGATGGTGTCGTGTGCTCTGCACAAGAAGCAAAAGCTTTAAAAACAGAGTTAGGTGATAGCTTTAAGCTTGTTACGCCTGGTATACGCCCTGAAGGGAGTGATGCGGGTGATCAAAAGCGTATAATGACACCTAAGCAAGCTATAGATTCAGGAAGTGACTATTTAGTGATAGGCAGACCGATTACTCAAGCAGATAATCCTGTAAAAGTGCTTAGTGATGTTAATAACTCTATAGCTTAATTTAACAATAAGCAGTCATATAGTGCTAAAACCCCTTACCTTATGTGAGTTTTATGTTACATTAATAAAATCAAAATGTAGTAGGGGTTTGTTTTGAAGTTATTTTTTGGTTCTATAGTAATTGTTATTGCGGGTTTTTCAGTAAATAAGTACGTTTTTTCTAATAAAGCATACGATGGTGTAACAACCGTTACAGATATAATTCCAACGTATCCAGTCGATATGTTTGATTTTAAAAAAACAATGCAAGATTATGCTCATCATCTGTGTTACAAAAATGAAGATACACTCATATCTCAGCATGTAAGCGTTAGTGAATGTATATCAAAGCTTGATGATAAAAAAACAGAATGTGAAAAAAAGGTTTTTCGTTTGGCGCCGCTCAATCTTGAGTCGGAAGTTGAAGTGCTTGATTATTCAAGGCAATATACGCAATGTACATTGCCTTATAAATATATTTTAGGTTAATTACAAACAGGTATTATTAGTAATTACAGCCAATTATAATTAAGATCTTAAGCGAATGGATTTCGCTTCAATATCTATTAACTCTTGTTTAAATAAGCCACCAATTGCTTTTTTATAATTAGCCTTACTTGTAGAAAACATCTTTTTTATTGCTTCAGGATCAGACTTATCACCAAGTGGAATAACACCGCCTTCGTTTTTAAGCTTTTGCATAATAGTTTCACCAAGGTCACTTACTTTTCCCATACCTGGCTTTTCTAGTACAACATCAATTTTTCCGTCGTCACGTACTTTTTGAATATAGCCTTTAAGCTTTTGACCCACAAATAAGCTTTTAAATACCATATTGTAAAAAACAACACCGAAGTGCGACTCTTCAACTAATACTTTGTAGCCAATATCTGTTTTGCCAGCAACAATTAAATCCACTTCTTGTAAGTGAGTATATTGCGGCTCATCTTTTGATAAGAAACGATTAAAATTGTTTGAGGCACAAATACGTTGGCTTGCATTATCAAGGTACAGGCGTACTAAATAAGAATGGCCTTCTTGCATGCGTGGCTTTTGTTCATTAAAAGGTGCAAGCACATCTTTCTCAAGCCCCCAATCTAAAAATGCCCCAATACTATTTATTTCTTTAACGCGTAGTAGGGCATACTCGCCAACTTGAGCATGTGGTTTCTTTATTGTTGCTGTGGCTAAATTAGCATTGTCTAAAAAGATAAATACACTAATACTATCGCCCGCTTCAAGCTCATGTTTTATTTCTTGTTTTGGTAAAAATACTTCACCTAAATCATGGCCGTCTAAGTAAGCACCTTCGTTACTCACTTCTTTTACAAATAATGTTTGTGTGGTTCCTAGGTAACTCATAATTATTCCTGCTCAGGCTTTTTTTTACGGCGCATTGGTGTATCGCCATCAATGTTCATCGGTGCTTTAATTGGTGCTGTAGGCTTTTTAGGTTTAGCTTTGCGTTTAAATGCAGGCTTTTTAACAGCGGCGGCTTTTTCTTTAGATTTGTCCCACGCTGCCTCAGGTTTTTTCTCTTTTAAACCTTTAAACTTAGCTTTTAAGCTCTCTATGCTCGCAAATTTTAATTCGTCATTTAAAAATGCTTTAATAGCTAAATAACTTGCCCAATCTTTTGGGCCAACTAATGAAATTGCATTTCCTTTAAAGCCAGCACGTCCTGTACGACCTATGCGGTGTACATATTCTTCAGCGTGTTTTGGTAAATCAAAGTTAATAACGTGCGTTACGCTCAACAAATCTAAACCACGAGATGCAACGTCGGTGGTGATCAATATTTTAAAGTTTTCGCGACTAAACGAATCCATGATATCTAAACGTTTGTTTTGCGTTAAATCACCAGCAAGCGCTACAGATTTGAAGCCTTTAGCATTAAGCGCTTCACTCAAACGGCTCGTGTCAGAACGCGTTGCTGTGAAGATAATACATTGACCAACATCATCTTGGTTTAAAAAATGCTCTAATAACGCTTCTTTATGATCAAGGTGATCGGCAAGGTATAACGTTTGTTTAATATCACTATGTTGCTCATTTGCTGCACTTAGCGTAATTTGCTTTGGTTTTTTTAATAGGTTACGTGATAGTGCATCTACTTGTGCATGGTCAAGTGTTGCAGAAAACAATAACGTTTGACGTAGACGGTGATTAGCTTGCTCGTTAATCATTTTTAACTGCTCGGTAAAGCCTAAATCTAAAATACGGTCGGCTTCATCAAAAATAAGCAGTTCTAGTCCACTCAATTGCAATGAGCGTTTTGTAATGTGATCAGCTAAACGCCCAGGTGTAGCAACTACGAATTGTGGGTCGTTTCTAAGTGCTTTTATTTGGTCATTAAAGTTTTCGCCGCCAAGTATTTTAACTGCCTTAATAGCTGTACCAGCAATTAATAAACGCAGCTGAGTAAATACTTGCGTAGCAAGCTCACGCGTAGGAGCAACAATAAGTACACGAGGATCGCGTTTACTGAGTGCTTTTTGTTTCATAACCCTTTGTACAGCAGGTAATAAAAACGCCAAGGTTTTGCCCGACCCAGTTTTAGACTGAGCGAAAATGTCATGCCCTGCAAGTGCGGTAGGCACTGCATGCGCTTGAATATCGGTGGGCTGGGTGATCCCTTGATGTGCTAGTTGTGTTTCAAGGCGTGTATCAATCCCAAGATCAGTAAACTGCAATGTGTGTTTCTCCAAAATGAGCAAATTAACTCTATAAATTTATCAGCGCATTATAGCTTACACAGCTAGGTCGCTAACAGTAAAAACCAATCTATAGCGCTATTTTTTGCAATTAAACTAAAAAAGCGTAAAATACGCGCCCCATATGCGCCGGATTTACGATTCGGTAAACGCCAATATTGGCTAACAAGGCAAAATAGGAAATATAATGACTGTTGTTCATAAAGATAATGTAACGGGCGATCACTTTGTAGTGTGTGCGCTGTATAAGTTTGTAGGTTTACCTGAATTTGAAGCTATCCGTAAGCCATTACTAGAAGTGATGGAAGCAAATGAAGTACGCGGTACTTTATTGCTCGCTGCCGAAGGTATAAACGGCACTGTTTCTGCAAAACGAGAAGGGATAGACAACTTATTAGCATGGCTAGATGAGCAACCAAATTTAAAAAACATCGTTACAAAAGAATCTTACGACGATGAATGCCCGTTTTACCGCACTAAAGTAAAACTAAAAAAAGAAATTGTAACGATGGGCGTTGAAGGCGTAGATCCGCTTAAAGTTGTGGGTAGCTATGTAAAGCCAAATGAGTGGAACGCACTTATATCTGACCCTGAAGTAATTTTAATTGATACACGTAATGATTACGAAATTGAAATTGGTACATTTCAAAATGCGGTCGATCCAAATACTAAAACCTTTCGCGAATTTCCACAGTGGGCAAAAGAAAACTTAGACCCTGAAAAACACAAAAAAGTGGCGATGTTTTGTACCGGCGGTATCCGCTGCGAAAAATCGACAGCCTACATGAAAGAGCAAGGTTTTGATGAAGTTTATCACCTTGAAGGCGGTATCTTAAAATACCTAGAAGAAGTACCAAAAGAAGAAACCATGTGGGAAGGCGAGTGTTTTGTATTTGATAATCGCGTTGCGGTTGATCATGACCTACAAAAAGGCTCTTATGATCAATGCCACGCGTGTCGTATGCCAATTACAGAAGACGAAAAGTTAAAGCCTGAATACATGGAAGGCGTCTCTTGTCATCATTGTATTGAAGAAGTTACGGACGAACAACGCGCACGTTTTGCAGAGCGCCAAAAGCAAATAGAATTAGCGCAAGCGCGTGGTGAGGGCCATATTGGTAATGAAGCACAAGCTGTTTTACAGCAACGTAAAGAAGCTAAAAAAGCCCAAAAAGACGCTCAGCGCGGTAAATAAATTTATACAATAAGTATTACACTTAAAGAGTCTATTTAGGCTCTTTTTTTGTGCCTAAATTTGTACAGTAATTGTTTTCACACCCCGATGATAGTGTTAATCTGCAAAACAGATTTAGTCATTTTAATGCGCATACAGGAAGGGATTTATGCAAGCCGAACAAGTTGAAATCGCACAATTTTTAGCACAACATCCTCCTTTTGATGACTTACCTCAAAAAGCGCTTAATGAGCTAGCTCAACAAGTAGAAGTGGCTTATTTTAGAGCAAAAACAGATATCTTGAGTTTTGGACAAGACATTTCTGATTTGTATGTAATTAGAAGTGGCTCTGTAGAAATGTACCGCCGAAATGGCGAGCTGTATAATCGTTTGGCTACCGCTGGTATATTTGGTCAAATGGGTTTATTGATGAACCGTAAGGTACGTTTTCCTGCAACTGCTCTTGAAGATACGTTAGTATATTGCATAAATGTCGAGCTATTTAATCGTTACTGTGATGAGTTTGATGCGTTTGCTGATTACTTCGAAACAGACGGTAACGTGCGTTTGCATCAAGCTATTGTCGAACAAGCCGATGGCAATGACCTGACAACCGCGAAGGTAAAATCATTAATTCACAGAGATGTAGTCACCGTAGATGCAACCTCTACGATACAAGATATCGCTAAATTAATGACCGAAGAGGCGGTATCGTCAGTGTTGGTAACCGATGTAAATAAACCCATAAATGATGACCCAGAAGAAGATGATGGACAAGTAGTTGGTATAATAACCGATAGGGATTTACGCACTAAAGTAGTGGCTAAAGGGCTTGCCTTTAACACGCAAGCAAAAGACATTATGTCCACTAACTTAGTACTATTAGATGCTAATGACTATATTTTCGAAGCTGTATTGGCCATGCTTAGAGATAACTTACATCATTTGCCAGTAGTACAGAAAAGACGCCCAATAGGCGTTATCTCCCTCTCTGATATTTTGCGTTATGAATCCCAAAGCAGCTTATTACTTGTACGTGGCATACTGGCTCAACAAACAATAGAGGATTTGGCGCATTATGCACGCCAATTGCCCAATGTGTTTGTTCGTATGGTGAATGAAGATGCAAACTCACACATGGTTGGTACAGCCATGGCTGTTATAGGGCGTACATTTAAACAAAGATTGCTTGTATTAGCTGAAGAAAAGTTTGGTCCACCTCCCGTTCCTTATTGTTTTATTGCACTGGGCTCAATGGCTCGCGACGAGCAACTTATTGTAACTGATCAAGATAACGCATTAATTTTAGATGACAGTTACGAAGACGAAAAACATAATGAATATTTTCAAAATATCTCAGACTTTGTCTGTGATGGCTTAGCACAATGTGGCTATACGTATTGTGATGGAGAAATAATGGCGTCGTTTAAAAAATGGCGTAAAACTCGCTCACAGTGGTTCGATCAATTTGCAGATTGGATCGCGCAGCCAAAACCACAAGCATTGCTTAATAGTTCTATATTTTTTGACTTAGACGGTGTGTGGGGTAAAACCAAGTGGGCCGACGAGCTTAAAATATTTATAGCAAAACAAAGTAAAGTAAATCGCGTATTTTTAGCTAATATGGCAGCAAATGCTAGAAATAGAACACCTCCACTTGGTTTCTTTAAAGGCTTTGTTATGGAGCATAATGGCCAACATAAGCGTTCAATGAACTTAAAGCGAAGAGGGACTGCACCTCTTTCTGATGTTATTCGCGTGCACGCATTGGCTATTGGCTCACGTAAACAAAATTCGTTTGAGCGGCTAGAAGATATTATTGAAGCTAAGCTGTTACCACAGGGTAAAGCGCAAGATTTACGTGACGCACTTGAGTATATTGCCATGATGCGAATTCGCCATCAAGCGTGGCAAATAGAGAAGGGCGAAGAGCCCGATAACGACTTAGATCCACATTTACTTTCTCCGTTCGAGCAACGAAACTTAAAAGAGGCATTTGCCATTTTAGAAAAAGCACAAAGCTATTTAAAATTTAGCTACACAGCAAACTCTGGTGTGAAGTAGCCTATGAATCCGCGTAATCATAAAGCAATTGATTGGCAAGCTAGGTATAACGAGCTTGCCAATAGCACCAAAAATAAACTCTTAAAACACTTTTATGCGGGTGCTTATAATCAAGACAAAGCTGCAATAAAAGACGTACCTTTTGTAGCAATGGATTTTGAAACAACAGGCTTAAATAGCCAAAACGACGATATAGTGAGTGTTGGTTTAGTGCCGTTCAATTTAGAGCGCATTTATTGTAAGCACAGTCGGCATTGGGTTGTGCAGCCTAGGCGCAACCTTCATGAAGAGTCTATTTTAATACATGGAATAACGCACTCTGAGGTGGACGACGCCCCCGACTTTAATCAAATTATAGAGCCTTTACTTGAAGCGCTCAGTGGTAAAGTTGTCGTGGTGCATTATGCCGCAATAGAACGTCACTTTTTAAATAATGCGTTATTGTTAAGGCTTAAAGAAGGTATTGAGTTTGCACTTGTTGATACAATGGAAATAGAAAAAAGAGCACTAAAAGCAAGGCAGGGTTTATTAGGGCGATTGTTTAACACAAAATTAGGTTCTCTTAGGCTAACAGATTGCCGTGCGCGTTATTCCCTACCAGCATATCAAAATCACAATGCGTTAACGGATGCACTTGCTACAGCAGAACTTTTACAAGCGCAACTGAGTTATCATTATCGTGTAGATACTCCAATCTCAGAGCTGTGGTTCTAGCTTTTAATGACCAAACAAAAAAACGCCGCAAAAATTGCGGCGTTTTCGTTACTAATTAAAAGTGTTACTTACTAAAAGTATTATTTAACTGGGCGAGGCTCAGTTCGTAAACCTAAAACTAAACTTAAACACATAAATAATAATACAATAGTAAATGGCAAGCCTGTAGAGACAGCGCCTGCTTGTAGTGCTTCAATTGCTTGTGTGCCACCAATCCAAAGTAAAGCAGCTGCAATTGCGCCCTCAACCGATGCCCAAAATATACGTTGTGGTACCGGTGCATCAATTTTACCGCCAGCTGTAATTGAATCAATTACTAATGAACCAGAGTCAGATGACGTAATGAAAAATACCAACACTAATAAAATTGCAATAAACGATAAAATATTAGATAAAGGTAATTCATCAAGCATTTGGAACATAGCTAAAGGTACATCAGTTAAACCATTAGTGCCTAACGCACCAACACCATTAACTACTTGATCAATCGCAATACCACCGTAAATAGACATCCATAAAACAGTAACTAGAGTAGGAATAAGTAAAACCGCAATTAAGAATTCACGAATTGTACGACCACGTGATACACGCGCGATAAACATACCTACAAACGGTGACCAGGAAATCCACCAAGCCCAGTAAAACACAGTCCAACCATGCATCCATGTTTCGTCTTCACGTCCGTGAGGATTACTCAATGGAATAATATTTTCTACATAGCCCATCACGGTAGTGGGTACATTACCCATTGCTACAGCAAAGCCTACTAAACATACAAACAATAATAATGAAAACGCAATTAGCATATTTACATTACTTAGTAGTTTCACACCACCGTCAATACCACGAACCACAGAGACAATGGCTAAAAGTGTTACACCCGCAATAACTAGAATTTGAGAGCCAATGCCACCTTCTGTACCAAATACATGGTTAATGCCTGCAGAAGCTTGCTGCGCACCTAAACCTAAAGATGTTGCAAGGCCAAATAACGTAGCAAGTACAGCTAAGATATCAATGATATGACCAGGCCAACCCCAAGCTCTATCACCTAATATAGGGTAAAAAATAGAACGAATTGAAAGTGGTAAACCTTTGTTATAGGTAAAAAATGCAAGAGATAAACCAACAACAGCGTAAATAGCCCAAGGGTGAAGACCCCAATGAAACATAGTTGCGCCCATTGCTAATTTTGCAGCTTCTGGTGTATTAGCGGCTACATTAAGCGGTGTTTCGTACCAACCAGTAAAGTAAGCAACTGGTTCAGCAACGCCCCAAAACATAAGGCCGATACCCATACCGGCAGCAAATAACATAGCAAGCCATGAAACGCGAGAGTGAGAAGGTTTAGCGTCATCACCACCAAGGCGAATATTACCGTAAGGAGAAACAATAAGTGCTAAACAAAAGAGTACAAAGAAGTTAGCAGCCCACATAAATAGGGCATCAAAATTATTAATAATATCGGTCTTGATACTATCAAGCGCTGTTTTTGCAGTTTGTGGGTCGGTAACAAGTATGGCGATTAAAAAGATGACAATCAGGCCCGCACTAGTTCCAAAAACAGGGTTGTGAATATCAAACCCCCACTTTTGTACGTTGTCCTGACCTACGGTGTAATCCGTGTTGTCAATACTATATTTGTCATGATTTTCCTTCATGCAATACCTCTTTAGTTGTCCTAACAAGCCAAAATAAATTCGGCGTCATATCGAATTACATTAGTCTTTAAATATTAAGTAAAAAGTAATACCGTAATTATTCGAAGACTAACTAATTTGAAGCGTGATCATACAGCTAGTAGTGTATGAGTTAAATATTAAATGTAAATGAATTTGTATTTAAAACGCTGTTTATATGGCCAAATTCATGATTTTTTCATTTAAAAGCCCTAAATTTAAAAATTCAGTGAACGTTAAAATTTAGTTTGCTATTAAAAGTATTAATTTACTTGGTTAAGTAAAAAAAGATCATTTTTAAGTAGCTTAATTAATGCTTAAATATTAGGGCTTGTTAGTCTTTTAGGATTGAAATTTGTTAAGTCTAGTCGCGATTTAATCGCTCCTAGATTTATAGCTTAGCGGTTCGGTAACAGCTTATGCGTTATTTTTCATGCTTGCATGCACGTAAGAATAATCAAAAACCGGCTAGCGAAGAGCAAATTTCTCTTCAAGGCTATTATAAATTTATAAGCCGATAAGCACCTTTAATCAAGTTGTAATATGAATATGATTTAACACAACATTAGGGCATGTTGAATTTTGGCGATTGAATTTACAGTAGTATGTTTGGTTTTTAGGCAAGGCAGAGCCTATGTAGTGTGGTCATTCCCCATAAATAGGCGATAACGCAGCATAAATACCAAACATACACTGCCCTTTGGGTTCTTTCTAGGGACGATTAACTCTTTGTTACTCGGTTTTTACTTAGCCCACTAGGTTACAAACCTCGTGCCGCGATTTAATCGCCCCTAGATTGAACAAATTTCAATCCAAAAAGCTCAGCATGCCCTAAGCTATATTTTATAAATAGATAGGCAAAGGATTAATACTATTATGCGTGAAAGCGTTACAAACGATACCAATCAAAACGAACTTGTTAAACGCTTTTGTAGCGTTAGAGACGAAAGCCTAGCCATTATCGAACCACTCACTGTAGAAGATTGCCAATTACAAGCTATGTCTGATGCCAGTCCTACTAAATGGCATTTAGCGCATACCACGTGGTTTTTTGAAACGTTTTTACTTAGTGTTCATTGTAAACAGTACGCAGTGTTTAATCCTCACTATAAAATGCTTTTTAATTCTTACTACAATGGGATTGGAGAGCAATTTAAACGGGCAAACAGAGGAAGCTTATCTAGGCCAGGTTTAGACGAAGTGCTAGCTTACAGAGAACATGTAGATAGCCGCTTGATTGAATTACTTAAGACTGACGTTAACCCGCACATTAAAGATATTATTGAACTTGGGTTACACCACGAGCAACAGCATCAAGAACTAATGCTTATGGACATCAAATATAACTTTTCAGTAAATCCATTATTTCCTCAATATAAAACATCGCTTTTAAATAGCCAAAAAAAATCAGCTGATATTAAACCCCTTAATTTTATCAATTTTGAACAAGCCATTATTAATATTGGCACAAATGCCGACGATGAATTTGCATATGATAACGAGTGCCCCAAACACCAAGTACTAATTCATCCATTCAGTTTTGCTAATAGATTGGTCACTAATGGTGAATATTTAGACTTTATAAATGCCGGTGGATATAGCAATCCACAATATTGGTTAAGCGACGGTTGGGCGCATATTCAAAACACTCGTTTAACGCATCCATTATATTGGCATTACATAAATAACGAATGGTTTGAGTTTACACACTATGGATTGCAGCCTTTAAATTTAAGTGCTCCCATCAGCCATGTTAGTTATTTTGAGGCCAGCGCCTACGCTAATTTTGTAAAGGCTCGCTTGCCTACAGAGTTCGAGTGGGAATATGCAGCTAAAAATACACCTTCAACAGACACTAATAATAACTATCTAACACCACAACAAACAAAAGATGATACTGAAATAAACCAGTTAACGGATTCATGTTGGCAATGGACAAACAGTGCATATTTGCCATACCCCGGTTTTAAGCCTATTGAAGGAGTAGCAGGGGAATACAATGGTAAATTTATGAATAACCAAATGGTGTTACGGGGCGGGTGTGTGTTTACCCCTCAAGACCATTTACGACAAACATACCGAAATTTTTATTACCCACATCAAGCGTGGATGTGCAGCGGGATAAGACTAGCTAAGGATATAGTATGAGCCAAGTAACAGCGATTAAACAAAGTAACATAACCGACACTGAATTTTTAAACGACGTGATAAGCGGATTAACTCAACAACAAAAAACGCTTCCGTGTAAGTATTTTTACGATGATAAAGGTGCTGCATTATTCGAGCAAATAACATCCTTACAAGAGTATTATGTTACACGTACTGAGTTGTCTATTTTAGAGCAATACTCGCAGTCGATTGCTCAAATGCTACCTGAAAATCTCTCTATTATTGAGCCTGGGTGTGGTTCGGGTAAAAAGGTCGCGTATTTATTAGCGCACATGGCAAAGGTAAAAACCTTCGTACCGTTTGAAATTTCTGAGGAGATGCTCAGTTATTCACTTGCACATTTATCACCATTATTCCCAGATTTGGCCATTTCGCCATTACTAGGAGACTTTACACATAGCCAAATGGTTAAACAGCTAACCAAAGACACCGCTTTAGATAGTCAAACCAATTTGGTGTATTTTCCAGGCTCTACTCTTGGTAATTTTGCCCCAGTTAAAGCTATAGAAATTATGAATAATTTCCATCGTTTATGTGGTGTAAACGGTTATGTATTAATTGGGGTTGATTTAGTAAAAGAGCGCCAAGTGTTACTCAATGCATATAACGATAAAGCGGGAGTCACCGCCGCATTTAATAAAAATTTACTACAACGTATTAATAACGAGCTAAACGGCACATTTAATATAGATAACTTTAGCCACGAGTCTCGCTTTAACGAGCAACATAGCCGTATTGAAATGCATTTAGTAAGTAACTGTAATCAAAGCGTGATTATAAATGATCAGCAAATAGACTTTATTGAAGGCGAAAGTATCCATACAGAAAATTCCCATAAGTACACGCTCGAATCGTTTAAGCAGCTTGCCGCGCAAGCTAATTTAAAGTTAGAGCAAACATGGCAAGACGATAGTAACTATTTTGCATTGTGCTTATTACGACCGCTATAAACGTTTACTTAATATGTTTAGGGGGTGTTGATCTTTGATAGTTGAATTTGCAGCAATATGTTTGGTTTTTAGGCAAGGCAGAGCCTATGAAGTGTGGTTATTCCACATAAATAGGCGATAACGCAGCATAAATGCCAAACATGTGCTGCCCTTCGGGTACTGCCTAGGGGCGATAAACTATTTGTTGCTCGATTTTTACTTAGCCCACTAGGTTACAAACCTCGCGCCGCGCTTTAATCGGCCCTAGATTGAACAAATTTCAATTCGCAAAGATCAACACGCCCTAGTAAATGACAACTTTAGCATTGCTAAACTCATAGCTTAGCAATGCACCATTATTTGATTGCTGTATAAGCTTAGCTTTATTTAAACCATGTAGTCTAAATAGCAGGGGGGCAATAACAGATACCGCAGAGCCCGTTGCACTGTCCTCATTTACTCCAAACTGGGGTGCAAAATATCTAAAATGCGCTATAGCATTTTTTTTGTCCATATTTTTTATACTAAGCGCTATAACTGCATTTTTGTGGAGTTTACTCAAAGCTTTAAAATCAACGTGTAAGCTTTTTAAATCGTCTTTTTCAACGTCTTTACTAAATCCTTTATTAAATTCTTCATTAAATAATACAACCGTATAACCGTTTTTATCACCGGTACTGTAGGCTACTTTTATTGCTAATGAAAACACACTTTTTAACTCACCTTTAGCTAATTCGCTTTTTTTAGGCTCTATACTTTTTAGTAACAACTGTGCGCGTTGTTTTTTTACTCTTATAGTAAAGCGCTCATTACTCATTGATGTAAATACTTCAGGGCAATAACCAAAATACTTTATTAAAAAATTAGCGGCCGCTAAAGTACCATGCCCACAGCGTTTAATTTCACTTGTTTGGTTGAACCAGCGAATATTACAATGGCGTTTAGTTATCTCATTTTGATTTAAAAATACGGTAGCAGGGTGGTTTGATTGTGATGCAATATATTGCATTGTTTTTGATGTTAACCCAATTTTATAAATAACAATTAAAGCACTTGAGCCTTTTAAGTTATTTGCAGGGCTATAAAAAACAGATTCGGTGGAAGTGAGTTTTATACAGCGAAGCGTAAGCCATTTGGGCTTACGCTTCGTTAAACAAAGAGTGTTATCCTTTGCTTGCATACGCGTCGTTATGAACGCCCGCAGCACGACCTGATGGATCTGCATTGTTTTGGAACGATGCGTCCCATGCAAGTGCTTCAGGAGTCGAACACGCTACCGATTTACCATGTGGTACACATTTAGCTGATGCATCACCAGGAAAGTGCGATTCAAAAATAGTACGGTAGTAGTAAGCTTCTTTTGAATCTGGCGTATTAATAGGGTATTTAAATTTAGCATTTGCAAGCTCTTGATCGCTCACTTGCTCATTTACAAACTCTTTTAACGTATCAATCCAACTGTAACCAACACCGTCTGAAAATTGCTCTTTTTGGCGCCATAAAACTTCATCAGGCAAGTAGCCATCAAAACCTTCACGTAAAATGTGTTTTTCAATTTTGCCATCTTTACACATTTTGGCTTCAGGGTTGATACGCATAGCAACATCAACAAATTCTTTATCAAGGAACGGTACACGTGCTTCAACGCCCCATGCTGCCATTGATTTATTAGCACGTAAACAGTCAAACATATGCAGTTTTGATACTTTACGGTTTAGCTCTTCATGAAACTCTTGTGCGTTAGGGGCTTTATGGAAGTATAAGTAACCACCAAATAGCTCATCAGCACCTTCGCCAGATAACACCATTTTAATGCCCATCGCTTTAATTTGGCGAGCCATTAAGTACATAGGTGTAGAGGCACGAATCGTTGTTACATCATACGTTTCAATGTGGTAAATCACTTCACGCAGAGCATCAATACCTTCTTGAATGGTAAAAATGATAGGGTGGTGAATAGTACCAATCATGTCAGCTACTTTTTGAGCAGCGGCTAAATCAGGTGAACCCTCAAGGCCTACTGAAAAAGAATGCAACTTAGGCCACCATGCATCGCTTTCATCGTTATCTTCAATACGTTTGGCAGCAAAACGCTGGGTAATAGCAGAGATAACCGATGAGTCTAAACCACCAGAAAGTAATACACCGTATGGTACATCACACATTAGCTGGCGTTTAACGGCCGCTTCTAATGCATCTTTAACGTCTTGCGCTTGTGCGCTGTTATCTTTAACTGCATCAAATGTTTCCCAATCACGCTTGTAATAAGGCGTGATTTTGCCATCTTTGCTGTACAGGTAATGCCCTGGTGGAAATTCTTCAATATGCTTACAAATTGGAGAGAGTGCTTTTAGCTCTGAAGCAACGTAAAAGTTACCGTGCTCGTCGTGACCAGTGTAAAGCGGGATAATACCAATATGGTCACGGCCAATTAAGTAAGCGTCATTTTCTTCGTCGTATAAACAAAATGCAAAAATGCCATTTAGATCATCTAAAAAGTCAGATCCTTTTTGTTTATAAAGCGCTAAAATAACTTCACAGTCTGATTGAGTTTGAAAAGTAAAATCAACATCTAGCTCTGCTGCAAGTTCTTTATGATTATAAATCTCGCCATTAACCGCTAAAATATTTGTTTTTTCAGGATTGTATAAAGGCTGTGCACCGCTTGATACACCAACAATAGCTAAACGCTCATGTACTAAAATAGCTTTTTCAGATGCATATACACCAGACCAATCTGGGCCACGGTGTCTAAGCAGCTTTGACATTT
The DNA here is from genome assembly GCF_014164115.1 of Pseudoalteromonas sp. SG45-2. Classification (NCBI taxonomy): domain Bacteria; kingdom Pseudomonadati; phylum Pseudomonadota; class Gammaproteobacteria; order Alteromonadales; family Pseudoalteromonadaceae; genus Pseudoalteromonas; species Pseudoalteromonas sp. SG45-2. Next base: position 252,289 of record NZ_JACJEO010000001.1, read on the forward strand.
CAATTGCTTGGGTACGCAATTGAGCGGGATCAGATTTAATATCTAATACCCCAAAAATTGAACACATAGTAACTCCTCATTCCTATTATGTGTGCAGCAAAGCCAATTTGCTGTGCTGCGAAACCTTGTTTTATCAGAAAAAATTACTCAAGTCACATAGCTTTTATAATTAATTAAGAATAATTTATGCACCAAGTTATATATAACCGCACCAAAGTGGTCAATGCGTGGTGCCTGCGGCTATTTTTACGTCGTTATTATTGTTCAAAGCTTGTGCAATCATCACTTTTAGCGCGTTAATAACAGTGTCTTCACACATGCTTGGTGCGCCATTGTGGTGCACAGCTTGGCTTGGTAAATAAGGAATATGCACAAAGCCACCTTTCATTACAGCGCAGTGATCATTTATGTAATGCATAAGGCCATACATAACGTGATTGCATACATACGTACCTGCCGTATTGGAAATGGCAGCAGGAATATTGCTGTTGTGCAGTGCTTGTAACATACGCTTTATGGGTAAATTAGTGAAATAGGCATCAGGGCCATTTTTTTCTATTGGTGAATCGACAGGTTGCTTACCTGCATTGTCTTTAATGCGTGCATCGTCAACGTTTATTGCAATACGCTCAATTGATATTTCGCTGCGCCCACCAGCTTGACCTATACATAAAACAACCGCCGGATTATGTGACTCAATGGCGTTTATAAGCTGACTAATAGACGTATTAAACTCACAGGCAAGTTCTAGTGTACATATTTTGTGTTTCATGATGATAGTTTCATCAAGTTTTTGCACTGCTTGCCAAGAAGGATTGATAGTTTCGCTACCAAAAGGCGCAAAGCCGGTTATTAATACACACGCCATAGAAGAAGTTGATTTAGTCATTACACACCAAGCTATACATTAAAATAATATTAACGGCGAGTAAGGTAACTGCCGTCTGAATTTGAACCTTAATTACATAGTACTTATCTTTTAAGTCAAAAAGAGTTGCAGGAAGAATATTAAATTTGCTGTCATAGGCGTCATTAACGCACTGCAATAGCCGCTATACATGCCGAGCGCAACTAATGGAGCAGGGCTTGCGCCATGACCTTCAATTAAAAATGCCATACCTACACAATACAAAAAAAACAGTATAAAACGATTATCAGGGCCAATAATTTAAGTCGAACATAGTTTTCCTATTTATTTTTAGAATATTTTTATAGGTTATTTTAAGTGCAAGGCTCAATTGATGTAGGTGTCCGTCAAGTTTCTGCTTCGCCTTCGCTGCTTCTTCAAACGTTACATATTTAAACTCAACAGTATCTATAGGTCTAAACTGTGCAAATTGACGTAAGTCGGCTTCAATAACAGTCCCTAGCAGAGGGTAGCCCCCTGTAGTTTGGCCATCATTTAGTAACACAATTGGCTCTCCACTTGGTGGGAGTTGAATACTCCCAGGGCTCACCCCTAATGATGGCAAAGAGTGCGAATGCCCCAAATTATTCTTATGCTCAAGCCTTACACCCATTCGGTTACTATTATTGCTGACTTTAAAAGCGGTAGACACAAAGTTGCTAAGTAAAGTCTCGCCTAATAAGTCGGCATGAGGACTTGGATGCAGGCGTATAAGTTTGCGCTGGGCGGGAGCAATTGCGCCTACCTTTTTAAACTCTCCATAATAAGGAGTAATAGGTATTTTATCACCAGAGGTGAGAGATCTACCTTCAAAACCACCAAAACATGCGTTTAAATCTGTAGATTTAGAACCCATAACTTCAGCATTTTGTATACCGCCTTTCACTGCTAAATAAGCTCTTAAGCCTGCTCTACCAGTAGCAAAACTTAGGACTTGTTTGTTTTTTACTGCGTATGTCCAACCAGGATAAATTGCATGTCCATCAAGGGTTGCTTGCAAATCTGCACCATGAAGCGCAATTACTGTGTCGCAGGTAAATTCCAGTTCGCACAAACCCACAGTTATTTCTAAAACGGCATCATTGTCGTTATTGTTAAGTAATCTATTAGCAATGATTTGTGCAATAGGGTCTAAGCTACCCGCTTTGCTTACACCTAAATGGCGGTAGCCCTCACGGCCAAAATCTTGAATTGTAAGTAATACACCACTTTTAAGTACTTTAATCATGATTTGCTCCTTTATTAACGTGCGGAACAAATTCAAGCGTATCTCCTGGTTGAATTAAACAAGGTTGCTCAGAGGTCGAATCAAACAAAGCAGTATCTGTATGACCTATTATATGCCAACCACCTGGGGTATCTGCGGGGTAAATGCCGGTTTGTGCAGCACCTATCGCAACAGAGCCTTTAGGAACTTTAATGCGTGGCTCATCACGTCTTGGTGTATGTAATTGCTCATTTAAGCCATGTAGGTAAGCAAAACCGGGCTGAAAGCCTAAAAATAAAACGTGGTACTTGGTTTTACTATGAATATTAATAACTTCATCGGCACTTAAATTATGATAGCGAGCCACGTAATTAATGTCCTCACCCTTGTATGTGGTTTTGATTAAGTGATGCTGCCCCTTAAAAGTACTCGTTTTAATATCATTCCACAGCGAAGGTAGCACTTGTAACCACTTATTTAAGTGTTTATCTGATTTTAAATAAAGAGTGAGCGAGTTCATGGCCGGCACCAAATCGCTAAATTCATCAGTGCTTTTACAGTGGCTAGCTAAAGCCCAAATTTTTTTTTGAATAGAGAGTATATCTGTAGCGTCTAAATGCGATGCATCAAACAGTAAACTACTGTTTGTTAATGCATAAATATGAGGAGCTGGCTTCATTAAATAAACCTATTTGTACAACATAATTTAAACGTAACACAGTTTTATTAATTTATTTACACCATTGCGACTAAGTGGTTATGTTTATTGCCCAACTTACTTTAAGAGTAGTTTTATATTCAATTAATCGTATTTAACTTATTGAAGACCAAAACTTAATACGCTTCGTACTAAATAAGTAATTAGGTTGAAATGAAAATTAGGATAAGGAGGTCTTAGTTAGCACGCACTTGTTTAAGAGGTACTTTATGAAACACCAGCATTTATTATATTTATCAGGCGCTGCTATTATATTTAGCGCAGGCAGCTTTGCTTTATCTATGGAAAAGGTTGAGCACAGTAATGTAGAAGCCACCATGCATGTAGAAACCATTGTACTTGGATCAGGTTGTTTTTGGGGAGCGGAAAAACGCTACGAAGCGCTTAATGGCGTTATTGATGCTGAATCGGGGTACGCTGACGGCAATGGCTTTAAAGCTACCTACAGAAACATTACTGATCAGTCTCGTCGTTTTGACGAGAACAATTATGCTGAAGTTGTACAAGTTATGTATAACAGCAATATAATTTCAGCAGAAGATCTCTTAAAAAACTATTTTGAAAGTCACGACCCTACGCAAAAAAATCGCCAAGGTAACGACATTGGTACGCAATACCGCTCAATTGTATTAACGACCACTGATGCGCAAGCTAAAGTAGCTGAGCAAGTTAAATCGCAATATCAGCAGCTTTTAACTGATGCGAGCTATGGCAAAATTGAAACAGTTATTAAACCGCTTCAAGGTTTTGTAACGGCAGAAGAGTATCATCAAAATTATTTAGAAAAGAACCCTAATGGCTATTGCCCAGATCACTCTACCGGTGTTGTTTTTAATAAAACACCTGTAGAAAAAGTAGATAACACGGCTTTATTATCAGGAAAGCAAATAGTGGTACTTGATTCACGTGAATACTGCCCATACTGTGAAAAGTTTAAAAAAGCAGTCGCAAATGATTACAAAGGAACAATACCAATGTCGTTTCGCCATGCTGACCAACTTGATGATTTAACTATTAAGTCAGCCACGTGGGCAACACCAACCATTTTGTTTTTAGAAAATGGCGTTGAGGTATATGGCCGTCAAGGTTACGCAACGCCTGAAGAGTTTTATAAAGCATTAGGCGCTTTTAAATTAGGTAACAGTGATGCTTATAAAGTTGCATTTGATGCACGAACAGATAGACCTTACTGTAAAGAGTACAAAGAGTTTAAAAACACACCAGACGGTACTTTTGTTGATAAATTAAGTGGCGAGCCACTATTTGATACAAGCAATAGGTTTAACTCAGGTACTGGTTGGTTGTCCTTTACTCATCCTGTAAAAAACAACGTAACACAGCACGACGATAGCAGCTGGGGCATGACACGCATTGAGCTTCGCTCTAAAAGTACAGGCATACACTTAGGGCATTTATTTCCAGGTGAAGGTCCAAGAGGTCGCGATCGTTACTGTATTAATGCAACAGTCCTTGATTTTGTACCGAGAGATAAAAGCTAAACCTTTTCTTTACGTAGCCTGATTCTAATCAGGCTTTTTTTTGCATAAAACAAAATAGGCTTATCATAATCTTTGCAAATTTGTTAAAATTAAAGCGTGCAGCTAATTGTCAACAATATTACTTAGGTTATTAATGAATCAATTTATAAAAATAGCAACGCAGTTAATATATTTGCCATTCGCTTTACTGCTTTTAATAAACAACGCTAAATCAGCGACTCATTACGTAGTAGGCGTAGAGAATATAGAATACCTTCCATACTACGATGGTAGTGGGGCTGATAACCGCGACTATTATGGTTTTAGTCAAAAGTTACTTACCTTGTTTGCCCAGCAGCATGACTTTAAGTTTGAGTTTTACACACTACCTATTAATCGACTTTACAAAGAATTTGTGGAACATCGCCATGTCGACTTTAAGTATCCAGATAACCCTAGCTGGAAACCAAGCTACAAAGCTTCATTTATTGATGTAAATAAAATTATTTATTCGCAGCCAACCGTTGTAACTAAAACGGGCATTGCGAGTTTAAATAAAAATATCACTATTGATGAATGCATTAGTTTTGCAACGGTAAGAGGGTTTACGCCTCAAAGCTTTAAACCGTTAATGAATAATGAAAACGTTGAGTTAATAGAAACAGCTAACGTAATTGAATTAATAGAGTTGCTTTTAAAAGAGCGAGTGGAGTGTATTTACATATCTAACGATGTATTAAATTATAACCTCCAAAAATACTTTAAATTAACCCGACCTGTTTATTTTCAAAACGAATTGCCGACAGATTTACAAGCCTTTTTATTATCGTCGATTGACTACCCTGACATAATCAAGAAATTTAATACCTTCTTGATTTCACATAAAGTGCAAATAAGTAAATTAAAAAAAGAATATCAAATTAAAAATTAACTAAAAAAGCCCCGTAAGTTATAACTTACGGGGCTTTTAAAAGTATTAAACTTATATTGCATATCATGTGGTTTGCGCCAAAAATAAAAACAGTTCAAGCCAAGTCACCACCTAACTTGAACTGCTTTTTCACACTGACAACATCTTCACACACAATATAAAGATTCTGTTTACTACGCTTTGGTAGCTTTGTATTGCATACCATGTGGTTTGCGCCAAAAATAAAAACAGTTCAAGCCAAGTCACCACCTAACTTGAACTGCTTTTTCACACTGACAACATCTTCACACACAATATAAAGATTCTGTTTACTACGCTTTGGTAGCTTTGTATTGCATACCATGTGGTTTGCGCCAAAAATAAAAACAGTTCAAGCCAAGTCACCACCTAACTTGAACCGCTTTTTCACACTGACAACATCTTACACACACAATATAAGATTCTTTTCACTGCTACGTTTGAGTTACTAGAACTCTAAAGGTTGCATTTATTGCTCTTAAGAAACAATTTAACTAAGTTGTTTTGAGCTGATAAAGCAACTTTAATATTTAACTTTATTTTCGACAAACGATAAAAACAAAACCAATGAGTGAAAAAAATTAAACTATAGACTTTAGTCTAATGCATGGTGCTAAGTTTATGTATTTAATTAAAAAAATCATTAAAATTTGCAGGGAGGTTTAGACGAGTTCAGTAATACAACACAGAGTAGGTTGTATTACTGAACTCGCCTAATAGGGGATTATTCTTGAATTTTTCTAAACGTATTTACAACCCACTTCGCAAATAAATCAAGCGGGTGATTAGGCGTGCTTGATTCGTGCTGCACTAAATAGTATTTATCTTTAGTTGTTAAAGGCTGTTCGAATAATTTGTAAAGCCATTGCTCATCTAGCCAGCTTTGGCTAATAGGCAGTGGAATAAGTGCAATGCCCATGCCTTGCTGCGCTGCACGCGCTACACCAAACATGCTATCTATTTGAATAATCTGCGAAGGAGAAAAGTCATCAATCCCTGCTTTTTCGGCCCACTGATGCCAAGCCCAAGGGCGAGCTTTGTGCAAGATTAGCGGAACTTGGTTAAGGGCTTGACGATGATCGTCCCTCCACTGATCGAGCAATTTTTTATTACATGCAGGAATATATTCAAGGTTAAACAACTCAGTCGCTAACCCTTCAGTAGGTTTACCAGAGGACAATACAATAGATAAATCGCTATGACGCGTTAATTCTTTGCGTGTTTTAAGCGTGTCCATTTGCAGGTTTATATTAGGGTGTTCTGAGGTCCACTCACTTAATTTAGGCATGAGTAGTTCGCTGGCAAAAAATTCAGGCAGGGTAATCGTCAAATTTGTATTTTGCTGCATCTGACTAAACTCATTAATGGTGCTCTCTAACATTGTGATGATAGGAGACACAGCATCAAAAAAGTTTTTACCCGCTGTGGTTAAGCTAATTGAACGCGTTTTACGTTGAAAAAGCTCAATACCAAGTTGTTCTTCAAGTTGTTTTATTTGATGGCTTACCGCAGACGGCGTTAAGTACAGCTCATTAGCTGCATGCTTAAAACTTAGGCTTCTTGCGGCAAAGCAAAAAGAGCGAAGGCCACGAATAGGAGTTTGCATGTTTTCCAGAATTATTTAATTTATTGAGACGCCTTACTTAGGCAAAATTTAAACCAACTATTTAATGTTTAAATATCAGTAGGTTAAAAATAAAATTAACGCTAGTTCACAAAAAGGGTGCAGGCTATCCACAAAATAGTGCAAAGAATCTAAGCGCTTACATTTAATTTATATTTGTATTATAGATAAAATTTACTACAGATGTATGAATGACGGTAAAAATAATGACAAAAGATAAAAAAAATCCCTCGTAAGAGGGATTTTGGGTAACTCAGCGCCATTGGCACTGGGAATGAGGTCGGTACAGGGTAAAGCGTTATTTTAAGTTAACTTATTAAAAGTTACTAAAAAACCATTTCTGGTACTTCACCGTCAACAAGTAATTTACCTGCTGTTTTACTAATGATTTCATTAACAGATACGCCCGGAGCACGTTCTATTAGATGAAATGCGCCGTCTTTAACTTCTAATACGGCTAAATCTGTTACTATTTTTTTTACGCAATTAACGCCAGTCAGCGGTAAAGAGCAGGCTTCTAATAGTTTAGAGTCACCATGCTTACTTGCATGGGTCATAGTAACAATAATATTTTTCGCGCCAGCGACTAAATCCATCGCGCCACCCATGCCTTTAATCAGCTTTTTAGGGATCATCCACGATGCGATGTTGCCGTTCTGGTCAACTTCAAATGCACCCAGAACGGTTAAGTCTACATGACCACCCCGTATCATGGCAAAACTATCTGCACTATTAAATATGGCTGCACCTGTGGCTGCTGTCACGGTTTCTTTACCCGCGTTAATCATATCGGCGTCTAGCTCTGCTTTAGTTGGGTACGGGCCCATGCCTAAAAGGCCATTTTCGGACTGTAACATAACTTCAATATCATCTGGTACATAGTTTGCGACGAGTGTCGGAATTCCTATGCCCAAATTTACGTAGTAACCGTCTTGTAGTTCTTGTGCAACGCGCATTGCAACTTGTTCACGTGATAATGCCATAATTTTGCTCCTGCTTAATCTCGTGTTGTTACACGTTCAATGCGTTTTTCAAAGCTGCCTTTAATAACGCGATTTACAAAAATACCCGGGGTATGAATTTGGCTTGGTTCAAGCTCGCCCGGCTCTACAATTTCTTCTACTTCGGCAACGGTAATTTTACCAGCTGTTGCCGCCATTGGATTAAAGTTCATGGCGGTGTGTCTAAACACTAAATTACCAAAGCGGTCGGCTTTCCACGCTTTAACAATAGCAAATTCACCCGTTATAGATTCTTCTAAAATATACGGGCGACCATTAAACTCTTTTACATCTTTACCCTCAGCCACAGGAGTACCGTAACCGGTAGCGGTGTAAAACGCAGGTATACCCGCGCCACCAGCACGCATTTTTTCAGCTAATGTACCTTGAGGCGTAAGCTCTACATCAATTTCGCCACTTAATAACTGCTGCTCGAATAGGGCATTTTCGCCAACGTATGAGGCAACTACTTTTTTAATTTGTTTGTCTTGTAATAAAATACCTAAACCAAAGTCATCAACACCACAGTTATTAGATACTACGGTTAAGTTTTTTGTTTGCATGTGCTTAATTTGTTTAATTAAGCCCTCAGGAATACCACATAAACCAAAACCACCGGCGATAATGGTATCGCCGTCTTTTAATCCTTCCATTGCAGCTTCGTAACTAGAAACTACCTTATCAAAACCGGCCATGAGTCTCTCCTCATTGTGTGCTATTTGTTGTTAACTATCTTTAATCATCATTTCATAAGATAGCTATTTAACCTGAACTCTGGTTAATAGATTTACTAACATATGAATCAGGGTGATATTTAAATTTATTTTCTCTAGCCAGAGATTTTCAGTGAAAACAAGGCGAATTTACGCGTCAATAGCTGGCCTATTGCAAGTAAATTCAACGCAGTTAATGCTGAAAATAGCTGCTCGAGATAGATTTATCATCCAGAGCTCAGGTTATTTTGTGTGCAGTGCCACAGATACTTTGCTCACAGGTTGCTTACCAAGTGCTTTGGTTATCTCCCAGCCAGCGTCACTTAACCTTTGTAAATCAATTGAGTGTTCAATGCCAAGCCCTTGCAGTAAGTAAACTACATCTTCGGTGGCAACATTTCCTGACGCCCCCTTAGCATAAGGACAGCCACCAAGGCCCGCAACTGCCGCGTCAACCGTTGCAATACCTAGGCTTAAAGCTGCGTAAATATTTGTGAGCGCTTGGCCGTATGTATCATGAAAATGCACGGCCAACTTGGCTTTATCAATGTGCGTTAAAAGTAACTCGATTAATTGCGTTACTTTTTTTGCGGTGCCAACACCTATGGTATCGCCAAGGCTTACTTCGTAACAGCCTAAATCTAATAGCTTTTGCGATACACTTAGTACTGCTTGCGGGTCAATATCACCCTCATAGGGGCAACCGAGTACACAGCTTACATAACCACGTACACGAATATTATTAGCTTTAGCAAACGCCATTACTTCGCTAAAACGTTCAATACTTTCGTCTATTGAGCAGTTGATATTTCTTTGACAAAACGACTCACTCGCAGCTGTAAATATAGCAAACTCTTTAATACCAACAGCGTGCGCTGCTTGTGCACCTTTTAAGTTAGGTGTAAGGGCGCTTAAATTTACATTAGGTAATTCTAGCGCTGATATTACATCCGCTGAGTCTGCCATTTGCGGCACCCACTTAGGGGAGACAAACGCGCCCGCTTCAATATCTTTTAAACCTGCAGCACTTAGGGCGTTAATAAGCGCTACTTTATCGGCTGTGCTTACTGTCTTTTCGTTTTGTAGGCCGTCTCGCGCGCCAACTTCAACAATACGTACTTTATTTGGAAAGGCACTCATTATGCACCTTCCTCAGTTGTATCTTCGACAATAGCAAGTAAGGCTCCATGCGTTACTAATTCGCCTTCACCAAAACAGTAGCTTTTTAAAATGCCGTCATGTGGTGCGTTAAGCGTGTATTCCATTTTCATGGCTTCGATAATAACAACCGCATCGCCTTTGGTAATTGTGCTACCAATATCGATTAAGTGCTTAACTACTGTGCCATTAAGCGGCGCGGCAAGTGGCAGTGCTTCACTTTCGTGCGAACTAATATAATGTTTATCAACTAGTTCAAGCTTAGTTTGCAGTGCTTTATTCATCACTGTCACACTATTGCCAACAGTATTATTACCTACCGTAGTTACGTGCGCGCTATGTTTTTCACCGTTAATAAATACACTGCAAAGACCACTATTTAATGTGCCTTGTAGATTAAAAACGTGCTCGTTATGCGTAATACTATAACCCGCTGCTGTTTTTATAGCGCTTAGCTGCAAATCGGCAAAAGGGATCTTAATTGCTTGCGGAGCATTGAGTCTAAAACCAGTTAGTTGTTGCCACGGGCTTGCACTGTTTTGCGCATTTTGGGTGCTAGTTAGCGATTCTAAATACGCAAAAGCACCAATAAGCTGACTTGCTTGCAATAACGATTTATCAACCGCAACTAACGAATCACCTTGCTCAGCAATAAAGTGTGTGCTTGGCGCACCTTGTTTAAACGTAGGGTGGCTTGCTAAATTATGTAAAAAGCCAATGTTAGTGCTAAAACCTGCTAAATGAAATTGCTCAAGAGCGTGTTGTAAACGGCTCAGTGCTTGTTCGCGATTGTCGTCGTGCACAATAAGTTTTGCAATCATCGGGTCGTAAAACGGGCTGATTTCGTCGCCTTGTGCAATGCCTGTATCAATGCGTACAAATTCACTGTTAAGCGGTGTGTGTAGTGCTTCAATAGTGCCCGAACACGGGATAAAGTCGTTAGCTGGATCTTCTGCGTATATTCGTGCTTCAAAGCTATGACCCTGCAATTGAATATCACTTTGTGTCAGTGGCAATGTTTGCCCACCCGCAATATTAATTTGCCAATTGACTAAATCTACACCCGTTACCATTTCGGTCACAGGGTGTTCTACTTGAAGGCGCGTATTCATTTCCATAAAGAAAAATTCATCGCCACAAAGTAAAAACTCAACCGTACCTGCGCCTCTATAATTTATAGCCAGTGCACAACGTACAGCCGCTTCGCCCATTTCTTTGCGTAGTGCGTCAGATAAACCCGGAGCAGGGGCTTCTTCAATTACTTTTTGATGACGACGTTGCAAAGAACAATCACGATCGCCTAAATAAACACAGTTGCCATGGTTATCTGCAAATACTTGCACTTCTACATGGCGAGGTTGGTTTACATAGCGCTCTAATAACACTAAGTCGTTACCAAAACCGGCAATCGCTTCACGTTGCGCACCTTGTAGTGCGCTCATAAAGTCTTGTGCTTTTTCAACCACACGCATGCCTTTACCACCGCCACCAAAGGCCGCTTTAATGAGTACAGGGTAGCCAATTTTTTCAGCTTCACTTTGTAAAAAAGCAGGGTCTTGCTTATCACCGTAATAACCAGGCACTAACGGTACATTAGCAGCTGCCATTATTTCTTTAGCGCGGGTTTTAGACCCCATTGCTTCAATGCTACTTGCTGGTGGCCCTATAAAAGCAATGTTATTAGCTTCGCAGGCTTTAGCAAATTCGCTGTTCTCAGATAAAAAACCATAGCCTGGGTGAATACAGTCAGCGCCGCAGTCTTTGGCAACTTGTAAAATTTTGTCTGCTACTAAATACGAATCTTTACTTGGCGCGGCACCAATATGGTAAGCCTCGTCAGCCATTTTTACGTGCTGGGCATGTTTGTCTGCATCAGAGTAAACCGCGACCGTGGTTAAGCCCATTTGTTTTGCGCTGCGCATTACACGGCACGCAATTTCTCCACGATTGGCAATTAGTATTTTTTGTAATCGTTGTGTCTTCATAATCAATCCTACAGTTGCCAAGCGGGTGGGCGTTTATCAAAAAAAGCACTTAGCCCTTCTTGACCTTCTTCAGATACGCGAATTTTTGCAATACGCTCTGCGGTAAGCTCAATGAGTTCATCGGTTATTGGTTTATTTGCTACATCTTTAATTAATGCTTTTGCGGCTTTTACTGCAACAGGTCCGTTATCAATCAGTGTTTGCAGCATATTATCGAGCGCACAGTCTAAATTACCGGTTACTTGATGAATTAAGCCAAGTTGCTTAGCAGTATGTGCATCAAACACTTCAGCCGTTAAAAAATACCTGCGAGCAGCGCGCTCACCAATAGCTTTAATAACGTATGGACTAATAACCGCCGGAATAAGACCCAGTTTTACTTCACTTAAACAAAATTGTGCATCGTCTTTACTAAGGGCTATGTCGCAACAGGCTATTAAGCCCAGAGCACCACCAAAAGCGGCACCTTGCACAGCACAAATTGTAGGATGCGGGGAGCTTGCCAATACCTGCATTAATTTAGCTAATTGCATTGAATCAGCTAGGTTATCGGTGTAATTGTTATCAGCCATTGATTTCATCCAGGCTAAATCGGCACCGGCTGAAAAGTGTTTACCTTCTGTTTTTAAAACCAAAGCACGAATATCAAGCGTATTTGCATGTTCAATACACTGAATAAGTTCGTGTATTACTTCACTGTTAAATGCGTTTCTTTTTTCTGGGCGACTTAACACAAGTACAGCCACATTAGATTTTGTTATTTGTAGTGTTACTGACATTTTGCGCTCCGGTTACATTCTAAATACGCCAAATTTCGAATCACGTTTTGGTGCGTTATACGCAGCCGTTAACGCAAGCCCTAATACATTACGCGTATCGGCAGGGTCTATAATGCCGTCATCCCACAAGCGTGCGCTTGCGTAATACGGATGACCTTGCTCTTCATACTGTTCAATAATTGGCTTTTTAAAATCACTGATTTCTGGCTCGCTCATGGTTTGGCCTTTGCGTGCTAAACCATCTTGTTTAACTTGCGCCATTACACCAGCTGCTTGCTCGCCGCCCATTACCGAAATACGGGCATTAGGCCACATCCACATCATGGTTGGTTCAAATGCGCGGCCACACATACCGTAGTTACCTGCGCCGTAAGAGCCGCCAATAAGTACAGTGAATTTAGGCACATCAGCACACGAAACCGCCATCACCATTTTAGCGCCGTGCTTAGCAATACCTTCGGCTTCGTATTTTTTACCCACCATAAAGCCGGTAATATTTTGTAAAAATACTAAAGGAATATTGCGCTGAGCACACAGTTGAATAAAGTGGGCGCCTTTTTGCGCCGACTCACTAAATAAAATACCGTTATTAGCCACTATGCCAACAGGATTGCCGTAAATACTGGCAAAACCGGTGACCAGCGTTTCACCAAAGTAACGTTTAAATTCATCAAATGATGAATCATCCACTGTGCGCGCTATTACTTCGCGTACATCAAATGGCTTTTTAAGGTCGGTGCCCACAATGCCGTAAAGCTCGTTTATATCGTAACGGGGTGGCTTTACATCCTCTAGAAGAGGGGCCGTAGGGCGTGTATAATTAATACGCTCAATACATTGGCGCGCAATAGACAGCGCATGAGCATCGTTTTCAGCGTAGTGATCGGCAACACCCGAAATTTTACAGTGCACATCGGCGCCGCCTAACTCTTCGGCTGTTACTTCTTCGCCGGTTGCTGCTTTTACAAGGGGCGGACCTGCTAAAAATATAGTGCCTTGATCTTTTACAATAATACTTTCATCGGCCATTGCAGGTACGTACGCACCACCTGCGGTACATAAGCCCATTACTACAGCAATTTGTGGAATGCCTTTACCGGACATACGGGCTTGATTGTAAAAAATACGACCAAAATGCAACTTATCTGGAAATACATCATCTTGCTCTGGCAGATTTGCACCGCCCGAATCCACCAAATAAATACACGGTAAGTGGCAGCGCTCGGCGATATCTTGTGCGCGTAAATGCTTTTTAACGGTAAGCGGAAAATATGTACCGCCTTTAACCGTGGCATCGTTTGCAATAATCATGCATTCAACGCCTTTAACACGGCCAATACCGGCTACAACGCCTGCACAAGGTATTGCTTGTTCGTACACACCAAAGGCAGCAAATTGCGAAATTTCTAAAAACGGTGAGCCTTCGTCAATTAATGTATTTATGCGGTCGCGTACAAATAATTTACCACGGCCTTCGTGGCGCTCTTTTAATGCAGCGCCTCCGCCTTGGCTAATTGTTGCTACTTTACTGCGTAAATCATCCACCAGCGCTGACATATTTTTATGGTTTTGCACAAACGTTGGGTCGTGAGGATTAACGCTCGATTTTAAAATAGTCATGGTTTAATCCTTAACGGCTTTCTGTGAAAAGTTCGCGGCCAATAAGCATGCGACGAATTTCGGATGTACCTGCACCAATTTCGTATAATTTAGCGTCACGAAGAAGACGACCCGTTGCGTATTCGTTTATGTAGCCATTGCCACCTAAAATTTGAATTGCATCTAGCGCCATTTTAGTTGCTAGCTCTGCGGCGTATAAAATGGCACCGGCGGCATCTTTACGGGTGGTTTCGCCTCGGTCACACGCTTTAGCTACCGTATATACATATGAGCGCGCAGCATTCATTTGTGTATACATGTCGGCTATTTTGCCTTGAATTAACTGAAATTGACCAATAGGGGTATCAAACTGTTTACGCTCATGAATGTACGGTACCACTATGTCCATACACGCTTGCATTATGCCAAGCGGGCCCGCTGCAAGTACTACGCGTTCGTAATCAAGGCCACTCATAAGTACTTTAACGCCTTCGTTTAAGTTACCTAAAATGTTTTCCTCGGGTACTTCGCAGTTTTCAAATACTAGCTCACAGGTATTTGAGCCGCGCATGCCCAGTTTGTCGAGCTTTTGCGCTGTTGAAAAACCAGGAAAGTTGCTCTCAACAATAAACGCGGTAATGCCTTTAGCGCCGGCGTTTAAATCTGTTTTTGCGTAAATAACGAGTGTGTGTGCGTCGGGACCATTGGTGATCCACATTTTATTGCCGTTTAAAATGTACTTATTACCTTTTTTTTCGGCTTTGAGTTTCATCGATACAACGTCAGAGCCCGCATTAGGCTCGCTCATTGCAAGGGCACCAATGTGCTCACCACTAATAAGCTTTGGTAAGTATTTTTCTTTTTGAGCTTGTGTGCCGTTACGGTTAATTTGATTAACACACAAGTTTGAATGCGCACCATAGCTTAAACCTATAGAGGCACTGGCACGGCTTATTTCTTCCATAGCAATAACATGTTCTAAGTAACCTAAACCGGCGCCGCCAAGTTCTTCAGATACGGTCATACCTAGTACGCCCATTTCGCCCATTTGAGTCCAAAGTTGATTTGGAAAAGCGTTATCTAAGTCCGTTTTTTCAGCAAGCGGGGCAATCTCCTGACTCGCAAAACTGTTTACGTGGTCGCGGATCATATCGGCGGTTTCGCCAAGGCCAAAGTTCATTTCTTTATATAGTGAAATAGTGCTCATGATTCATTCCTGTGTGACGTGTGTGTTGTCAGTGTGTTGTTATTTTAAAAATAAACTTACTCGTCTATTTTATTAAGCGTGTCTCTGCAGCGGCGCTCGGCCGTCACCAACTCCATAAGAACAACTTTAATGTCGTCCATTTGTTGAGATAGGTCTGCTTTTTTTTCTGAAATAAGGTCAAGCATAGTAACCAACTGCTTAGCGCTTGATTTATCTGCGTCGTACAGTTCAAACAAACGACCGGTTTCGGCCAATGTAAAGCCAAGGCGCTTACCACGTAATATTAGTTTTAAACGCACTTTATCGCGTTTTGAATAAATACGGGTTTGACCATTACGTTCTGGCGTTATTAACCCTTGGTCTTCGTAAAAGCGAATAGAGCGGGTTGTAATGTCAAATTCTTTAGCGAGTTCGCTAATGCTAAATGTTTGTTCATTACTGGCCGGCATTTTGGCTGAGCTTGCAAAGTTTGTTTGATTATCTGGTTTCATAATTGTATTTACCTCATTCGAATAACTCCAATATAAGTGAAGTTTACGTAAAGGTAAAGCTTGGTGTGGTTTGAAACTATTTATAAAGGGATGTTTAAGCGAGGTATTGATTTATATTATTAATATTCAATGGGTTATTTTTATTTTATCAGTGTAGTCTAACCGATGGAAAATAATCCTTACACTTATAAAACTAAAAATTAAGCTGTTTTTAGTTGACGTTAGCGTAAACGTTAGTATTGTGTAAGGGTATTAAATAATAAATGAATACTAAATTAATAGAGCAAATATACTAACAACTATTTGCATATAAATACAATGGAGTTAGTTATGACTTTAGAATCAGTGGTAATTGTAGCAGCAAAACGCACCCCAATGGGTGGTTTTATGGGAGCGTTAAGTGATGCGCAGTCTACCGAGCTTGGCGCTACCGCCATTGCAAGTGTACTCACACAAACTGGTTTAGCTAAAGATGCTATAGACGAAGTAATTATGGGCTGTGTATTACCAGCAGGGCTTGGACAAGCACCTGCACGCCAAGCAATGTTAAAAGCAGGCCTTGCACTTAGAACTGGCGCTACAACAATTAACAAAGTATGTGGCTCTGGTTTAAAAGCAGCCATGCTTGCAAACGATTTAATTAAAGCGGGCTCAATTCAATCTGCTATTGCTGGTGGCATGGAGAGCATGACAAATGCACCGTACTTTATACCAAAAGCGCGTGGCGGTATGCGCATGGGACATGGCGAAATAAAAGATCACATGATGAGCGATGGCCTTGAAGATGCTTACGACAACAAAGCAATGGGTTGTTTTGCACAAGACACCGCCGATGAATACGGCATTGGCCGCGAGCAAATGGATGCGTTTGCATTAGGCTCATTAAGTAAAGCAAAAGCAGCAATACAAAATGGTAGCTTTGATAACGAAGTTGCACCCCATACAATGCAAACACGCAAAGGCGATGTAACAGTATCGATTGATGAGCAACCAGGTAACGCCCGTCCAGAAAAAATCCCTACCTTACGTGCAGCTTTTAAAAAAGACGGCACTATTACAGCCGCTAATTCATCGTCAATTTCAGATGGTGGCGCAGCGCTTATATTAATGAGCGAATCAAAAGCAAAAGAGCAGGGCTTAACACCGCTTTGTAAAATTGTGGCGCACAGCACGCATTCTCAAAAACCAAGTGAATTTACAGTAGCGCCAGTAGGGGCTATGAACAGCGTGCTTGAAAAAGCAGGTTGGGCTGTAAACGATGTTGATCTTTGGGAAATTAACGAAGCATTTGCCATGGTAACCATGCTGGCTATTAACGAGTTAAAACTTGATGAAAGCAAAGTAAACGTTAATGGCGGTGCATGTGCACTTGGCCACCCAATTGGTGCAAGCGGCGCGCGTATTTTAGTAACGCTGATTCATGCCCTTAAAAACCGAGGTCTTAAAAAAGGCATTGCGTCTTTATGTATTGGTGGCGGTGAAGCGGTTGCTATGGCCGTAGAAGCGTATTAACTAGGTATTAAATAGTTATAAGAAAGCTGTACGAATAACTACAAAAGCGCTGCACTAATAATGCTAACAAAGCGGCGCTACCAATTTTAAAAGAGAACACACAACTCACACACTAGGATTTAATCATGCACCAAGTACCACTACTTATTAATGGCGAATTTATTCAATCAGCATCAAAAGAGCTTATCGATGTTATAAACCCAGCAACTCAAGAAGTACTTGCACAAGTGCCATGTACCACAAAATCAGAAATGGACGCGGCAATTGCCTCAGCTTCTGAGACGTTTAAAACATGGAAAGACGTACCCATTACAGAACGTGCTCGCATTATGATGAAGTACGCAGCGCTATTAAAAGAACATCATGATGAGCTTGCTACCATTATTTGCCACGAATTGGGTAAAACATTTGAAGATGCAAAAGGCGATGTTTGGCGCGGTATTGAAGTAGTAGAACAAGCAGCAAACGCACCATCATTAATGATGGGTGAAACAATGGAAAACGTAGCGCGTAAAATCGATACGTATTCTTACATGCAGCCACTTGGCGTATGTGCGGGCGTAACCCCGTTTAACTTCCCTGCAATGATCCCCCTTTGGATGTTCCCGCTGGCAATTGTGTGTGGTAACACCTTTATTTTAAAACCGTCTGAACAAGATCCACTTACACCAATGCGCTTAGCAGAGCTATTTATTGAAGCCGGCGCACCAAAAGGCGTATTACAAGTTGTTCACGGTACAAAACCACAAGTAGACCGCTTACTTGAAGATAAAGCAGTACGCGCTATTTCGTTTGTTGGCTCGTGTGGTGTAGGTGCTTATATTTATTCTAAAGGCACACAAAACCTTAAACGTGTGCAAGCCTGTGTTGGCGCTAAAAACCACATGGTTATTATGCCTGATGCAAGTAAATCGCACGTTGTAAACAACCTAGTAGGCGCATCTGTCGGTGCTGCTGGCCAGCGTTGTATGGGTATTTCGGTTGCTGTGTTTGTAGGTCAAGCAAGTCAGTGGGTAGATGAAATAAAAGCAGGCTTTGAAAATGTACGCCCAGGCGTGTGGGATGATGCAAACGCGGCATACGGTCCACAAACATCAAAAGCAGCAAAGGCACGTATTTTATCACTCATTGCTGGTGGTAAAGAGCAAGGCGCTACCTGTTTAATTGATGGCTCTGACTTTACGGTTGAAGGGTATGAGCAAGGTAACTGGGTTGGTCCGACGTTATTTAGCGATGTAACCAAAGAGATGGATTTATACAAAGAAGAAATATTTGGTCCAGTACTAGCGTGTATGTTTGTAGACACGCTTGAAGAGGCAATCGCCCTTATTAACGACAGCCCTTACGGTAACGGTACCTCGTTATTTACGTCAAGCGGCGCAGTGGCTCGTAAATTCCAACACGAAATTGAAGTAGGCCAAGTAGGTATTAATGTGCCAATTCCGGTGCCACTTCCGTTCTTTTCATTCACTGGTTGGAAAGGCTCGTTTTACGGCGATACTCACACGTACGGTAAGCAAGGTATTCGCTTTTACACAGAAACTAAAACAATTACATCACGTTGGTTTGAAGACGACATTGCGTCGGGCCCAAACATGAGTATTAACTTAAAATAATCGTAATTAAAAAATGAGTAAATAAAAGAATAATTAATAAAAAAGATGGGCGCGAAGGCTACTTCACACACAACACACACATAAGCCTTCGCCGCTCGTCACAAACTATCCCTGTAACGGGAAACACTAACAACACAACTAACACAATTAAAGAGGTCTACCATGGACTTTAACTTATCTGAAGATCAACAAGCCTTTGCACAAACTGCACGTCAATTTGCCGAGTCAGAACTTGCGCCCCATGCCGCAAAATGGGATCGCGAACATATCTTTCCTAAAGACACGATTAAAGCAGCGGGCGAGCTTGGTTTTTGTGGTTTATACACGCCAGAGGAAGCAGGCGGCCTTGGTTTATCACGTTTAGATTCGAGCATTATTTTTGAACAGCTTGCTATGGGCTGTACAGCAACTACGGCCATGTTAACCATTCATAATATGGCCACGTGGATGGTAGCAAGTTTTGGTACCGATGCCGTTAAAGACAAATACGTAGAGCAATTAGTAATGGGCGAGCTACTTGCCTCTTATTGTTTAACAGAGCCTGGCTCTGGCTCAGACGCCGCATCACTTAAAACAAAAGCCGTGCTTGAGGGTGATGAGTACGTTATTAACGGCTCAAAAATGTTTATATCGGGCGCTGGCGAAACCGAAGTATTAGTTGTAATGGCACGTACTGGCGGCGAAGGTGCTGCTGGTATTTCGGCATTTGTAGTCCCGGCCGACGCAAAAGGTGTTGAATACGGCAAAGCAGAAGAAAAAATGGGTTGGAACGCACAACCTACACGCCTAATTAGCTTTGAAGATGTGCGTATTCCTGCGCATAACTTATTAGGGGCAGAGGGCGAAGGCTTTAAATTTGCGATGCAAGGCCTTGATGGCGGTCGAATTAACATTGCCACATGTTCAATTGGTACAGCGCAAGCGGCGCTTAATACCGCCCGCGAATACTTAAAAGAGCGCACTCAATTTGGTAAACCATTGGCTGCGTTTCAAGCACTGCAATTTAAAATTGCCGATATGAACACCGAACTTGTAGCCGCGCGCCAAATGGTCAGGCTTGCTGCATTTAAACTTGATAATAACGACGTTGAAAAAACCACTTACTGCGCCATGGCTAAGCGTTTTGCTACCGATGTTGGCTTTACCGTGTGTAACGACGCACTGCAAATTCATGGTGGTTACGGTTACATAAAAGAATACCCGCTTGAGCGCCATGTACGTGATGTACGCGTTCATCAAATTTTAGAAGGCACTAACGAAATCATGCGTGTAATTATTGCGCGCCGTATTTTAGCGCAGTCAGCAAGCGACGTTTTATAAGGAGCAATGTATGTCAGAATCTAAATCTAATCCGAGTATTGAACTAACAACCGAAGGTCATGTTGCAATTTTAACTATGTCTAATCCGCCAGCAAACACCTGGACAAAAGACACCCTAGTTGATTTAAAAAATACCGTTAACGCGCTTAATAACAATAAAAATATTTATGCATTAGTACTGACTGGCGAAGGCGAGAAGTTTTTTAGCGCGGGTGCCGACCTAAATGTATTTGCTAGTGGCGATAAAGGCGTAGCCGCTGATATGTCGCGTGTATTTGGTGAAGCATTTGAAGCGCTTACTAATTTTAGAGGAGTGTCGGTTGCTGCCATTAACGGTTACGCAATGGGCGGCGGGCTAGAGGTCGCGCTTGCGTGCGATATACGTATTGCGGAAGAGCAAGCACAAATGGCATTGCCTGAAGCTAAAGTAGGGTTATTACCCTGTGCGGGTGGTACACAAAATTTAGCATGGCTTGTAGGCGAAGGCTGGGCAAAACGCATGATTTTATGCGGCGAGCGCTTAAAAGCCGATAAAGCCCTACAAATTGGCTTAGTAGAAGAAGTAGTACCACACGGTGAAAGCTTTGCAGAGGCATTAAAACTTGCAAACCAAGTGGCCGATCAAAGCCCTAGCTCGGTAGCTGCGTGTAAAACTTTGATTCAAAAAGGGCGTCATCAACCGATGGCAAGTGTATTGCCTCTTGAGCGTGAATTGTTTGTTGGATTGTTTGATACACAAGATCAACAAGAAGGCGTAAATGCCTTTTTAGAAAAACGCCGCGCTAACTGGGTAAACGGCTAATGAGTGCTTTAACAGTATTAAATAACGCCGATGAGCCCGTAGTATTTGAAACCGCAACCGCAGAAAATGGCAGTTTAATTGGGCTTATTACACTCAATGCACCAAAAGCATTAAATGCGCTTAATTTTGAGATGATCAAATTACTTGAGCCGCAATTGCGAGCTTGGCAAGACGATGAAACTATTGCAATGGTGTTGTTAAAAGGCGCAGGCGATAAAGCATTTTGTGCTGGTGGCGATGTTGTGAGCCTTCATCATGCGATGGCGCAGGGTAAACCAACAAGCCTAGTTGAAGAGTTTTTTACACTAGAGTACAAGCTTGATTATCTTATTCATACCTTTGATAAACCAATCCTTGTTTGGGGTAACGGCATAGTAATGGGCGGCGGTTTAGGGCTAATGGCCGGTGCTAGCCACCGCGTTGTAACCGAAACATCACGCATTGCCATGCCAGAGCAAACCATAGGTTTATACCCAGATGTAGGCGGCAGTTACTTTTTACATAAAATGCCACAAAGCGTCGGGCTATTTTTAGGGCTAACGTCGGCCTCTATAAACTGCGACGACGCGCGTTTTGTATCGCTTGCAGATCACTTTATCGATAGCAACAAATATGATGCCATGCTTGCGCAAATTTTAACTGCCAAGTGGGGCAAAACTGCGAGCTTAAATCATGATCGATTAACCGATTTACTCACCGATTTAGACAACCAGTCGGCGCGTATGCCTAAAGGCAATATAAAAGCTAACCTAAAAACGATTCAGAAACTGGGTGAGTTTAAAACCTTGCAAGAGCAGGTTAATTATATTTTAGGGCTAACCACTGATGACAAGTGGCTACAACGCGCTCAAAAATCACTTAAACACGGATGCCCATTAAGTTGTGCACTCGTTAGTGAGCAATTAAAAACCAGCAAAGGCAAAAGCTTATTAGCGTGTTTTAAAATGGAGCTAAGTATGTCGGTTCGCGCTGGCGAAGTAGGTGAGTTTCAAGAAGGTGTAAGGGCGTTATTAATAGATAAAGACGGCGCGCCTAATTGGCAGTACAAAACACTAAGTGATGTACCACAAACAATAATCGACAGTTTTTTTGCTAACCGCTTTGGCGAAAAACACCCTCTCAATGGCTTAGACACGCCATCACACAAATAAAGGAAAGACGATGACTAAACTAAATATTGGTTTTATCGGCTTAGGTAATATGGGCGGCCCAATGGCGGCTAACTTAATTAAAGCAGGCCATATTGTTAGCGTGTTTGATTTAAACCAGTCGGTCGTAAATGAGCTTGCAAGTAAAGGCGCAAAAGCAGCAGTTGATGCAAAGCAGTGCGCAACTAATGCTGACGTACTTATTAGTATGTTACCTGCGGGCAAACATGTTAAGTCGCTTTACTTAGGTAATAATGACGACAGCGGTTTAATTAACGTGCTGATCAACAATACATTAGTAATTGATTGCTCAACAATAGATGCAGAATCAGCACGTATTGTAGGCAGTAAACTTGGCGAGCAGGGCATTAGCTTTGTAGATGCACCGGTATCGGGCGGCGTTGCAGGAGCAACTGCTGGCACTCTTACCTTTATTGTAGGTGGCGAAAAAGCAGCGTTCGATAAAGCAAATACAGTGCTTAGTGATATGGGTAAAAACATATTTCATGCAGGCGATATTGGCGCAGGGCAAGTAGCAAAAATATGTAATAACATGCTACTCAGTATTTTAATGGCAGGTACCAGCGAAGCACTGCAAATGGGTATAAATAACGGCCTCGATCCTAAAGTACTTAGCGACATAATGACCGCAAGTTCGGGCCGTAACTGGACGCTTGAACTTTACAACCCTTGCCCAGGTGTAATGGATACCGCACCGGCTAGTAACGATTACAAACCAGGCTTTATGGTCGATTTAATGGCTAAAGACCTAGGCCTTGCCATGGAAGCCGCGCAGCAAAGTAATTCATCAACCCCAATGGGTTCAATGGCTAAAAATTTATACACTATGCTACAGCACCAAGGTGCGGGTAGTGATGACTTTAGTGCCATTTTTAAACTGTTTTCTAAGTAGGAGCAACGCGTGGAAATTAAAAGTAACACGGTAGTAATAACCGGTGGCGCACAAGGTTTAGGCTTTGCAATGGCGCAAAAGTTTGCACTTATGGGTGCTAACATTGCTTTAATAGATATGGCACAAGATTTATTAAACACCGCATGCGAAGAACTCACACAGCTTGAAGGTGTAACCAGCAACATAAAAGGTTATGCCGCAAACGTAACCACTGAGAGCGAAGTAGAAAACGTATTTAATACCATCAACAGCGATTTTGGCCATATTGGCGTGCTTATAAACAACGCCGGTATTTTACGCGACGGCATGTTTATAAAAGCTAAAGATGGCAAGGTCGTTAAAAAAATGTCTCTTGAGCAATTTCAATCAGTGATTGATGTGAACCTGACCGGTGTGTTTTTAGCAGGGCGGGAAGCTGCAAGCCACATGATTGAATCAGGCAAAGGCGGCGTAATCGTAAATATGTCGAGCGTAGCGCGCGCAGGTAATATTGGGCAAACAAACTACGCGGCATCAAAAGCAGGCGTAGTGGCACTTACCACCACATGGGCTAAAGAACTTGGCCGCTTTGGTATACGCGTAGGCGCTATTGCACCAGGTGTTATAAGCACCGCCATGACCGACGCCATGAAGCCCGAAGCCAAACAACGTATGCTTGCAGTAACGCCAGTAGGGCGCTTAGGCGAAAGCGACGAAATTGCCCATACTGCACAATACATTATCGAAAACGACTTTTTTACCGGTCGCGTGGTTGAAATAGACGGCGGCATTCGTTTGTAAAACGAACTAGATTAAGGTTGATTTAAAAGCATAACTCTTTGGGTTGTGCTTTTTGGTTTTAAATCGGGGAGATTTATAAACTTGAAAAAGGGCTAATAACCCCGTTTGCACCTTGCTGCAATACATGAGTATAAATTTGTGTGGTTTTAACATCAGAATGGCCAAGCTGAGCTTGAACAGTTCTTATATCGGCGCCATTTTGCAGTAGATGAGTAGCAAAAGAGTGCCTTAATGTATGAGGTGTTATTATTTTTGTTAACCCTGATTTTTGGACGGCTTTTTTAACCTCTTTTCTAATACAAGAGTGATGAAAATGATGTCGCCTTATTTCACCACCTTGAGGATCTGAACTTAACATATGAGAAGGAAATAAATATTGCCATGCTAGTGTTTTTGCGGCTGAAGGATATTTTTTTGTTAAGGCATATGGCATCCACGCGCCGGCATATTTAGTGTTATTTAAATCAAGCTTTAGGTAGTCATCAACGTTTAAAATTTGAGTTCTCAGCATAGGGATCAGCTCTGTAGCGAGCGTTACAATACGATGTTTATTTCCTTTGCCATTCCATACTTGAATACATTTATAATCAAAATCAATATCTTTCACCCTTAATTGCACCGCTTCCATTACTCTTAAACCACTTCCATACATAAGGGCTGCAATTAAATAATAGCGCTTATTTAAATGAGCCATCAACATTTTAACTTCCTCTGGGGTCATCACGACAGGGAGCTTTGCTTGTTTTTTACTACGGGCAAAATTTAAATTTAATGAAAGTTCGTTTTTTATTATATGTTTGTATAAAAATGACAATGAATTGAGTGCAGTGGCTTGCGTACGTGGTGCAACGTTTTGCTTTAACACTAAATGTTCTAAGTAGCACTCGACTTCATTGTCTCCCATTGAGGCGGGATGGCGTTTATTATGAAAATGGATATAAGATGCAATCCATCTTAGGTAGGTATCGATGGTGCGTAATGAATACTGACGTACCAACATATAATCGGCTATATAATTTAAAAATGGAGAGCGTGTTTTCATATTACCACCAATAATGTAACTGTATTTATATACAGTATAGTTGCACTGCTCCCATCTTCAAGAAAATGAGCGACGAGCGCATTTTGTCTTTTATTGAGAGTTTGTGTGCTAGTAAAAAATTATATATAGCAATGTGTTAAGTTATTTGGTAAAAATGATTTATTGAATACATGAGCGTGACATTGGCAGGTATATGCGCGATGAGCGCACTATAAAATTGTTAAGTCTCTTATGAATATCGAGTATTACGAAAGTTTTGAGAAAGAATTAGAAGCTGGCTTAAAAAAGCAAGCGACTGCCTCTGTTAAAAAATTTGTCGACTCATTTAAAAGTCGTGAAGAAGTTAAAAATTGGGTTTGGTCATATTTACCAAACCTTGAAAAAAACCGTCATAGCTGTATCAGATATGAAATATTTATTAATTTGGTATACCCGACCCTAAAAGAAGGCTTTGAGTCTAACGACTACAACTCTACTTTATGGCTTGGTAAGCTAATTCAAAATGTATATCAAACCAAAGGTATTTTTGAAGAACTAGGTTCCTTGGTTGAGATGGATTTCTATCGTAAATGTTACGGAATCGATTCTTCAAATTCTGAAGGTCGAACTCTACTTTTAGAGAGCATTTTAAATTGGCTTTCACATTGCGAGCATGAATGGCCATCTGGTATTTTATACGCAATGGACGGTGCAACATTAGAGCAATGCGAAATAATAAGAAAAGAGACTGATTTTGCGTTCACTTTAGCATCAACTGAAAGAGATGCAGCTTTTATTGAACAGTTTTTATGTAAGCTTAGTTTGTACGAAGAGAGACTTAACAAGTCACTAAAGCAGGACTCGTAACAGTTGGCTCGGTTCCGCTTCGCTTCACATTTTAGCCAACAATTACTCGCCTCTTAGTGAGGCGTTAGGGTTTTCTGGAGTCACGGATGAAATTTAAACTACCTTTTATTTTCCTCGTATTTATTTCAACATTCGCGTATTCGAATGAAATTGATGAATTCTGGAATACAGAAGCTGCATATAAAAACAAAGCTGAAAGTTATATTTCTCAACTGTACAGCAATAAGCCTGAACTTCTTGTTCTTGAATTTTCTATTAAACGCAACCCAACGAAAATTGAATCTGAATTAGAGCACTATGTATTTTTTAAGGCGCTCGACAAAGCGAGTATCGTTGATACTAAAGATCCTGCTATTCTAGAATGGGCTAAATCTAATGGTATAAGTGCTAAAGATATAACCATCTATGACGTAGTTTTCGAGTTGCCTAAAACTAATAATATCAGTCCAGTAATAATGTCAGTTGGGCAAGAGACTGGCTTTTTAAACAACAAATGGGCAGAGTTAATAAAACCTTAAAAGCACTTAAAATGCAACAAAAACAGTTACTCAGGTTCCGCTTCGCTTCACATTTTAACCAGCTATTTTTGTCCGCTTAAGTGGGCGTTGAGGCTGTAGAATTACTCTTTTTTAAGAAAACAGCCTGTTTTATGGTTTCCAAATGCATTACCTAATGCTTTTAAAGCGCTTAGAGTTGATTTGAGGAACTCGTTTTTTAATTGAATTTGGTTGTTGGAGTTATTCTACAGCCTCGTTAGTTGGCTTAAATTCACCCTGTAGTATGGAATAGATTTTTGGAGTTTTAAAAATGGAGTTTCTCATAGGTTTAATTCTTTTTTTATTCTTCTTTGTTCTAGTAAATTATGTACAAAGCATTGTTGGATTTTACCCTAAACTAGCAAAAGAGTACAAAACGGATTTATGTATTTCTGAACGTTCACTTTTTAAATCAAAAAGTATTAACCTGACAAATGTTGCGGACTTTTCTCAGGAGAAAAACAGTGAATATAGAAATTTTCTAAATATAAAACCATGTAAACAAGGTTTGTTTATAGGTCAAAATAAGATGTTGATTCTACTATTTCCCAATAAATTTTTAATTCCTTGGGGGCAAATCAACCTAATAAAAGAAAAAACTAATTTTTTAAAAAATCAATATCTTTATAAAGTAGAAAGTAAAAAAGAGCCTATTTATATCATTTCTAAATTCGATCTGTTTAAAAGCACAACTAACAAGAATTTAAAGCGGGACTGCTAACAGTTTGCTCAGTTTCGCTTCGCTACACATTTTAGCAAACTATTATCAGCCCCTTAAATGGGTGTTGGTATGACTCCCACTGTCAAGTTAAGCACACTGATCCTTGCTTCACTTTTTAAGCCATAATTACTTCAGCTCGAATTAGAGCGAGTTAATACATAGGATGAAGCAAGTAATTTCGTCGGTTATCTTGCTGATATTCGTTGGTTATTACTATTTCTAGCAACAGAGCAGACCTTACTTATTCCGTCGTGGCACCTGTCTTCAGTCTATGTTCGTGGTTCAATGCAGCGTTAGCTGCATTGCCATCCTAACGCCGTCGGTGGTTGTGCCACACCCGATGCTTGATCCCATGCATTAACTCTAATTCGTTTATCATGCGGGTACTCTTGCCAATCTAAGTTTTGCGTTCACTGGCGTAAGTACCACTTCTTTTGCAATGGCCCATATGTACGCAATCATTTCTCGGGCAATTGCGGTGACAACAAGGTTGTAGTGTTTCCCTTTGGCTATCATTTTTTTATAGCGCTTGCAGAGCCTAAGTTGTGCTTTCCACGCAATATCAATAATGTCCTTTGGTAAACCTTCTTGTCGTTTTTGCATATCTGTCGATATATTTGCCGCATACCGATAAGTGTGTGCACCTTCAACGAGAAGGCGTCTTGCTCGGCCGTTTCCGCATTTTGTGATAGCGCCAATATGGCGTTTGCCACCACTCGAGTGTTCACTGGGTACAAGACCGAGATAACTCATTAATTTACGGGGATGGTCGAAGCGCGATAAATCACCAAGCTCAGCCACAACGCCGGTGGCGACCAACAAGCGAACACCTCGCATTGCTTGTATTGCTTTAACAACGGGATAATAACGCCATTGATGGACGTGATGTGTTAGTTCATTGTCTAGTCTTTCAAGTCGGCTTATTCGCTCGGTAATTGTTTGTAAAAACTCTTGTAAGACAATGTGCTGCGCGGGATGTGGCAGCACAAGCTCAGTGAGCCAACGTAAATGTTTTTGTGACCAATTTGCGGTGCCTTTGTAATTAATATTATTGCGAAGCAGCAACGCTTTTAATTGATATTTAGCATCTTTTAAATCTTTCATGGCTATTTCGCGTGCGCGAGATAAATCGCGTACGGCTTCATCTTCAGGCTCGGGAACATAGATAGGTGTTAAATCTTCAGACTTAAGTAATTTAGCAAGTTTAAGAGCATCACGTTTATCGGTTTTAATCTTCTCGCCTGGTTTTTTAGGAATAAGAGACGGGGCAACCACATAACAGCAATGGCCAAGGCTTGTGATTAATCTGTAAATCCAATAACCACATGGGCCTGCTTCATAAACAAAATGAAGTGTTGCGCCAGGGTATTTCGATTCGAACTGACGAACAAGCTTTTGAACGGCCACTTTGGAAGACGAAACTCGGCCAAGATGAACAGGTTGCGCACCTCTATGTTCTTCAATATAGGCGACTTCATTGAATTCTTTATGTGTATCAAGACCGATAAAAAGTATGCTATGTTTATTCATGTTAGCCTCTGCTGTTTAGTTAATTGACAAACTAATTATGGCTCTGGCTTTGAATTAAGCTAACCCACGAAAAGCGGAGGCTAACACCGTGTGGGAGTCATTATGTCTA